>NZ_JAJNIK010000003.1:0-410462 GCF_022386495.1 Mammaliicoccus sp. H-M34
CGCAAAATACAGGCCGATAAAAATAAATAGCGACCCGAAAACGCGGAATACAGGCCGATAAATAAAATTAGCGACCCGAAAACGCGAAATACAGGCCGATAAAAATAAATAGCGACCCGAAAACGCAAAATACGGACCGATAAAAATAATTATCGACCCGAAAACGCGAAATACAGGCCGATAAATAAAATTAGCGACCCGAAAACCAATAATTTTCGGGTCGCTTCCACTGTTAAACTAATTTTTTTCTAATTTTACCTGAGATGATGTCTATCACGGCTACCATAATAATTAATCCAATAAGTATGATACCAACACGATCCCATGTTCTTGTCTGTAGTGCAAATATTAATGGTGTTCCGATTCCGCCTGCACCTATTAATCCTAAAATTGATGCTGATCGTAAATTGAGTTCAAATCTATATAATACTAATGAGATGTACGATGGTAATATTTGTGGTACAACTGCAAACATTAGAGTCTTAATGGAGTTTGCACCACTTGCTACTAATGATTCTGTTGGACTTAAATCTAAATTTTCTAGATCTTCAGCAAACAGCTTACCCATCATGCCTATTGAATGGATACCTAAGGCTAGTACACCTGAAAATGATCCTGGTCCGACTGCTTTTATAAATATAATGGCCATAACGATCTCTGGAAATACACGTATGACACTTAAAATAAACTTACTGACACTTGATACGGGTTTGAATTTAACCATATTTTTTGCTGCTATAAAAGCGAATGGTATACAGAATATAGCGGATAAAAATGTACTAATTACAGCGATTGCGAATGTTTCTAAAAGTCCGCGTAATAAATCTTCTCCTTCAGGTATGTATACGTAAGACCAATCTGGATGGATTAATCCATCTAAAATTGAACGCATAATTGTTCCTGATTGTTCTTTTATTTCAAATGCTGAAACACCTACGAATGCCCAAATTAATAAAATCACAACGACGATAGTTGAAATCCATCGATATAATAAATTTTTCTGTTGAGTAGGGGAATGAAGTTGCTCTGTTTTGTTTGTCATACGAGTTTCTCCCTCACTTTCGTGCTAATGAAATCTATAATCACAACGATAACAAGTGTCACGAGAATGATTGTTAATGTCTTTGGATATTGGAATAAGCCTAATGTTTGATCGTAATACAATCCGATACCACCTGCACCGACTAATCCAAGAACGGCAGCTGCACGAATATTGATTTCAAATGCGTATAATACATAAGACATATAAGGTGCAATGGCTTGTGGAATAACAGCATATGTAATCCATTTTAATTTGTTAGCACCAACAGCTGTCATTGCTTCTAATGGACCATCATCAATACTTTCTAAAGATTCATACATTAGTTTAGAAATGATGCTGATTGATAAAATAATAATGGCTAAAATACCTGGAATTTGTCCTATTCCAAAAATAGCTACAAACACCGCTGCAAGTAATAAATCAGGTATTGTTCTGACAATGTTTAAAAGAAATCTACACGGAATAGAAATCCAATTTGATTTGATAACATTGCTCGCACATAACATTGAAATAGGAATGGATAATATTGCTCCAATGAATGTACCTACAACTGCCATACGAATTGTATCTAACATCGGCTTTGTAATATTTGATAAATAATTTAAATCTGGTGGAAACATGCTTTTAAACAGTTCCACCATTTGAGGAATACCATACATTAAATCGCCTAAACTAAATTTCGTATACAAAAAACTCCAAATAACTAGGGCAGCTACTACTAATATTGAAAATATTTGTTTTAATGATGATTTTCTTTCCAGATAAGGTGCTAAATGATCATTGTCATTGTCCATTTATCTCACTCCTAACTTTTCATCACTTTTAATATGACGTCCGTATATTTCTGCAAATGTATCATCATCTGCTTCTGAGGTAGGACCATCAAATACTAATTCTCCGGCACGTAAGCCAATTATGCGTGAGCCATATTCTCGAGCTAAATCTACAAAATGCAAATTGATAATAATTGTAATTCCGAGCTCTTCATTAATGCGTTTTAAATCATCCATAACTTGTTTAGTAGTGAGTGGATCTAAAGAAGCTACCGGTTCATCTGCAAGTATGATTGATGGTTCTTGGCAAAGAGCACGTGCTATAGAGATTCTTTGTTGCTGACCTCCAGATAATTCATCTGAACGACTATATGCTTTTTCTAAAATATTTACTCTGTCTAATGCTTCTAATGCTTTAAGTTTATCTTCTTTAGGAAACATACCGAGTACCATTTTCCAAGTAGGGTGATAGCCTACGCGTCCACTTAGGACATTTCTAATAACTGAAGAACGTTTTACTAAATTAAAATGTTGAAAAATCATACCAATATTACGTCTCATAGCTAATAAATTTTTACCAGAAGCTTTAGATATAGATTTTCCTTCAATAATGATTTCTCCTTCACTGATATCGTGAAGACGATTGATTGAACGGAGTAGTGTGGATTTACCAGCACCAGACAAACCAACGATGACAGCAAAATCACCTTTTTCTATATTTAAATTGATATTATCGAGACCTTTATGACCATTTTTATATACTTTAGTGACATTGTTGAATTCTATTTGACTCATATGAAATCACCTTTCGTGTAAATAAAGAGCCCAGCTCGCTAAATAGGAGCTGAGCCTTTATATTAGAATATTCATGCTTAAATCTTATTTTTCGTTTTCGTTAACTTTTTTACCGTATTCACGTACAACATCAAACTTAGAGTCTTTACTGTCTACATAACCTTCATGGCTATAAACTTCACTTACAATATCATGCCCTTTTTTAGTTTTAGCGATATCTTTAAACGCTTTTTTCAATTTATCGCGCCATTTATTATCCATATCACTACGAACTGAAATTGTGTCATTTGGAATAGGTTCTGTTAATTTTACAATTTCAGTATCTTTGAATACGTTAGGTTGGTCTTTTTTGACAATGTTACGAGCATCTTGGAACGTAACTGCAACGTCAACATCTCCATTTAATAAAGCGATAATTGCTTGGTCGTGACCTTTCACATTCGTAATATCCATATCGTTCATTGGATCGATTCCTGCATCTAATAATTCTGCTACAGGATATGTGTAACCAGCAGTTGATGAAACATCTTGTAGTGCGATTTTCTTACCTTTCATATCTTTTAAAGATTTAATATCTGAACTTTTTTTAACAATAAATTGTGATTTATATTCATCGACTAATTCATCACTATTTGAACCGTCCTCTTTAACACCGTAACGTTGTGCTTGTAATAGAACATCAGCTGCTTTTTGATCATGTGCTAATGTGTATGCTGTAGGAGGTAAAAAACCAACATCAACTTTTTTTGATTTCATTGCTTCTACAATAGTATTGTAATTTGTTGACACTGATACTTTGACTGGAATATCTAATTCATCTGATAGTAGCTTTTCTAAAGGTTTTGCTTTTGCTTCCAATGTGTCTGCATTTTGAGAAGGAACGAATTGAATCGTTAATTCTTCAGGCTTATAATCTCCACCTTTTTTATTATCCGACTCTTTCGATTGGATACTAGATTCCCCGTTGCCACATGCTGCTAATACGAAAATTGCGCCTAATAAAAAGATGAATAGACGGCTAAAATATTTCTTTTCCCTCATAATTTTACGCCTCCGAATATGTATTCTAATGCCCTACATATGAAATCCTATCACACTGAAAATACATATTTTGTTTGAAATTGGTAAACTATGTAAAAGTTTCATTATGTGTGTTAAGTACAATAGAATTATGTATATTTTTATATAATATATGGTTAATATTCATTTATTTAAATTTTTATAAACTAAAATGAATACATAAAAGATAAAGGAGTGTCACAATGTCTTATTTTAAAAAGTTAGTATTAACAGGTATGGTATCCATTTCAACATTATCAACTGGAGCGGTATATGCAGATGAAGCACCAGTTATAGGTAGCGATAGTGGTAAAGGACAAGTGCTAGTAGATAATACGCATGGACAAACAGCTGGTGCTGCTGATTGGGTGATAGATGGCGCATTCTCAGATTATGCAAATTCAATCGCTGAACAAGGTTACCAAGTTAAAGAATTACGAGATAAGTCAGGCATAACGACTGAGCGTTTAAATGGTGTTTCGATACTTGTAATACCTGAAGCAAACATTCCATTTAAATCAACTGAACAACAAGCCATTTTAAATTATGTTAAAAATGGTGGCAGTGTCATATTTGTTTCTGATCATTATAATGCTGACCGAAACTATAATAGAATTGATTCTTCAGAAGTGATGAATGGATATCGAAGAGGCGCATATGATGATATGACTAAAAATATGACTGAAGCTGAAAAGAATTCTGAAGCTATGCAAGGTGTTACAAGTTCTGACTGGTTATCAGAGAATTTTGGCGTAAGATTTAGATATAATGCATTAAACAACCTCAATGCAACTGATGTTGTTCAAGGTGAGGAAGGACTTGGTCTTGGAAATGGCATACAGTCTGTATCCATGCATGCAGGTTCAACAATTGCAGTGACAAATCCTAAAATTGCAAAAGGTATAGTATACGTTCCCGATAAATTGAGCGAAGCGGATAAATGGGGTCATGCTGTAGATCAAGGTGTCTACAATGGCGGAGGTAGAGAAGAAGGTGCATACATAGCCGTATCTAAAGTAGGTAAAGGTAAAGCTGCATTTATAGGAGATTCTTCCATGGTTGAAGATATTACACCTAAATACAAAAGAGAAGATGATGGAAGTACAAAGAAAACATATGATGGATTTAAAGAAGAAGATAACGGCAAGATGCTGAATAATTTAACAACATGGTTAGGTGAAAAAGAAGACTATACAACATTTGAAGAATTAGGAATTAAATTAGATCAAACAACGCAACTACTAGATTCAGAAAAGCCAGAGAACAGTAAAGAAACACAAGCAGAACCTTGGTCACAACCAAAAGCAGGTTACGAATGGTTTAATAGTGAAACATTCGCACCAGGAAGTTATGGCGGTTCAGAAGGTTCTGGTGGAAATGATAACCCAGGAAATACTCAAGGAACAGCTACATTAGAATTTCCTGATTCAGTAACAAACGGTGAAACTTTTACAGTAACAACATCATTAAGTGGATATGCTGCAAATAGTACAATTAAAGATTTGAAGTTAGGTATGTATACTGAAGGTGGTAATCAAATAGGCAAAATAAGCAAAGAAGGCGAGCAAGCTAGTGACTTTGGTTATAGTAAGCCAATTACCGTAAATACAGATAGTAAAGGAAACGCTAAAGTATCATATACAGTCGAAGTGAAGTCTGGTGTATCTGGAACAGCTAACTTAAGATTGAAACAAGGTAGTAAAAATATAGTTACAAAGCCTGTAAATATTCAATAGAAACGATAGGGTAGAAATGAGAAAGGATGGGACAAATTAATTTGTCCCATCCTTTTATTGTTTGGTGTTTTAGTCAATCTCTTCGATTAACTTCCGACTTAATCTACAATTCATCATTAAGTCATCAATAAACTACTTCAAAGTCCATAATGGATGGTAATGTTTCAATGGAATGGTTTTGTAAATATTGGATGATAAGCTCTGCACCTTCTAATTGTATTTCTTTTACTATTTGATTTGCATTAAACATATGGTAGCCGCCTCCTCCAACTGATCTATAATTGTTAACGACTATTTTGTACGTTGTGTCTAAGTTCAATGGTTCGTCTTTAATATAAATATCTTGAGCGCGTTCTCCTATAGGTTGTCTTATGTTTAATTTATATGATAATCCACCAAACATATCATAGTTGAAGTGTTGTGGCTTTGGTTCTAAAAATTCAGGATTAATGGTCAATTCGTTATCAATAATTGCAAAGTATGAAGCGGATCGTTCTAATGCTAACTTTAAGGTAGAGCCTGTTACTTCTAATACATTAAAAGTATTTGGAAAGGGATAATTATTAATAACATCTCTCATTGTGACATCTGTTCCAAATCCAGTAGCAGAATCAAATAATGCTGTTGCTGAAATATCTGCACCGCTAGTTTCCATCTGAGCATAATTTAATAAATTAATTAAAGGATGTGGCTTTATTCTTGCGGTAAAAGCATCTTCAATGTACATTGGTTCTGATAAATGCGTTATTTTTTGGTCTAACCATTGATTAACTTCTTCGTTTATTTTTCTCTTCGTACCTTCATCATTAATAGTTGGATTGGCGTCTTTTACATATAAAATTTCACTCTGAGATGAAATGATTTGTTGTGAGGCTTCGTCAATATTTAAAATGATTTTCCCTAAGCAATCTCCCTTTGAACCAGCTTGAATTACTTGAGTATTATTGATCTTTTCAGCAATTTCTCGATGCTGGTGACCAGTAATTAAAACGTCAATTCCTTCTACTTCATTGAGTAAATCATAGCCTTCATTCTCTCCAGTAATTAATTCTGTTGGTTCACCAGTTTGAAGGTCTTTCTCAAATCCGCCGTGGTAACATACGACGACAATATCTGATTGCTCACGAACATCTTCAATTAACTTAGCAGCAGTTTCTTTAACAGAGTAAAAAGACAAATCTTTGATTGTTTCTGGCTGCTCCCAATTAGGTATGTATTGAGTTGTTAATCCAATGATGCCAATTTTTGTATCGTTTTTATCAATATAAATGACGTCGTGACCTGTAAATGGCTTGTTATGTTTAAAAATATTTGCTGATAGTACAGGGAAATTAAAAGATTTAAGCGTTTCATATAAATAAGGCAAGCCGTAATTAAATTCATGATTACCAATTACTGCAAAATCGAAACCAATTTCATTATATATATCACTTAAATATTTACTAGAATGTAATTGTGAATGTAAATATGAACAAAAAGGCGATCCTTGTAAAAAGTCTCCATTGTCCATCAAGATGACATGCTCATGTTGCGATTTTATATCTGATATCATGGATTTTATTTTTAATAGTCCTTTAGGTAAATCTTGATGACTTGTTTGATAATCAGTTGGGAAAATATAACCATGAATATCACTGACAGTTAGTATTACGATTTCATTCATATTTTAAAGCCTCCAATTTTGGATATTACATCAATTATATCGATTAAATGTCATAGCATTGTGAAAAAAATAATAAGAAAACGTAAAATACTGGCTGAAAAAGTAATCAGTACTACCAAATATAAAATCATAAAAACAAAAGAATAGACAATTTTTAAATAAGTGCTATTATAGAGTTGTAATATCTATGATTAAGAGGTGTGTTATGAAAATTTCAAAAGGGACAGATTATGGTTTGCATGCATTAGCATATTTAATTGCTAAAAAAGAGCAACAACCTATTAATGTTAAACATTTATCTGAAGTATTAAATATATCTATAACATATTTATCTAAAATTTTAACTCAATTAGTAAAAGCGGGTGTTATTAAATCAGCTTCTGGTGCTAAAGGTGGTTATTATTTAGTGAATAATTGGGAACAGATTTCTGTATATGACATTATAACAGCGATTGATGGACATCAGAGTACATTAGAAGATAGTTTTAATCATGGGCCAGAATGTAAAATTCAAGCAATTTTATTATCTGCAGAAGATGAAATGACTAAAGCTTTAAAAAATAAAACTTTAAAAGATTTAATGTGAGTTAAATCTTTTTATTTGGACTAATCATAGATATTAGCACTCTATAATAGACGGGAAAAGGTGGCGTATAAAATGTTTGATTGTATCGTAATAGGTGGAGGGCCAGCAGGATTGGCTAGTGCTTTAACTTTAGGTAGAGCTTTGAAGAAAACTTTAGTAATAGATAATAATAATGCAAGAAATAAAGTGACTCGAAAATCACATGCATTTTTAACACAAGATGGTGTAACACCAGAAGAACTGAGAGCTAAAGCAGAACATGATGTAGATCAATATAAAGATGTTTCTCGTGTAAATGACACTGTTGTTAAATTGATAAAAGAAAATGATCATTTCATTGTTGAAACAAAACAACAAAAGTATACTACGAAAAAAGTGATGATATGTACTGGATTGAGAGAATCTTTGCCGGACATTAAAGGTTTAAAAGAAAGCTATGGTAAATCTATATTTTACTGTCCTTGGTGTGATGGTTATGAATTAAAAAATAAAGCATTGCTCATTTCTGTACAACCAGAACAAGTAAAACATATGGCATTACTTTTAAGTAACTGGTCAGAAGATATAGTTATAAGCAGTAAAGATTTTTCTGTTTTAACAGCAGAGGATAAAGCTTTCATGGATAAGAAAAAAATAAAATTAATAGAAAGTGAAGTAACTGAATTTAAACATATCGATGGAAACATTAATGAAGTTGTCTTTGAAAACGGAGAAAGTATACCTAGAAGTGGTGCGCTAATTGGTGTTAAATGGGATACGGAGTTTGAATTATTAAAAGGTTTAAATATTGAAAGAGAAGAAAATGGAAAAATTAAAATTAAACAATTTGGAGAAACATCAGTTCCAGGATTGTTTGTAGCAGGAGAAAGTAAAGATACAATGGCATCTCAGTTAATCGATGCAGCAGCAAATGGTAATCAAATTGCTAAATTTGTAGCAATGCAAATTATTATGGAATCTAATTAATAAAAAGATATAAAACTATGTACTTAAAAAACGCCTTATCAGCTTAATATAGCCGATAAGGCGTTTTGTTTGATTATTTTCTAGTGATACTAATATTAATTTCTAAGTCATCAAATGATAATTTACGATTGTTTGATTCGCTAGAATATTGTTCTTCTGTTTCGATTCTTACAAGTTCTGAAATTAATTCGTTCTTTTTAGCCGTTTTTGCAATTGATCCTGAAAAGCTTTTTGGTGGGTTTGCCTTCAACTCTGCTAATTCTGCTAAAATATCTTCTCTTGTTCTCATTTATATTGCCTCCTAAAGTTTTAGTTACAATAAAACAGCTCATCTTAAGATTAAGAAGAGCTGTTTAGAGAATCTTCTTATCTTTCAAGTTAAACTTGTTGGATTTAGCACAGTACTTACGCCTGTTGCTGAGGTTTCACAGGGCCAATTCCCTCCACCTACTCTTAATAAGACTACGAGCTATTTTATTGTTTCTTTATCATAACGAATAATATAAATTTTGTCTAATTTAAAATTTATATGTTTGGAAAATTTAGGAAGGTCTATATATAAAGTAAAGAGATATTAAGGAGGTATTAAGTATGAAGTTTAAAATGATTTCACTATTATTAGCGTCAGGCATCGTTTTAGCAGCATGTGGAAATGATAAAAGTGATGATCAAAAAGAAGAGAAAACTGAACAAACAACTGAACAAACAACAAAGGATGAAAGCAAAGACGATGAAGATACAAATAAAACAACTCAAAATACTATAAAATGGGATGATGTTAAAGTATCCCCTGAAGATGCTGTTAAGACAGCCCAGAAAGAATCTAAAGGTGAGTTGAAAGATTTATCTTTTGAAAAAGAAACAGGCGATTGGAACTACAAAGTAGAATTAGTAGATGGTAAAAATGAAAACAAAGTATTAGTTAATGCTGATGATAAATCTGTTGCTAATGTTGAGAAAGAAACAGATGACGATGATAATGAACAAACATTTAAATTATCCGACGTAGCAAAATTTGAAGATGTATTAAAAGTTGCACAAGATGAAGCAAAAGGTGACTTAAAAGAATGGTCATTAAGTGAAGATGATGGCCAACTTGTATATTCTATTGATCTTAAAGAAGGTAATAATGATTCAACAGAATTTAAAATAGATGCTAAATCAAAAGAAATTCTTGAGCAAGAACAAGATTAAATTAAAAAGCATATCTCTAAAAACCAACAAAGTTATAAAACTTTGTTGGTTTTTTATATTTAATTAATGATTATCATTCTCAATTATAAATAATGATTATTTTTAATAGATTTTCTACATTTAAAATCACTTTAGGTAAGGGGTTAAATTTGTATTTTTAATGAATTATATAAAATTTTTATTGACTATTTCTCTTTATAGGAATAAATTAAAGATGATAATGATAATCAATTAGATGGGAAGTGTAGAATTATGAAGAAGTTAGCTACAACATTTTTAGCGAGTGCCTTAATTTTAACGGCATGTAGTAATGATGAAGAGAAAAAGACATCTGAGAACAAAAAAGAGACGAAAGAAACAGCCAAAGTTGATTTTTCTAAAGAAACTAAAGCTTATAAAGACTTTACCACTGAGCAATTAGATCATTTTTTAGCGGATACTGAGAAGTTTGTTGAAGCAGTAAAAGCTGATGATATGGAAAAAGCTAAAGAAATATATCCTAAAGCACGTATGTATTATGAAAGATCAGAACCAGTTGCCGAGAGCTTTGGAGAATTAGATCCAAAGATTGATGCACGTTTAGCGGATATGAAAGAAGAAAATAAAGAAGACGAGTGGTCAGGTTATCATAAAATTGAAAAAGCATTATGGGAAGACAATACAACGAAAGATATGGGACCTGTTGCTGATCAATTGTTAAAAGATACTAAAGAATTAAGAGCTAAAGTTGATACTGTTGATGTGACGCCTAAATTGATGTTACAAGGCTCAATTGATTTATTGAATGAAGTTTCAAGTTCTAAAATAACAGGTGAAGAAGAAATTTATTCTCATACAGATTTATATGATTTTAAAGCAAATATTGAAGGCGCAGAAAAAATATTCGAAATCTTTAAAGATAAAGTTACGAGCAAAGATAAGAAACTTGCCGATACCACTCAAGAAAGATTTGAAAATGTAAATAAATTATTAGCTCAATATGAAACTAACAATGGTGGATATGAAGATTATACAAAACTTTCTAAAGAAGAAACGAAAAAGCTTTCAGAAGCTGTTGATAAATTAGGTGAATCATTAAGTAAAATGGCAGTGATTACGGAGTGATAAAGCATGTCTAATGAGGAGAACTATATAGCTAGAAGAGACTTTCTTAAGCTTGCCGGAGTTGGAGGAGCAGGATTATTAATAGGTTCTACTGGAGTTGGTGGAAGCATACTGGCTTCTCAATACTTTGCGAAAGATAAAAAGAATGTTAAAAATAAAATTAATTTCTATGGTAAATATCAATCTGGTATCACTACTGATGCACAGAAACATATTTATTTTGTAGTTTTAACTATTAACAAAATGTCCGTTTCTGATGCTAAAAAAATGTTTAAACTGTGGACGAATTATAGCGTGCATTTGATGAATGGTGAATTTGTAAAAGAACTTGGAGATAATAAAATGTTGCCGAGTCCTGATACTGGAGAAACAATTGGTTTGGATGCTAATCGACTCTCTCTTACTTTTGGAATTAGTCCTTCATTTTTTGAAAAAGTGGGATTAAATAAACATAAACCTGAGTTATTAAAAGACTTACCTCATTTTCCTAAAGACCAATTAGACGATGCTTATACAGGTGGGGACATTTGTATTCAAGCATGCTCAGATGACCCTCAAGTTAATTTTCATGCAATTAGAAATTTAATTAGAGTTGCTAAAGGTGAAGTTTCAATGAAGTGGAGCCAGGCAGGATTTAATTCATATAAAGAAAAAGATGGCAAAATAGAAACGCCTAGGAATTTATTTTCATTTAAAGATGGAACAGGTAATCCTTCCTTACATAAGCAATCCGAATTAGATAAGTATATCTTTATTCAAGATGGATGGGCTAAAAACGGCTCTTACTTAGTGGTGAGAAGAATTCAAATGTTAATGGAAACTTGGGATCGAACAGCTTTAGAAGAACAAGAAGCAACATTTGGAAGATATCGTCATTCTGGAGCACCAATAGGAAAAGAAAAAGAATTTGATACATTTGATCCGAATGTAAAAGATAAAAATGGTGAGAATTTAATTGAAAAAGAATCACACGTTAGCTTAGCAAAAGCATCAAAGACCAATTTATTAAGAAGATCTTATTCTTATTCAGATGGTATTAATTCACAAACTGGAACATTCGATGCAGGGTTATTATTTTTATCATTTCAAAAGTCACCTGAACAGTTCATTAAAATACAAAATAAAATGGGTGCAGTAGATAAATTAAATGAATACATTACGCATAGAGGCTCAGGTATTTTCTTATGTTTACCTGGTGTCCAAGAAGGAGAATATTTAGGTGAAACGCTATTTAATCGTTTTTAGTATTGCAACTTTAATTTGTTTAATTGCGCCGTTAACGATAAAAGCAGAAACAAGTTTAAGTGACATTTATATTAGTGTGACTGATGCAAAGTCAGCATTACAAGATAAAGATAACCATGCATTTGATAAACATTTTAAAGAAATTAAAGATAACTGGCAAAAAACAAATAAAAAAGAGCATAAACTCGTTCAAAAAATTAATGACGATATAGAAAAAGTTAAAAAAAGTAAGTCATCAAAAGAGAAAGAACAATCGTTAAGTGCACTTACTTCAGATTTAATTGATTACGAAAAAGTATTGAATCCTGTCGATAAGCAAAAGAAAAGAAATCAATTGCAGAACGAGATGCAGCCACTCATTAAAAATATATCAAAAGCAATATCTAATAAAGACTTTGAAAAAGCAAAGTCTATCAATAATCAATTAAATGCTACTTGGACGAAAAATGAAAAAATTGTACGCGAGGAAGATATAGGAAGATATGGCCAAATTGAAACTGCACTGATGTTTACTAGAATTGAGTTAACTAAAGATAAAGTTGATGCGACAAGTGCACAAATGCAAGTTGATCAGTTAAAAAAAGAGTTAGATGAATATCATGCAGGTAATAAATCAGGTGCTAAATCAGCCAATCAAGATGCAACTATTTTAAATAAGCATTTAGATCAAGCTATTAGTAATATCAAAGATGATGATTTAGCTAAAGCTAAACAAGATTTACAACAGTTTATTATTGTATGGCCAAATGTAGAAAGTGAAATTAGCACTAAAAATGGCGCGTTATATACAAAAATAGAACAAAAAATCCCACAATACGTAGGGCAACTTGATCAAGACAATAAAGATGAAATTCAAAGTAACTTAGAAACAATTAATCAAGAAGTTAAATCTACCATATCTAAGACGAGCTATTCATTCTGGGATGCCACGCTAATACTGTTACGTGAAGGGATAGAAGCATTACTTATTATTATGGCTTTATTAACTGTTACAAGTAAGTCAAAACAAACAAAAGCATCAAATTGGATTGTTATAGGTAATATAGTTGGAATTATGATAAGTATCGCTTTAGCATTTATATTTAAATCTGTATTCGACAACTTAGGATCAACAAGAGAGTTAACTGAAGGTATCGTCGGTATCGCATCAGTCGTATTGATGATTATCGTAGGCATATGGTTGCACTCTAAATCAAGCTTAGCATCATGGCAGAACTTCATTAATAAGAATATGGATAAAGCCATGTCTACAGGTAGTATCATAACATTTGGATTAGTCGCTTTCTTATCAGTGTTTAGAGAAGGCGCTGAGACAATTATTTTCTACTTAGGAATAGTAGGGAAAATATCAACATGGTCACTTATATTAGGTATTATAGTAGCGTTGATAATATTGGCAATCATTGCGACATTCTTTAATCAAATAACAAAATGGATTCCAATACACCGTTTATTCTTAATCATGTCATTATTTATTTTTATATTGGCATTTAAAATATTAGGCGTGAGTATTCATACATTACAAATATTAAACATTGTGCCACAACATACGATAAACAAATTACCATTTATTGATTTAATAGGATTCTATCCAACATATGAAACACTCATACCACAACTTGTACTTGTTATGATTGTAGTGATTTATTATGCGATGCGTAAAAAAATAGCATAATATATAAATGAGCGCTAAGACAAAACTTTGTCTTAGCGCTCATTTTTAGTCGCCAATGTAATTAAGGTAATAAACATGATCTATAAATTTTTGGGTAAGTTTATCTTCATATTTATTTGCTATTTTCTCAAGAGTATTTTCATCTAAAGATATATTGTTACTTATATAATCTTGATAATGTCCAATTTCATGCGCTAGTACTCTTAGAATGTTTAAGTCGCTATCAAAAAGTGACATTTCTTTTTTTAATTGTTCATATCTATTTGTAGAAACGACAATTTTTGGATAAGTAAATAAAGAAGTTGGATGTTGAAAATAACCTTGAGCACCTTCGAGTTTACTAGATGTAATATGAATATTAACTTTTAAAGGAAAATTCAATTCTTTTTTAATAAAATCTCTAAATTGTAAAAAAGCGTGCTTTAAATGATTATTTATTCCTGAATCGAATTTCATCGTAAGTCCATCTTTATAGGATATAGAACACTTATTATGATTAAATAAATATTTAAATGTTAAATAATTGCTGATGCGCATAATGTTATCTTCATAACAATCAAAATGACTAATTAGATCTTTATATGTAATATGTTCAAAACTTAAAATGTAGAAATGCGCTATATGATAATTTAAATCAAATATAATTTCAGATAATGCATATTCTAAGTCATTTACAATAATGTTATTTCGTTTCTTAGTAACAATATATTCTTCTATATTATACAAAGAATAGTATATATTTCGATTATCAAAATCTATTTGGCAATCAGATAGTTGACCGTATGAATATACGGGTGAATCATGGATAATAATTTTAATATTTTGGTCTAATAATTTTTTATTACTATTAATCCATTCAATATAACTTGTAATGCTTTTAACTAAATTTACGTAATTACTTTGATTAATTATTATAATTTTATTCATCTCTTTTTCTTATTTGATCCTTTAGTTTTTTTACCAAAGTTTCCATATTACACTCCCTCCTTTTATATATTATTATCTTTAAATTACAAATATTGTCAAATGAAATTCTGAATAATCATGACATTTTTCACATCACACTTGTAACACTTTGTAGTTGTATAATATATGTTAAGTAGGAGATAGTTAATTTACAGTCGATAAAAGTAATTACCAGTCCAAAAAATGAGATAAGTTGTAGATTAAGTCTGGAGTTAATCTAAGAGATTGCCCAAGTTGTAGATTAAGTCTGGAGTTAATCTAAGAGATTGCCCAAGTTGTAGATTAAGTCGGAAGTTAATCGAAGAGATTGTCTAAGTTGTAGATTAAGTCGGAAGTTAATCGAAGAGATTGTCTAAGTTGTAGATTAAGTCTGGAGTTAAGCGAAGAGAATGACTAAGTTGTAGATTAACTCAGTAGTTAATCGAAGAGTTCGGCCAAGTTGTAGATTAAGTCAGGAGTTAATCGAAGAGATCGACCAAGTTGTAGATTAAGTCTGGAGTTAATCGAAGAGATTGTCTAAATTGTAGATTAATTCGGAAGTTAATCGAAGAGAATGACCAAGTTGTAGATTAAGTCGAAAGTTAATCTACGACATCCTAAAAAACCAACAATATACAGTAAAAGGCAGGGACAAATTAATTTGTCCCTGCCTCTTATTATTATTTTGTTTTTACTGTGTGTATAAATTCATACAATCCGTCAAGTTGATCGAGTTGTTGGTTACATCTTTCGCTATCATGACAAATATAGTTGCCGTTTTTAGTATATGTTCCATCGCCTTTTGATTTAGTCGTAGATAAGAACATAGAAACATTTGATTCTTTCTTACATATGCTACAAATTCCAGGTTTAATGGTAGGTGATAATTCTCCTGACACGCCTGTCAATTTATCATTTTCATACATAATAATAAATTTCTTTTGTTTTCCTGAATCATTCCATCCTATATAAGATGACTCTTTCAAATCAATATTATCCCAGTCTGGTTGTTTTAACTTCTTAGTTTTTATAAAAAGTTTTTCCAATTGTTTACTTGATGGTTGTTCAAATGGGATGACATAGTTTTTAAGTCCGAATAACAATTTCTCAATTTGAGCTCGAGAAATTCTTTTATTCATGATTATATTTGTGAATTCTTCTATTTCAGTATGCTTTTCACTAAAAAGTTGTGAAATATGGTCATACGTAATTGCTTGGAAAGTATCGATTGTTTTGAAATCATTGACTGATTTATAGACATTAAATAATTGTTCTGATTTTTCTTTTATACTTACGAATTGATATGGTTTTATATAATTATTCATAAAAAATCCCTTCTTTAGTTAATTTGCTCGTTGGGTATGAATAATTGTAGAGAACATGACACATTTAGTAGCATCTTAAGATCCCTCCTTATCAAAAACTAGTATAGTCCTTTATCTAAGTTATTTCAAATGTATAATTTGTAATTGTTAATCATGTGTTTCTTTCTTCTTTGGTGGCCATATGAAATATGTAATACAAATGATTAAGTCTATTATGATAACAATTGTCCAAATATGAATCACACCATCCATAGCTTCTGTACGACTTTTATCATGTATTAAGTAAACGATCAAATGTAGTATTCCCGTTCCTATAATGTAGGATAGTAAATGTTTTAGCCAACTTTTAGCATAGCTTTTAGAGTAGGCATATCCTACAGGTTTATAAGGTTTTGGACCTTCTTTCATTACATAATATCTGAACCTATCATCTGCCCACTTTATCATGCTTTTTCCAAATACAAGGGATACAGAAATATAGACTGCTGCAATTGCATGTGGCGTTTCAGCTGTTGCACCATTCATTAAATCTACACTAGTTGTTATAAGTAAAATTAAATCTATAACAGGTGTAAGTGCTAGAAAGAATAATCCGAGTGCTTTCTGCTTTAATATATATCTGCTGACTAAGCCGAGTAATATAACTACCCAAAAAGCTACTTCACAAAATATAATAAGCCATATTATAAAATTCATGATTGTTCCTCCTATTTAAGTTAGCTTAATTATCCTTTATTTTGTAAAATGTTACAAATTTCATTGACTTTAATGTATACAATATCTATGATGAAACTACAATTAATAAATTTACAAAAAGTTTACAATCCTTACAAATAATTAACATTAGGAGGGGTAACTATGGCAAATTTCTTGAAACCAGCCAAGCATATTGATCCACTACCAGAGGAACAGGTGGATGATACATACAAGAAATTAAGACTACAAGTCTTTATAGGGATATTTCTTGGTTATGCTGGTTATTATTTATTAAGAAAGAACTTTTCACTTGCTATGCCTGCTTTAATTGATGAAGGCTTCACTAAGACAGAATTAGGGTTTGCTTTATCAGCAATTTCTATAGCATATGGATTCAGTAAATTTATCATGGGTACAGTGAGCGATAGGAGTAATGCAAGAATATTTTTAACGTTAGGTTTAGTATTAACCGCTATCGTTAATTTATTAATGGGGTTTATTCCTGTATTAACTTCAAGTGTATTTATTATGTTTATTATGCTGTTCTTAAATGGATGGTTCCAAGGTATGGGATGGCCGCCATCAGGAAGAGTACTCGTACATTGGTATAGTGTAAGTGAACGTGGGGGCAAAACAGCTATATGGAACGTTGCGCATAATGTTGGTGGAGGATTAATGGCACCAATTGCATTGCTCGGTATTTCTATAACTGGAACACTATCGTTTGGTTATTTAAAAGGATTTGAAGGGGCATTTATTTATCCAGCTATTATCGCATTAATTATTGCAGTAGTGTCATACATTCTTGTTAGAGACACACCTCAATCGATGGGTTTACCACCAATAGAGGAGTATAGAAATGATTATCCGAATAAATCACAACAAACATTAGAAGTTGAACTTACAACGAAGGATATTCTGTTTAAATATGTATTAAATAATAAATGGGTTTGGATGATTGCAATTGCCAACATTTTTGTTTATTTCGTACGTTACGGTGTACTTGACTGGGCACCAACTTATTTAAATGAAGAAAAAGGGTTCGATTTAAATGCTTCCGGTTGGGCATACTTCTTATATGAATGGGCTGGTATTCCTGGCACTTTATTATGTGGATATATATCAGATAAAGTGTTTAAAGGTAGAAGGGGACCAGCAGGATTTATCTTTATGCTAGGTGTCACAATAGCAGTTATCATATATTGGTTAAACCCTCCTGGAAATCCGTTAGTTGATAATATTGCATTAATTGCTATTGGATTCTTAATTTATGGTCCAGTTATGCTTATTGGATTACAAGCTCTGGATTATGTCCCTAAAAAAGCAGCAGGAACAGCTGCAGGATTAACGGGATTATTTGGTTATCTAGGTGGAGCAGTAATGGCTAATATTATTATGGGGTTAATAGTTGATAAATTAGGATGGGATTCAGGATTCTTATTATTAACGATTGTTAGTATACTAGCTATGTTGAGCTTCATATTTACTTGGAATAAACGTGGACAAGAAGTAGTTAAATCTTAAATAATTATATAGCACGCCCTAAAAGATAGACCATAAAGTCTATCTTTTAGGGCGTTTTTATTATGTGTATATCGTCATGCAATATATAAAATTAAAAATCTGATAATTTTGATTTTATATATTTACTCATTAAAGTTTTCCAATTATAATATTATTGTTGTAATTCAATATTTTATATTATATTTTGCCATGAATGATTTTCAAATGTACAAAAAGATTAAAATTAATTAGGAGATTTGTTGTGAGAAATATATATGAAATCAAATACCTAAAGCGTTCTGCCACTAAATACCGTAATCATGTTGGGGTTTCTTTTTTTGTAGTTCTGAAAGGAAAGGCTATGATTACAGTCAAAGATGTGAGCACTTTTTATGAAGAAGGTGACACATTTATTGTAAAGCATAATGAGTGTTACAAACTTGATGTAAGGGAAGGGAATATCGTCGTACAAATACATTTTTACAAATCATTAATTGAAACGATGGTTCCTGAATTATTATGTAATCATAGTCATGTGACTACACAATCAGAAATGATACCGTTAAGAAATCAACTTATATATCTTTGCTCTTTATACTTAACACAAGAAAATGACCGGAATTTTAAAATTATGAAGCAAATCATTGCTATATTAGAAATTTATAAAGAACAATTACATATAGATAACGAAGATAGTTCGAATATGTATAAAGACGTTAATCCGATTATTGAAGAAATTAGAAATTATATTCATGAACATTATAATGAGCGTATTACAATTAATACATTTACAAACAAATATCGTTTGTCTGAATCTTACTTTTCTAAAATGTTTAAAGAACAATTGGGTGTTAATTTTAAAGACTATTTAACAGATATTAGATTATTAAATAGCATATATGATTTAATTCATACTTGTGAAAAGATCATAGATATATCTGAAAAGCACGGTTTCTATAATGTGTCCGCATATATTCAAGCTTTTAAATTATATTACGGTGTCACTCCAAAGAAATATAGAAATATGATACAAAATAAACATGCACAATTTGAGAGACAAAACTTTTTTAATGAAGTGGATTAAGAATAATAAAGTGAAAAGTACTGTTATATCAATGCTTTGAGTGGTATTTATATCTATATTTTCAATAAAAAAGGGCAGAAAAAGGGCACTATGTGAGAAAGTCTTTATTTTATACATAAAAAATAGAGCCGATATTTCGACCCTACTAACTATTAACCGCTTCTAATTTACTCATCATATCTTTATCCATTTGTTCAGTAACATGACTGTATATTTGTAACGTTGTTTTATGATCTGTATGTCCTACTCGTTGCATAATTGCTTTTAATGAAACGCCTAATTGAGATAATAGTGATATGTGTGTATGTCTCATTGTATGCGTTGTAACATGCTTATCTATTCCAATATCACTACATGCAGATTGTATAAGTCTGTTTATACATGGTATTGATAAAGGGCTACCTTTAAAGTTAGTGAATACAAAGCCTCTCTCAATATAGTCGTCTCCCCATTTTAAAGACTTTTTATTTTCTAATATAACCTTTTTCAATATCTCACAACTTCTATTAGTTAATGAAATAGTCCTATAAGATGCTTCTGTCTTTGTTGTATCTTTGATACCTATATGACCTTCTTTATCTCTAATCCATTGAATAGTACCGTCTATTGTAAGTGTTTTGTTATCGAAATCAATATCTTGTGGCTGTATAGCTAATAATTCGCCTATTCGCATACCATTTAAGGCTTGAAATTCCATGATATAAGCAGAAATTAAGTAAGTTCGTTTAATATGTTCTGAAACCTTTTGTTTAGCAACCTCATTTAATCTATTAGTTACTTCTTTAACTTGATCCATTTCTAAATAGTTCTCACGTTTAGCCTTTATTTCGTCTCTTGTTTTTGCTTGCTTAGGTAAATCGACATCATCAATAAAGGATATATCTTTTATTTTATACTTTTTCTGTAAGTACTTCATAACATGCCTTACTAATCTAATTGTATCTTTAATATATTTATGACTTATACCGTCCTCATCAACACTCTTTACTAAATCATTGAGTATGTTCACATTAATCTTATTGGCTAGAACATCAGCAGCTATATGTTTCTTTGCTAGTTTAACCCTACTTGCTATCGATGTGATCGATGACTGCTTACTTCCCGAAACAGTTTTATAGTGTTCAAACCACTCATCACATGCTTGATGAAACGTTAACGTCTTTAATGTGCTGGGCGTTTTATCGTTCAACTTCACTTCAATACGCTCATTTAACCGCTTCTGTGCCTCTTTCTGTGATTGCTTACCGTTCTTATTCATAACTACGCTTACACGCTTCCATTTGTCTGTTAATGGATCTTTATACTTTTCATAGAAGCGGTACTGTACAATGTCATGCTTATTAGTAAACTCTTCAAACCACATATTTATTCACATCCTAAAATTTTATTTTTGAGGAATTTTCGAAACATTTTTATGCCATGATAATGGAAATCCATATGATTCTAGTACTAAATTCATACTACTATCATTTAATTTTTTGCTCATATTAATAGTTCTTTTTAAAATTGAATTATGTAATAAAGCATAATCCTCTGTAGGTAAAAAACACTTAAGCGCAATAAATACATGAAAAGGTGTTTGTCTAGAAGATTTAGAATCTATTTCTAAAGAACCATACAAAGCTGGTATGAATTTTATATTATTATTACACTTATATTTTAGGAGTTTGTTGTTATGTGCAACACAATTACGAACATTTAATACATTGTCTAATATTTTGTCTAAGTAGTTGGGTTCTAAGTTTATTTTTTGATGAATGTTAGTATCCAATATATCGGACAATTCTTTAGCTATTTCATTTCTTGTTTTATTATCTATAAATTTATAAAGCCTTATAATGTTACCTAAAGTTAAATCATTTACTATGACCCAAATAGGAACATCTTTATGATTAGAAAAATGATGTTTAATGGAATTTTCTTTTTTAGATCTAATTTGTTCATTAACTTTTTTTGAAATATAAGATAATGTTTGTGTTAGTGCAAGTGGATTGCTATTAGAGTAATTTGATGTATCAAGATACGCAAAAGGCTTATTGTGATATTTTTTTGCGAAATGATAGGCGAATATCGATTTAAAATGTTTTTCTGCAATAATTATATATTTCATTAATAAGTTTTTAATCTCAGTATCAAAAATATGTAAAGCTTTAATTTCCTCAAAAGTTGTCCCTTTAATATAAAGGTTTTCTTTTTCTTGAAATAACTTACTATACATATTTACAACATTATAATAATTATTATGGATTAAATATCGCTTAGCCTTATTGTAATCTTCGATAAGTAGTCCTCTATCTATTAGTATATTTATTTGTTCATCAATATTTTTAAATGGTCTCATCGTTTAATTTCTCCCTATATATAACAAAAACGCCCCTTATTACTACAAAGTAGTAGAATAAGAGGCGTTTTGCGCGAATAAGTCCTCCCAACTAAAAGTTGAGTCAGATACTTATTGCTTAACTTGATTCTTATTCTATAACTACAATCATTAAAAGTCAATTAAGAACTTTGCAATTTGTATAGTTCTTGTTTTCCAAAATTGATTTTGTATTGATATTCTTCATACCACATAGGCTAGTCCTCCTTTTAATAGTAATTAAGGAAATCATTTGTAATTTTTATTTCAGTACGATTTAAAATATCATTAATCGGCTCAACAAAAACATTTGGACTGTTATCTTCGAGGCTTTCGTATAGATGGATTTTAATGTCTTCTACAAGATTTGAATATAAAATTTTCTTCATTCCTTTAGATAATTTGTTATATGTCTCGACAATTAATTTTTTATCATCTGTATTTTCGAAAATAATTTCATAGTAAATCGTTGAAGATTCTAATAGTATTGCAGATACTTTTGTTAAATTTACTACTTTGAGCTCGCTATCAATACTATTCGTAATGCCATTATGCTTTATATCAATTAATAAATCTAAATTCAAATGATAATCACTGATTATTTTAGAGTCGTTATTATTTATATATATATTTTCAGAGTCAATGGTGAAGTCAATATCGAAAGGATAAAATTCAAAAAACTCACTAGGATCAATGTTTAGATATTGACAAATTTTATTAATTGTTTCCATTCGTAACATTTCACTGTCATTTTGTGCAGTATTTGTAATTGTATTCCTCGAAACACCTATTTCCTTTGCCATGCGTACAGTTTTAATGTCTCTTTCGAACATTAGTTCAGCCAGCCTATTTCTAATCATGATAATTTCCTCCTATTTTGTTCATATATCCATAATAAAGAATTTTAAGAAAATAAACAATAGAAAGTAATCAAATGATTACTTTCTTGTGCTTATGTTTAGTTTATGTGTTGACATATTTATGATACTTAAGTAGTATTAAGTTATCAGTTGCACAAGTAACTGAACATTACAGAAGGGGGGTGTGCATTTTGAAGTTATCATCTAAGAGTTATCAATTGAAAGCGACTTTAATGAAGAAGGGTTATTCTATAACTCATTTAGCCAAATCGACAGGATATAACATTTCGTATGTTAACCAAATTATTAATGGTAAACGTTACCCAAGTCCCAAAACTGCTTCAATAATTGCGAAAGAGTTAGAAATGGAAATCGAAGACCTATTCGAAATATACGAAAAAGAGGAGGTGTAAACAATGAAAAATATAACCGAAATACCAACACGTCAGAACACGGTAACAAGCGATGAACAGATTAAAGTAGAAGCTATCTACGCAAAAGTACCCCAATTGGCAAAACTATGCGGTATGAGCAAATCAACTATATATAGAATACTAGACCGTTGGGAAGATGAACCGAATGGAATCGATGATATGTATGTCAGTGTTTCAGCAACACTTAAGGTAGTTGAAATAGAAAAATTTAAAACTTATTTAAGAATAATTAATAAAAAATGGATGTAGGAGGTTTGTTATGAGTAATGGAAAGAAACTGCAAGATATTATTGATCGCTTAACTAGAGCGAGTGACATGAACAAAGATGAACTTGAGTATATTGGTAAAAACATCAATCGTCATGTAGATAAAGAAGAACTTTTGTATTACTTACTTGAAGATACGTTTAAAGAATTAATAACTTTAGAGGCAAAGTCTATGTCTAAAAGAGCAGTTGGTATCGTTATCAACATACAAACATTATTGGAAGAAGTTAGTTTTAACACTCAATGTGAGGTTAATATTGGCAATTTAAAGCTTACAAAAATTTCATTTCTTGTAATGGTTACAGGCTTTGTTAAACATCAATTAGAAACGATTTTAAAGGAGGAAAAGTAACATGGATAAAGTACAAGTGAAGATAGTTAAGACAGCGATAGGGTGGTTTAATTTACGTTCTAGTGAAACAGGTGAGTTATTGCTAAATGCACCATTAGAAACGATACAAAAATTGATTCCTAATTTTAGCGATAAGACAACACTTGCAGCTGCGGAATTAGATTTAAAGTTAATTCAGGAGGTACAACATGGCTAGATTCAAAGAAATTGAAGCGGGTTTTTTAGTAGTAGCAGAAACAGAAGAGGAAAAGATTTTACTAGAAAAGAATGACAGTCAGTTCCTTAAATTCTTAGAGCAACACATGAATCGTTTAATTATAGAATCGCATAAAAAGAACCTTACACACCGTAGCGACCAAACTGCAAGTGTGCAAGGCGTTTAGAACATAGATGAAATCATTCGATTAAAAATTTCATCTACTCAAATTATAGCATGAATTGAGAAAGTGAGGGAGTGATGCATGAGTGAAAACTTAGGTTGGATAAGCTTGCATAGGACTATCCAAAATCATTGGTTATTTCAAGAAGACAGAAAGTTTTCAAAGTTTGAAGCATGGATTGATTTAATCCTAATAGCAAATCACAAAGACGGAAAAGTTATGCACGATGGACAATTGATTGATGTAAAACGAGGTCAAAAATTAACGTCTTTAAGAAAACTAGGTAATCAATGGAGTTGGTCAATTACTAAAGTAGATAAGTTTTTAAACATACTCCATGAAGATGGAATGATAGTCGTAAAAAAAGACACTAAAAAAACACTTGTAACTATTGTAAACTATGATGTTTATCAAAATATAGATTTAGAAAAAAGACAGAGAAGTGACACAGAAAAGAATCAGAAAGAAATCAAAAAAGAATCAGAAAAGAATCAGAAAGAAACAAACAATAATGTTAATAAAGCTAATAAGGATAATAATGTTAATAATCATCAGAGCGTGAGCGATGAAGATTTTAAAAAGATAGCTGATTATTACAATAAAACAATCCAAGCATTAAATGGAACTGATTATGTTCATTTAGGAGAAGATGTTGAGAAATTTGGTAAAGAATTAGTTTGTAAAGCTATTCAAGAAGCTGCACGGAACAGCGCTCAAAGATATTCGTATATAAATAGAGTACTTATTGATTGGTCTAAGAATGGTGTTAAGACCAAAGAAGAAGCTGAACAATATTTAACAAAAAGGCATCATACTTTTAATAACAAAAATAAATGGCAAAAGGAAGATGGACATCATTCTCCTTATCAGGAAATGGAATTTGCCGAGATTCCAGATGATTCACTTCCTTTCTGATTGGAGGTTAAACGATGATACAAATGAAATATAGAGAAGCTGAAAAAGGATCGCCAGTAACATATGAATCCGAATCTTATATATGTTCTGGTTGTGGACGGATAGTGAGTGACTTGGAACATGCAAACGGGTATGAGTGGCGATATAACTGTCATTGTAATTTAAACGAATTAGCTAAAAGCAATATTAAACAATCCGAAAAAATCAATAGAGATAGATACTTTAATAAATCACTCTCTTTTATTCCTAAGAAATTTCAGAATGTTCATTTTGATGAATATGAAGTAGAAAATGAAATGAACGCTAGGGCAATGAGGATATGTAAAAGGTATTCAGATAACTTTGATTTATATAATCCTCAATCATTATTTATCTATGGTGATTATGGAACAGGGAAGTCAATGTTAGCAGCTTCAATAATGAATGACACTAGAAAGAGTTTCAGAGTAATGTATCTAGATATTAATTTACTCTTAAACAATATAACCATGAGTTGGAACTCTAATACAGTATTAGCAAAGCAAAATTACCAAGAAACAATGTTAAAGCTAATTAGAACGGCAGATTTAGTTATCTTCGATGATGTTGGTGCTTCTGCTAACTACAAAGCGCAAATGTCAATACTACTAACAATCATTCAATCGAGATTAGGTAAGCACAATATTTATACGACCAACCTTACTCAAAAAGAGCTATCAAGCGATAAAGATTGGGAACGGATATTTTCAAGAATGATGGAGAATACAACACCAATAGAAATGCGAGGCACTGATAGAAGGAGAAAAGGTAAATTTAAGAACACATCAAATGAAGAAAAAAAGAAAGTCGGAAAAACGAACGATAATAATTTGCCTTATGATATTAGCAATCCACCATTTTAGGAGGTCATACCATGCACATAGATGAATTAGAACATAAGTGTATTAAATCTACTAAAGACTTCACACAAGGTGAGCTATACGATTTAATACCAACTGAAATCAGAATAGATGAAAATGTGTATAAATGGTTTAGTCATGAATTAGGTGTGTTATTCGATGATGAATTTAAAAAAGAACACTTCGACCAAATCCATTTAAAAAAAGAGAATAGAATAATTGAATTTGATTAAAATTATAGGCTATTCAGGACGATAACATGTTAAGTAATACTAATTATCATAAAATGGCAAACGTTCCAAATATAGCCTTTAATATGCAAATTAACAACAGGTGTAATTAGGAAGCTGGGGTAACGATTCGTTCCGTCAGCTTAAAGGGGATAACAGTTCGTTCAGTCCTTTCGAAGTGAGTGGGTATATTACCTAGTCATCTCAAAGGGATAGGCAAATCAACCAGTCCTTTCAAAGGGGCTCGTGAAACACGAGGTCATAACTTATCGTGGTGAAACATGATGTCCTTGAATGGGATTACGTCACATATTCGATATAGGAAGCTGATGCACCAATTTACAGTATCAGGTGAAAACTCAAATGTGAGTTCTCAAAACGCAAAATTGCGTTCTGCTATTAGAAAACCGAAATGTCGGCTCTCTAATAATGATTTCATCGTCCAGATTTGGACTGTGAGATTTAACTGGTCGAAATGTCGGCTCGTTGATTAACCAAAGCAAAATTGCGTTCGTTAATATCCTCAAAAGTGAGGACATTAGATACGCTCAAATTCGAGCTGATTAGAAGCCGCTTCATTATAAATTGACAAAATTGACACATTAAAAAGTACGTGGTCAAAAAAGATCGCATACTATTGCTCAAAAAAGAGCGATAGCTGTTACTCAAATATAAGTAATAGTAACACTAAATATAAAATACAGTCGGACTAAACCACATTGTTAATTCAGCAAGATGGTTCGAATTATAAATAAAATACAGTCGTACTAAATTGTACAAGTGTACTTACAAGTACGGTTGTAAAAAAGTCCATAACTTAAAACTAAAGGAGAAATTAAAAATGAAAACAGATAAATTTTATAAAGCATACTTAGAGGCAAATAAAAAGGTAGATTCAGAACTAAAGGTGTTAGAACAAAAAAGAAGTGAATTAATCACTGAATTATCAGAAGTAGAAGCAGAGTACGGTTTGGTTACTAATAACGGTGAATTTGAAAAGGCGCAAGAGACATATAAAGAAGTTTTGAAAGCTAAAGAGAAATTAAAAGAACACGATGACTTATTAAAAATTAAGCAAGATACTGTACCTGCAATCAAGAGAAAGAATAAATTTGAATTGCTGAACAAAGTAAATGACTTAAGATCGTTTTATCAAGAAGAAGCGGAAGATATACAAGTAAGAATGAATAAAGTGATAGATGAATATAACGGCATTATAGAAGAACTTAGAGATTTAAATATGCTATACAACTCAGATTTATCACAATACGATAATTTACATTATTATTTACCGGTTAGAGAAAAAGATTTGTTTAAAAAGGAATATGGAGAATGGAGATATAAAACTCGACATATGATTACACCTAAAAATGAAATAGAAAAAGTTGAAATTAATGAATATTAATAAAATGAGGTCGTGTTTTACGACCTCATACTTTAAAAGGAGGCAACTATGAAGGGTCTTAACAGTAACTTTAAAGAGCATTTTAAAGAGCAATATAAATACGCAATACAAGAGTTTAGTGATGAGGGGTTGCGCTGGGAACTACATCGACATGAGTGTTTTAATACTGATCCTAACGAGTGGTATAAAAATACTATGTTAGAAGTGTTACTTGAGGAGTTTGAAGAACGAGACCTATCACGTATAACAAAAGATGAAGTGATTGCTCAATATTATACAAAGCTTAGGTTTTGCGAATACCAAATCGCTACAAAACTTAAAGGATATAAATTCTTAATTAATGTATTAGAAGATATGAAAAATCATCCTTATATGCCCGACAATTATTTGAAGTGGATAGATGAATTAATAAATGTAATTGTAGAAGAAACCAAAAAAGAGCAAAGTGAAAAGATTGATAATACACCAGACATTGAAACGGAAAAAGAACGTGAAGCAATAGATTTTACTAACTTTCTGTGAGGTGTTTTAAGTGACATATTCCGTTACTGATAGGGCGTTATTAACTAAATACAATAGACTGTATCAACGAGCATATATTAAGCATAGACAAGAGGAAATAGAAGAACTGTACCATATGAATTGCTCGACAATGGGCATTGATGAAGCAATGGGTTTAAGAACTAAAGTGTTTAATATATGCGATTTATCAATTCATATCATTGAGTGTAAAGAACGATTACAACGGAAAATAGACGTGTTTAATCAAGCTAACGATGATGTTGAAAATGCTTTTATAGAAGCTAATGATTATAACACTGTTAGAGCGGTTAGATACTTTCAAAAGTATGGCGTGAGAAGAAATCGGAACGACCAATACCCGATAAACAAGTTCAAAAAAGCGTTAGCAAAGATACACGATGAAAGACTACATGATGATCCAATTGAACAAGAAGTGGTCGACGTATTAAGCGATGAGATACAAAGTTATATTGATTATGAGTTTAAGGTCGAGCCAATAGTGATTGATTGGCGTGAAGTACACGCTCATTTAAGTGGTAAGCATTTAGCTGAACAGAACGATTTCAAACGAAGAAAGGAGGTTATGTAATGGCTAGAGTTAATTATAAAGATTGGATAACTAAAGAGGGACTAACTAAGATAGAAGGTTGGGCTAGAGATGGATTAATTGATGAACAAATAGCACATAACATAGGGTGTAGTGTAAAAACATTATACAACTGGAAGAAAGCTCATTTACCTATTTTACAAGCCTTAAAAAGAGGTAAGGAAGTTGTAGATAGAGAAGTCGAAAGTTCGCTACACAAACGAGCATTAGGCTACTATGTTGAAGAAATAACATACGAACAAGGTATTGAAGTAAAAAGAGTTAGAAAACATGTTGCACCAGATACAACAGCGATTATATTTTGGCTTAAAAATAGAAAGGTTGAATGGAGTGATAAGCACTCTATCGAACATACAGGGGATATTACGTTCATTGATGACATCATGACTGATATGACAGAAGAAGAACTACGTAATTTAGCCAAATTAGACGACTAGGAGGCACAGAATGAACAGGGAACAGTTAAGAGATATAAAGTTATCTGCTGAACAAGTAAAGCGTGTAATGGCTTTATATGGTCAATCTATTAAACAACAGTCTAACAAGATTAAAGAATTAGAAGCGGATAACGAAATGCTATCGAATAAAATTAATGATATAGATAATCAAACATCAAATGATGATAAAAGAGTATTGGAATTAGAAAGTGAACGTGACTACTTAAATCAAGAGTTAATACGTCATAAAGATTTAATAAATGAGTGTGAGTTAGATAAAGCAATATTAAAGAACGTTGCACGTGATATGCACGATCCAGGCGATATATTCAAAGTGTTGGATAGAAGCCGCTTCAAATTCAATTCAGAGACAGGCGAGATTATTAATCTTGATGAGGTGCTGGAAGAGTTAAGAGAACAAAAGAAATATTTATTTAAAGCATAAAAAGAAGCCTTGTACAATTAAGTACAGGGCTTACTTTTCGCAAAAGAAAGTGAGAACGATGATTGATAACCAAACCGAAAATAGAATAAAAACCAAGCATTAGTATTTCATCAATAAATATGTGGATTTATATTTTGTAAATTCATTATACCACACATTAGAATTTGGTACTATTACTAGGTGCTAATTATATTCAAAAACTCAAGTTTATAGTATAATATACATATTAAGAGCTGTAGGCTCACTTTAGCCTTTAACAAGTCTCTGAGGGCTATAATTTTATAACGAGAGAATGCATTTCCTAAAGATGTAAGATTCTTGATAGTTGAACCGTTCCCTTCTCGTATTGCTCTTAATGTTTTATAAGAACTAGCTAGTGCAATTGCTTTACCTAAAATTTCAAATACATTTGTAGCAGTTCCGTTGCTATAACTATATCTCCTAGCTTACTGGAATAGGCTAGGGTGTTTTTTTGTTCGCTTTTATGTTCTACCTTTTGCCCAATTAAATTTTAGTGTAATATTAATTTAATTAGACTAAAAAGGGGAATACATTTGGATATATTAATGAATTTTGAAGATGAAATTAGATTAGTTGAAAACCACTTAAAACTTGTAAAAAATACATATACCAATAAAGATAAAGATAACGTTACACTACTTGATAAAGTAAATTTATTGCGGGATATGGCTATCATTAATTATTTAGAAAAGAATAATATCGAAATTGATATATTTGAGAAAGAAATTGCTGAGATGATAAAAAATGTAGGTAGTAGTATGATCAAAAAAGATACTATCTCAAATAAAATCTATAACTCTTTTATTGTTAAAGTTGACGATGATAACGAAATTCAAATAAAAATGACACATCCAGGATTATTGAATTCCTTATTTAGTAAAGAAGAAGAAAACGACGAGTTTAATGAAATATTTGGTTATAAAACCGTTTTGTATAATTTATGTTCGTCAATAGAGAACGTTTTTAGCAGTATACTAAAAGATTTTTATTTGAAAATTGATCAGTCTAATAGAATGGATAAATTGAATTTAACTTTGAAAGAACTTAAAGAAATAGATAGTATTAAAGATGCAGAAGTTATGCTTCTAGAAAAAGAAATTGAGAACAAATTTTATAATTCATTTAACAATTGGCTTGAACAGATTGAAAGAGAAGTTAATTTAAAAAATATTAAGAAAATACCTAACTTAGAAAACGAAAAAGAATTTATTAATGAAATGTTTTTAATTAGAAACTTATTTATACATAATTCAGGTATAGTGAATGATAAATTTAAAAATAAGAGCAAAATTTATGGTGATTTAGAAAAAGAAGTAGAATTTCCTATTGATTTAAAGTTCGTTAACAAATGTGTTAATACTACACGCAACTTTGTATTTAATTATATATATGAGTATTATTTTAGTAAGTATAAAGACAAAGAAATTATTTCAGATTATTTCAGTATTTTGAACTCTATTTTACTAAAGTACATAGATAGTGAGTTAATATCAATTCCAAGGATTTATAAAGATTTATCAAAGAATGACATATTAAATAATATGTGCACTAGTATTGCTTTAGTTAATTACTATATCAATCGTTATCATAAATTAAATGAAAAAGAATTTAATTCGTTGGTAAATGAGATTGATTTTTCTGCACATGACCTTCAATTCAAAATGGCAGAAGCAATTTTGAAAAAGAATGAAAATTCTCTCGATTTAATAGAAGAATTTTTAAATACCACAGATGAAGATTTTGTTTTTAATGTCTTCGATTGGCCACTAATTAAAATTGCAAAGAGTAACGATGAGAGAGTTAAAGATTTGTTGAAAAGAAGAATATTTGATATATTATCTATTGAGGGAGATGAAAATGATGGATATGAACAAGAAAAAAACTAGTAAACTTAAAGGTGTAAAAATTAAATAAATTGCTAAGCTCACCTTAATTGGTGGGCTTTTTTGTGTCTACTCATATCTCTTTTAAATGTAATATAACTAATGCTATACTTTATATAGATTCACATATTATCTCCGTAATTGTGATGACTCGTAATTAATTATCTTTACACCTCACTATTGTGGGGTGTTTTTTTATGTCTAAAAACATAGTGCACATGGTATAATGCACCTAAAAGAAGGTGTTTATATGTACATGCTATTTGAATATATATGGGACTATGAAAATTCACAAACTAATGTAATATGTGTTAGTGAAAATAAAAAACTGATAACAAGCATATTATCAAATTATAAATTCGGTAGAATATTAGAACTAGAAAATAGAGTTATATACGAATTAGAAGATAGAGAGTTTATTCTAATTTATACTATTAAAGATAATTTCCTTAAAAAAGAGGTAGTTATATGAAGAAATATATTAGATTAATCATTATATTTATACTACTCGTAATTATAATAGCTAAATATGCAATAAACTATGATTATCCAGAAAATAGCCAAAATTTTTTTGATGAAAGTATCATAAGTTTTTTAGCCTTATTAATTTTAGCGATTACTACAATGATGCAATCTTATGAACTAAAATTGCAAAGGGAGGATATAAAATATAGTAATGAAGCTCAAATAAAACAAAGTGAAGAGTTATACAATAGTAATGCTTTAACTAAAGAATCGGTATATCAATCTAGATACTTTGAATTGTTAAGACTTAAAGAAGAAATAACTAATAAAATTAATATGGGTTTATTTTCGGATAAGATAGAAACATGTACTAAAATGATAAGTGTAGATACAATTAATGATTTGAGTATAGAAGAAACCATTGAGTTTGGAAACTTTATTTATACATATTGCCATGTAACTGAAGATGAAATGAGAGAGGCATACAATATACAAGACTTTGATGAAAAACATGGTGAAAAGACAGAAATAATAGAAATATTACCTAGCTTAAAATTTAGTTTTGAATGGTTTAATAATTTACTTAATAATAGAGAGAGTATGCGTACATATTTTGATGACACATATCCAGATGAAATTTTAAATAAGTATGAAAAGGTGTTTAGTTCAATTGTAGAAAAAAACAAAAACAGAAATCATGAAATAATAGTATCCATGTTAGATGAAAAATTAGAAAAATTATACAATATACAGAAAGTTATAATTGAATTACTCTCAGACATAAGTACTGATAAAAGCAATTTAATGAGTTTGAGTAATATGCATAAGTCATTACTATCAAAAGATGAGGATATAGTTTATAAAATAATCGACAAGGGATTAACATTTCATGAGATCATGGAAATTGAAAGTTCTAAACATAAAAATGTTTAGAATAATATATTTATAGAAAATTTTTGAATTACAAAACAAATTAGTTTATTAAAGGGCAGAAAAAGGGCAAGTAAATGATAAAAAGGGCAAGCATCTGAAACAACTCAAACAATCCTAACACTAATAAGTGTTGTAAAATCAATGTTTTGGGGAACTAGGAATATGGTGTAAATAAATTATATGAATGAAGTGGATAATGAAAGAAACCTTACTTTAGAAGAAATTAAATTTTATTTAAGAAAATTTAAACAAAAATATACAAAAACGCTCTGCATATACGCTTAATATAAAAAAGGGCTGAGACACAAATTGTCTCAGCCCGTAGTTTGAACTTATGATTGTGCGATATAATTTTTGATGATGTCTTTGTTCTTTTCTTTAAATACATCATTATGACTTGAAACACGACCGCCTTCTTGTGCTTCAGGATCGATATAACTTTTAGCTAAGTTTGCTGCATTAGCTGCATCTGTAAAGCAAGCTGCAATTAAATGTACTTTTGCTTCGTGTTTAAGGATGTCTCCAGCTCCAAATATACCTGGAACAGAAGTCTTGCTGCTTCCTAAACCTTCTATAAAGAAATCATTTACTAAGTTAATTTTCGTTTGTGCATTGTGGAGTAATTCTGATTCATAATCAAATCCGTGACTAATAATTACTTCATCAACTGGTACGATTTCTTGTTCTTTTGTTTCAACATGTTCTAATACAACTTCTGAAATAATGGGTTTGTCTGGATGACTGTTAAGTTGTTTAATTACCATACTTGGCTTTTTAGTAATGTTGAGTTTATCTAATAAGTCACGCATATGTTCATGACCGGAAATTTCATCTTTTCTATAACAAATCGTGACACTTTTCGCATATTCAGATAAATCACATGCCCAGTCTAGTGCTGAATTTCCTGCTCCAGAAATAAGAATGTGTTTATCTTTAAATTTTTGAATAGATTGGACTACGTAATTCAAATTCGAAAGTTCAAAGCGCTCAGCACCTTCAATATCTAGCGTAAGTGGTTTGATTATCCCGCCACCAACAGCAATAATAATAGATTTTGAATGGTATTCATTCCCTTTTTCTGTATATAAAATAAAATGTTGTTCTTCAACTTTTTTTATATCGATAACTTTTTCTTCTAAGCAAACTTCAGGTCCAAAATGAGTACCTTGTTTCACTAAATCTTCTATGACTTCATAGCATGGTTTTGGAGCTATCGCGCCAATATCCCAAATGATTTTTTCAGGGTATACATGCATTTTGCCGCCTAGTTTATCTTGAAAATCTAGAATTCTGACGTTCATTCCCCTTAACCCGGAATAGAAACTCGCGAATAAACCAGCAGGACCTCCGCCAATAATCGTAACGTCTGTCATATTCATAAGTCATGATTCCTCCTATACTTCTACTTGGTTTCATTATCCTACATTTGCAAATGATAATCAATATCAATAGAAGAAAAAGCTGAGACAATTATTTTGTCTCAGCTTTGAATGATGTGAATTATGAAATTGGGAATAAAGACTCTATTTGTTTAATGTTGTCTTCAGTTAACTGAACATCCAATGTTTTAAGGTTATCTATTACTTGCTCATTTCTTTTAGCACCAGGAATAATAACATCTAATGAAGGTTTAGTTAAATAATAGGCAAGCACAATATGTGCAACATCGACGTTGTGTTCTTTAGCAATATCTCTTAGTTTATTAACTTTTTTAAGATTTTCTTTGAACTGTTCACCTTGGAAATCAGGTTTACTCGCTCTTAAATCATCGAATGTTGTATTTTCGTCATACTTACCAGCAAGTAACCCTGCAGCTAATGGAAAGTATGGTATAAATGTAATATTATGTTCAGCTGTATATTCTAAAATATGTTCATTTTCACGATTTAATAAGTTATATTCATGTTGAATTACGTCAACATTTCCATTCTTATTCGCTTCTTTTAATTGATCCAAAGTAAAGTTAGAAACACCAATTGCTTTAATTTTGCCTGCTTCTTTCAATTCTTGTAATGCAGCAACAGCTTCATCTTTCGGTGTTTCTTCATCTGGAAAGTGAATATAATATAAATCTATATAGTCAGTTTGTAATCTTTTAAGACTATTCTCAACTTGTTCTTTAATGAATTCTGGGTCATTAGAAAGTTTCGTGTCGTCTCCTTCGAAATAATGAGCACCTTTAGTAGCGATAACAACATCTTTTCTATCGTATTCTTTAACAACTTCACCTACAAGTTCCTCAGATCTGCCTGGACCATAAATAAAAGCTGTATCTAGTAAAGTGACACCATTATCAATAGCAGCTCTGACAACATCTTTACCTTGTTCTTCATTGAGGTTAGGGTATAAATTATGTCCTCCTACTGCATTCGTTCCTAAACCAATCGGATTGACTTCAATATTTGATTTACCTAATTTAGCCATTTGAATCGCTCCTTTTAAAAATGTTTATATCTATTCATTTTAATAATATTTATTCTAAAATTCTTCGTGAGTTGCTGGGTCTTGGCCTTTAAGACGTCCATCTTTCCTTGTTAATGAATCAATTTCAGCTAAGTCTTCTGATTCTAAATAGAAATCAAAGATATCTTTGTTCTGTATTTGTCTGGCGATTGATGTAGATTTAGGAATTGGTACTACACCGTTTTGTACATGCCATTTCAAGATAATTTGTGGAATAGTTTTATTATATTTCTTAGCAATTTCTCCAATTTTCTTGTCGTTTATTACTTCTGATGCACGACCTAATGGACTCCATGCTTCTATTATAATGCCTTTTTCTTTGTGATATTCTAGAACATCTTTTTGATTAAAGTAAGGATGTAACTCTATTTGATTAACTGCTGGTAATACGCCTGTTTCTTTTTCTAGTGTTTCAATGTGTTCTTCTAAGAAATTACATACACCAATAGATTTAATGAGTCCAAGTTTTTGAGCATCAATGAGTGCTTTCCATGCTTCGACATACTTACCTTGTTTAGGATTTGGCCAATGTATTAAATATAAGTCTAGATACTCAACACCAAGTCTATATATTGACTCTTGGATAGCAGTGATTGCTTGATCATAACTATGATAACGTCCTGGTAATTTAGAAGTTACAATAATTTGATCTCGATCTACGTGACTTTCTTGTATTGCTTTTCCGACTGTACCTTCATTCTCATAATTATATGCCGTATCAAGAATTCGATAGCCATTGTTCAAGGCATTTACAATTGCACGTACTCCAGTTGATCCATTCAGTTTATATGTACCAAACCCAACTTGTGGTAATACTTGTCCGTCATTTAAATGATAATTTTCCATGAAAAATGCCTCCTATTTAAAATGTAAAGTCTCTACATTTGTAAACTATATCATATCCTTTATAACGTACTTTAGTAATCAGCTTGTATGAAAAATTCCAAATCAAAAATTTCTTTTTTAAAATTTTAGTAAAACGTATTGAATTCATAGAATGAATGTAGTAATATGAGTCTCATTGCGAAAGACAAGTAGCTAATAGCTAGAGTCATATTATGGAGTAAAGAAGGGTTAGAATGGAGCGCTTATGTGTTATTTCATTAAGCATTGTAGATGCGATAATGATACTCATGTTGTTGCTGTTTAATACAATGATAATATCTAATATTTATGTGTTAACAGTTTATGCTTTAATCATGGTACTGGTTTCTGGTTATATAGTGTATTTAGCTATAAGTATGAAATGTGATCAATCAATTAATCAATTTGATCAATATCCAAATTAATAATAATTAACGAGTATATGATAATAAATGGTAAGAGGCTGGGACAATTTAATTGTCTTTGCCTCTTGTTTTTTTATGAAAATCATTTATGTCCCATGATTTTTCATTGTATGGTGTTGATTTTGAGTATGTCTTAGATTAATGATGGAATTAATCTACAACTAGGCCGAACTCTTCGATTAACTCTTAACTTAATCTACAACTTGGTTAAACTCTTCGATTAACTTCCTAATTAATCTACAACTTACTTTATGTTTTATAAAAAATTGTAAAAGTGTCTTTAAAATGTAGTAACATACTTTTAATTTGCATGTTATAATAATGTTGATTTTAATAATAAAAAAGGGTGGACAAAAACAATGTTTCTAATCATCAATATAATTGGTTTGTTGATATTCATTGGTGTCGCTTTTCTTTTTTCTAGGGATAAGAAGAATATTGATTGGAAATCTGTTTCAATACTAATCGTAATTAACTTAGTATTAGCATGGTTCTTCACTCAATTTTCATTTGGAGCAAAATTCGTTAAAGGTGCGGCTGATGGTGTGTCGTGGCTTTTAGAATCTGCTTTTTCGGGAATAGGATTTGCATTTGGTAGCTTTACAGCACCAGGACCAGGGAATATGGATATGGCAGTTTCAGCGTTGCTACCAATTCTACTAGTTGTACCAGTATTTGATATTTTAATGTATTTAGGGATTTTACCGAAATTTATTTCAATTTTAGGTTGGGTTATTTCAAAAATAACAAGACAACCTAAGTTCGAGTCATTCTTCTCGATTGAAATGATGTTTTTAGGAAATACAGAAGCTTTAGCAGTATCATCTAAACAGTTAACTTCTATGAATAAAGTTAGAGTACTGACAGTTGCAATGATGTCTATGAGTTCAGTTTCAGGTGCAATTGTTGGTGCATATGTCACAATGATACCTGGGGAATATGTATTAACTGCTATACCATTAAACATAATTAATGCAATTATTGTAACAACTATTTTAAATCCATTTGATTTAGATCCAGAAGAAGATGTTGTAGCTGAGATAGACGAAGGGGAAAGACAACCATTCTTCTCATTTTTAGGGGATTCAGTAATCAATGCAGGTAAACTTGTATTAATCATTATCGCGTTTGTTATCGCGTTTGTTGCAATCGCAGACTTGATTAATAAATTATTAGGTATTATGGATCCTATTCCATATTTACCAAACATAAGATTAGAGTACATACTCGGTATCTTTATGTTCCCATTTGCAATTTTACTTGGTATGCCAGTTGGAGAAGCATGGGTAGTTGCTCAACAAATGGCACTTAAAATTGTAACAAATGAATTTGTTGTGATGAGTACAATTAGTAAAGAGATAAGTGAATATTCAACACATAGAGCGGCAGTAATTAGTACTTTCTTAGTATCATTTGCTAACTTCTCTACAATTGGTATGATAATAGGAACACTGAAGGGCATTGTCAAAGACGATGTATCTAATTTTGTATCTAAATATGTACCAATGATGCTGCTTTCAGGTATTTTAGTATCACTGTTAACAGCTGCATTCGTTGGATTATTTGCTTGGTAAGCTTAATAAATACTTATATAGATTAAATTTAAAAGCAACAAGCACATTTAATGTACTTGTTGCTTTTTTTATAAGGGGGAGATATCATGCTCAGACGTGTGCTAGATATTTCAAGTATTGTTATGTGGTTATTTTCTATAATATTAATTATAATTAATTTTGACGTGTTGCCCGATAATATACCAAGTCATTATGATTTTGCAGGTAATCCAGATGCATGGGCAACAAAAGCCTTTATCTTTTTTATGCCAGCATTAGGAATATTTATCTGGTTAATATTGCATACTATTGTAAGTAGACCTGAATTAGATCAATACATACATGTTCCATCACTTTATGGTAAGCCAAACGAAGAACAAATAGAAAATGCTAAATTACTTATTTATTTTATAAAATTTGAAATTATGGCGTTATTTACATTTATCGTAGTTAAAGATTTATATACAGCATTGGGGATGCCTTTTAAATTAGGCGTTTGGGAGACGATTTTAATATTAAGCGTATTTGGAATTACAATTATAATATTTATGGTTCGAAATCATAAGTTAGATAAAAAATATGGAATGAGTGATTAAGCATGACTGAATGCACGTGGCCAAGTAGTGATTTAATGAAAGTATATCATGAGAAAGAATGGTGTAGAATAAATAAAGATGATCAATATATATTTGAAATGCTTTCTTTAGAAGGCGCTCAAGCAGGTTTGTCTTGGGAAACTGTTATACAAAAACGTCATGCATATCAAGAAGCATTTAAACAATTTGATATCGAAAAATGTGCACAATTAACAGACGATGAATTAGAGGAAATTAGAACAGAATACAACGTTATAAAACATAAAGGAAAAATCAAATCCGTAAGAAACAATGCATTATTAGTGCAAAACATTCAACAACAATATGGAAGTTTAGCAAACTTTTTATGGTCTTATGTAGATGACAAACCTATAATCAACGAATGGCATAATACAACAGACATACCAGCTGAAACAGAACTTTCAATTAAATTAAGTAAAGACTTAAAAAAAATTGGGTTTAATTTTGTCGGTCCAAAGATTGTCTATTCATTTTTACAAAGTATAGGAATTATTGACGATCACATTATCACATGCCCATATCATAGTTATAATAGGTAAGAGAGTGTGAGTGGTGTTGAAAGGGACTAAGGGACAAAATTCCGAGAAATGTCCGTAAGAAGTGTTGTAAGGGACATAATTCTGAGAAATGTCCGTAAGAGGTAGTATCTAAGGAGCACAATTCAGAATTCTGCCAGTAAGAACAATCTAAGGAGCACAATTCAGAATTCTGCCAGTAAGCTCAATCTAAGCTCACTCTAATCAGCAATATTAGAAAAAGCAGTAGAAATTCAATGTTTACAATGAATTTCTACTGCTTATTAAATATCAAAAGACATTATACAATGTGGTAGTTAATTAATTTATTCTGCTATGTCTTTGTTAAGCGTTGTTTGTATGAATTTTTCTATAGAATCTCTTAATTCTAAGGATTTCTCAGAATTTACTTCTAATCCTTGAAATACTTTTACGATTTCTTCTGAGATTTCAGATTGTGTTTCAATGCCTTGTTCAGTTAGTGAAACGCGTAAATTTCTTTCATCATTAATCGCTCTTTCACGGTTAATGAATCCTTTTTCTTCTAGTTTTTTTAATAATGGTGTTAATGTTCCAGAATCTAAATATAGTCTGTCGCCTAAAGTTTTAATATTGATGACTTCGTTTTTATCTATAGCTACAAGAACGATATAACCTGTATAAGTTAAGTTATATTTCTTCAATATCGGTGTATATTTTTTAATAAGCTCTTTTGACGCAACATATAATAAGAAACCAAGCTGTTTGTTGATTGGTGGTGTTTCCATTTTATTTTCCTCCTTACGTCAAAATTAAGCCTATTATGAAATTAATGTAAAGTCAAGTTGTATCGAAAATGTTCATAAAATAGAAAAATTTAGCATTTTAAATGTAGTTTTTGAAAAATCTTTTGAAATCCCAAATTTTTTTATTTTTATTACTTTTAAAGTTAAAATGTAATGTTATATTTGATATTCTTATATAGATGTAACTAAGAAACGAGGTGTGTATAGTATGAATCAAAAAAAGCATTCAAAAGAATTAGTTCAAGAAATAGTGATGAATGCGGGTCTAGTTCTTTTAGAAGCGGGTTCAGAGGCATTTCGTGTTGAGGATACGATGTTTAGAATGGCTAAACGTCTAGGATATCCTAATAATCAATGTTATGTAAGTTCAACTTTTATAAATTTTGCTTTAGATATAGATGATAATATAAGAGTTTATAGAGTGAAAAAGAGAGATACTAATTTAGGCAATATTCATCGTGTAAATAATGTATCGAGAATGTTAGAAAAAGAACAAATATCGGCAGAAGAGGCTTTAAAGAGAATACTTACTATACATAATTCACCATATCCATATTCTTTACCATTTAAAATGGTTGCTGCAGGACTTATATCAGTATTTTTCCTATATTTATTTAGTGGAATTAAAGAAGATATTATCGCAACTTTCATTGCCGGCGCAATAGGGTATTGTATCGTAGAGTTATTACATTCTTGGACGAATGTGAAGTTTATAGCAGAAATAGTTGCTGCTAGTGTAATTGCTTTAATAGCTATATGTAATCAAATCATAACTGGTGGGAATACAGTAAATATTTCAATAATATCTGCAGTCATGCCTATTGTACCAGGGGTATTAATAACAAATGCGATACAAGATTTATTTCTTGGACAATTGTTAGTTGGTATTTCTAAAGGTTTAGAAGCAACATTTACTTCAATAGCGATAGGAGTAGGTGTAGGCGTTGTATTATTAATTTTCTCTTGAGAGGTGAGTTATGATAATAACAATAATATTAAATATTGTATTTAGTTTTGGAGCATCTTTATTATTTGGCGTATTATTTAATTCACCTAAATACTTGTTAGTACCTGCAGGAATAGTTGGTGCAATAGGATGGATGGCATTTCAATCAAGTCTATTATTTAATGATTCAGATGTACAATCTTCATTTATAGGTGGTTTCTTTATTGGAATCATGAGTCACTTTATGAGTAAGAGATTCTTTTCGCCAATTATTTTGTTTATCATTCCTGGAATTATTCCACTTGTACCAGGAGGGACAGCTTATGAAGCAATTAAAAATTTAGTGCTAAATGACTATCATGAAGCTTTGATAACAATGATTAAAGTAGCTTTAATATCAAGTTCTATTGCACTTGGATTGCTCATAGCAGATTTATTATCAAAAGTTTATTTTAAATATAAGAAACAAATGAAAATGAAATTGAAATGATTAATAAAAAGGAGTGGAACAGAAATCTATTTTTTAAAACTAGATTTCTGTTCCACTCCTTTTTAAAATTTTTACTCATAAATGTATTTAATAACATCTAATGCTTGATCGACTGTTTCTACAGTGACATTAGCTTTGTTTGATAGTTCTTTTAATGGATGGATTAAGTCTGTTGGACGTACAAGAATCAATGGTTTGTTGAGTGCAATTGCAGTTGATGCATCCATAGCTGTATTCCATTGTTTATATTTTTCTCCAAATAAAGCAATTACGATATCTGCTTTGTTCATCAATACTTGTGTACGCAAATTATTGATGTCTGATGCTGCGTTATCTTTATAATAATTGTTTGGTTGTTCTCCTAATATGGCTTCACCTACATTATCAGAACGATCATGATTTGTTTGTGGCCCAACAAAAGTTAATGGTAAATTACTTTCTTGTGCTTTTTGGGTGATTTCTTCTCTCCAATTATCATGTATTTGTCCTGCTAGATAGACTGTTAATTTTGTCATAAAATATTTCATCCCCTATAAATTCTTTATAATTAACTCATGAAACTTTGAATAGCATCTACTAAACTATAAATACCTAAGAACGAAACGACTAAAACAACGAATATTCCAATGATATTAAGCACGATGCCATTTGCAAATTTGCCCATCATATTTTTCTTGTTTAAGATAATAAAAATTAATACTGCAATAAGCGGTAATATAATACCATTTAATGCTTGAGCAATTAATAATACTTCTAATGGTTCAAATCCAAGAGAAGAAGTGATTATGCCGATAAATATCACGATAGCAAAGACTAGTCGATATTTTTTACTCTTTACGCCACCTTTCCAGCGAAGACAACTACTTATAGTAGCTGCAGCACCCATAGGAGAGGCAATGGCAGATGATAAACCTGCAGAGAATAAACCGATACTCATAAATAATGGAGCAAAATCACCAAGTATTGGTTTAAGCGGTTCAGATAATTCAACTAAACTCTTAACTTCTCTGCCTTCTATTAATGTACCTGCAGTTATTAGAATGGCAGCTGAAATCAGACCGCCTAGCCCAATAGCTAGAATTGTATCTATTCTAACAATTTTTAAATCTTTAATACCATTAAAACGTTCGTGAATAGATGTCGCATGTATAAAAAAGTTATACGGAACGACTGTTGTACCAATTAACGCAATCACTGTTAGAAGTGATCCATTAGGTATGCTTGGTACGAATGCTCCTTTAAGAACAGCACCAAAATCTGGTTGAATAACAATTACAGTTGTTATAAAAATAACACCCATAATAAGAACGAGCACGGTCATGACTTTTTCTATTAAATCATAACTTCCTTTTAATCCTATTAATAAGATGATGATACCGATTACTGGTGCAATGAGATGTTCAGGTATATCAAGTAAGTAGGCAGCACCTAAAGAAGTACCTAGTAAATCACCAGATATATAAGCGGCACAACCTACTGCGACAGCAACCATACTAAACCAAACAGTGATGATTTTTAGGAGGTGATGATTAAAAATATCACGTATTGCTTCACCTAAACCTTCATTTGTAACGAGCGCTAATCGAGCAACCATCTCTTGTAATGCAATTGTTGCAATAATTGAGAATATCACTGCCCAAAGTAGACTATAACCAAACCCGGCTCCACCTTGAGTCATAGTTGTAACTGTCCCTGGTCCCACAAATGAAGCGGTTATAATCATGCCAGGACCAAATATGCTGAACTTACTTCTTTCTCTCTGTTCTGCCATATGAACCCATCCCTTCGTATGTCAGGCATTAAACTTTATTTAAGTATTTAATGTGTCCGGCTAATACATAAAGCACAGCTGTTGATACAAAGTGAGATGAATTTTGGTTAGCATCTTGCATTGGATAGACTTCAACAAAGTCCATACCTACAAGGCCTAATTTACCAAATTCATATATCATAGTAAGTAATTCGTAACTTGTCAGTCCGTTACCATCAACTGGACCGCCTGGATTAAATGCGAAATCTAATACATCGCTACAAATTGTTAAGTAAACAACATCTACATCTTTACTAGCTTGTGCATAGATATCTCTTGCAAATTTTCTTAAATCTGACGTTTCTTTGATTTCGTTAATCGTGATTGTGACAGCACCATTTTCTTTAGCGAATTTACCTGTTTCAGGCTGATTTCGAGGTCCGTGTATACCAGTATGAATTAAACTTTCATTACGAATGCCTTCAGTTTCATACAACCTCATAAATGGTGTGTTTCGTGCAAATCGTTCGTTTTCATAGTGTGGCATATTATCGTAATGTGCGTCTAAGTGAATAATACCTACTTTTTTTCCGGTATTTGTTAAACCTTTTAAAATTGGATATGTAATACCATGGTCTCCACCTAATCCAACTAAAAATTTATTAGAGCGCCATAAATCTTCTGCAAATGTCTCAATATTATTTACTGTTTGTTCAACATCATGAGGTATAGTTGAAACATCTCCAACGTCACCGATTGATAAATGTTGATTAACATCTATATGATCTAATTCAGGGAGATAGCCACTATATCTAGCAGATGATAATCTGATTTGTTTAGGGCCTAATTCACACCCCGTATAGTCTCCCCATGTGCATGGGCCTTCGAAAGGTACACCATATACGAGAACATCTGTCGAATAATCTTTTTCTTTAGTTAAATTTTTACCACCTAAAAAGCAAGGCGTATTACCATAAATTCGTTCTGTCATTGTAAAAGGACTCCTTTCAACTAGTTAATGACCATTATATAAAAGTAAACAAACGTTTTCAAATTTTTCTGAATATTATCTTTGAAATAGGGAATAATAATTTTAATAAATTTAGCATTATTTATTTAATTGAGTTAGGAGGGATTTATATTAATGAAATATAAATTTTTATTTATCATTGCGACGATACTACTTTTATCGGGATGTAGTATTACTATAGGAGATCCACCAAATAAAAATAATCATAATAAATCATCTCAATCAAAAAAACATAACAGTAATAAGAGTGAATCTGCTCCGAAAATTGATATTTTGTCACAAGATTTTTCAGATCATTATATGAATGAAAATCATGTAACGGGTTATAAAGGTATGATGAAAACGATGAATAAAGAGAATATAGAATCAAAGTTTGGGCAGGAAGAAGATGTGCGTAACTTCTTAGGTAGAGAAGGGCATGTATATGGAAATTTCATGGTCATGTACTATTTGAGTGAAGGTAGACCTGTAGAACAATTTAGTATTGTTCCTACAGACCATGTAACTTATAAAGAATTTATAGACTTTCATGGTGAGCCAGCTCAAGATTTAAGAACGGGGCAAGGCCATTCATTTGTTATTTATAATAATACGCCGAACAATGGATATCAAATTGCAGTATATACAAATGGGAATGACGATAATGATAACATTCAATATATTATGCAATATCCTGATGACTTTGAATTCGTAAATTCTAGTGATAATCAAAATACTGTCATAACAAGAGATAACGTGTTTGATGCTGTAGAAGCATTTGAAGGTATAGATAAAGTGGATACAGATGAAACAGTTTGGAAAGAACCGGAGAAACATGGAGATAAATTTGGTTTTTCATATACGAGTAAAGATGGGGAATTATTAGGATCATATAATGTAAGCGAAGATGGTTATGTAGAATCATTTGATGAAGAAGGCAAAAAAATTAGAGCAGGTTACATTAATTTAAATAATTGATAGAACGTCAATCATAATATTTGTTTCATACTCTATTTATTTCGTACAATAGAGAGAGTAATGAATGGAGGTTTCAAGCATGAAATTAAATGAAATTGATGAAAATGAATTATATCCTACTGAAAAAGTTGGACCAAGCGTGTTAGGTACAATCATATATAAAGTAGGAGAACAAACACAGTTTAAAGGTGCATACATTACAACAAACGAACGTGTAATTATGAGTGTTGATATGAATGGCGAACCTTATAAAAGAGTATTTAGTTATCAAGATATTAAAGCCGTAACAATAGAAGACAAAGGCGTATTATTTATTGAATTCCCTCAAGGTAAAGTTGCCATGATAGATATAGAAGAAGGTAACAAAGAAGAATTCAAAGATTATGTAAATAATTTAGTCCAAAAATAAAACAGTGGGATAGCATTCCACTGCCAATATAATGATAAAAGGCTGAGACAATTAATTTGTCTCGGCCTTTTATTTTCCCTCATTTAAACTAATGATATTAATTTCATTAAATATTTCGTCTAGCTTTGAGTAGTCTAAGTCGCCTTGTAATGAATCAGACCAATGTATGATGGCTGATAAATTTGATCCATAAATATATGGAAGTAGAGATTGTGGTATATGGGTTGGGGTTGCGACTTTATCAATATTATTTTTGAAATCTTTACTAAATACTTCTATGAAATGCTTAATAAGTTCATCCATAAATTCTTTATCATTATTCATTTGTTTTTCAAATACATCATTTAATTTATTTACGAAAGATTTTTCCATAGATTGAAATGGTTTGTGAAGTCGATCATAAATATCTAATATGAAGAACTCTTTAGTATTTTCTTTTAATGCATATTGTAATAAATCAATTTTATCCATAAAATGTTTATAAAAAGTTGTACGATGAATGAGAGATTTATTACATATTTCATTTACAGTGATATCAGAAAAATTTTTAATAGTTAATATTTCGAGTAATGTGTCATTGAGCGCTTTTTTAGTTTTGATGACACGTAAATCAGTTTGTTTAGCCAAGATAAATCCCACTCCTTTTTTATACAGTGTATGCATAAATGTTTAAAAATGCAAAAAATAAATTGATGAATTATAATTATAGGTAATGTTGTATAGGAGCGTGAAGAGCTGAATAGATAACGCACGAAGACTCAGAAGATATCGTGCGATTCAGGCAAAATCCGGTCAAAACGCACGAAGACTCCAAAGATATCGTGCGATTCGGACTAAATCCGAGCAAAACGCACGAAGACTCCAGAGATATCGTGCGATTCTGGGTAAATCAGGCTAAAACGCACGAAGACTCCAGAGATATCGTGCGATTCAGGCAAAATCTGGTCAAATCGCACGAAGACTCGGAAGATATCGTGCGATTCAGGGAAAATCGGGCTAAAACGCACGAAGACTCAGAAGATATCGTGCGATTCAGGGTAAATCAGGCTAAAACGCACGAAGACTCCAGAGATATCGTGCGATTTAGGCAAAATCTAGTCAAAACGCACGAAGACTCCAGAGATATCGTGCGATTCAGGGTAAATCCGGCAAAAACGCACGAAGACTTTCGAGATATCGTGCGATTCGGACTAAATCCGAGCAAAACGCACGAAGACTCAGAAGATATCGTGCGATTCTACACATATCATATTAAACATAAAATAATGAGGCTAGGACACATTAAATGTCCTAGCCTCCTATTTATTATTTTGTCAGCATATTTTTTAAATACTCAGTTTGTTTCTCTATTGAAATTGGGTCTGAATACATAAATTCATTTTTTGGATAATAATAAACGTGATCTTCTTTAACTGCTTTTGTGTTTTTCCAAATGCTACCGTCGATTAATGAAGAGGTTGGTTTTTTGCCGTCTTCAGTTGGTATGAGTAAATAATCACCTGTATATTTGCTGAAGTTTTCAAATGAAGTTGTTAACCATCCTTCTTTTGGTATATCTTTTTCTGCGGCTTCTGGGTGTTTAAATCCAAAGCCTTGATAGATGACTTCTGAACCTCTGCCAAAGTTTTTACCTATTAAAGTTAATTCTTTTGGACCAACTTCCATAATAGAAACTGTGCTATCTTTACCGATTTCTTCTTTTACTGTTTTACCTTCTTTAGACATTAAGTCTTCTAATTCTTTTACTTGTTCTTTTGCTTTGTCTTCTTTACCTAGTAATTTCCCGATTTCAACGTGCACTTCTTTAAATGTACGTTTACTATGATCAAATGGAACTGTAGGTGCTATTTTTTCGAATTTTTTAATTTGAGGATTTGCGTTATATGTGATGATTAAATCAGGTTTTAATTTTGTTACAGCTTCGATGTCTTCTGATCCAACGCGTTTAGCATCTTTATCGTCTACATATTTAGATTTAGGGAAGTCAGCGTCTGTCCCAACTGGATCTACACCAAGCTTTTGGAAGTTACCTTGATCCGTTGTTAATACAACAACTCGTTTTGGCTTATCTGGAATTTCAACAGTTTTACCTTCGTCTGTTTTGTATTTATGTGTATTACTTTTTGATGAATCGTCATCTTTATTTCCACAAGCTGCTAAAATAAGTAACAATGTAGTGATTAATACGAATAATTTTTTTGACATATTTTTCTCTCCTAATTGGTAATTACTTGCAATTATAACATGTAATTTCTATGAATTGATTTTATGTTTTAAAATTTCTAATTTGTTTATTAAAAACATATGATTCATAATATGAGTAATTAAGGAAGTGATGCTTTATGGAAGAAATTAGAATTGAGTGTCCAGATATTTTCGACTATGAACAATGTTTAGCTTATTTAAAAAGGGACGAAAATGAAGTGCTCTTTGATATAGTGGATGACAAAATTTATCGTGCAATAAAGATTGATGATATTAAATTGTTGTTATCTATTTCTTATGAACGCCACTATTTAATAGTAGAAATTCTAAATGATATATCTATCTCACCTGAAAATACAGAAAGGTTAGTAAATTTTATTGAAGAATGGTTTGATTTTTCTGCAGATTTATCTTTATTTTATCAATATGGTAGAAAAAATGAGATATTGGAACCTTTAATAAATGAATTATATGGATTGAGATTAATCAGAATACCTGACTTTTTTGAAGCTATTTCCTGGGGGATAATTGGACAGCAGATTAATTTAACTTTTGCTTATCAACTGAAGAAGAGATTAGTAGAAAGTTATGGTGAAAAAATGACGTTTGAAAATAAATCATATTATATTCACCCAACAGTTGATGTGATATCCAAAATTACTGTAAAAGAATTGATGGATTTAAAATTTTCTAGAAGAAAAGCTGAATATTTAATCGATGTAGCAAAGATAATCCATTCACAAATGTTAACTAAAGATATGTTATTGAATATGGAAGATAAGGTAGAAATTGAAAAAACACTTGTTAATATTAGAGGCATTGGGCCGTGGACTGCACATTATGTCATGATGAGGTCATTAGGAGTTAAGAATGCTTTTCCTATTGGAGATGTTGGTTTACAAAATGCTTTGAAAGCTATATTAAATTTAGAGCAAAAGCCTTCAAAAGAACAAATGATTGCTTTGAATAAAGGATGGGAAATGTGGAGTTCTTACGCAACATTTTATATTTGGCGAGCACCATATATTAAAAAATAACAGTTTGGATAGGGAAATCGTTTAATAACGTAGATCCCAGTCCAAACTGTTTTTTTTATAAAGTTTCCTCTTTACCATTAAATATAAGTTTCGGTTCAATTGTAGCTTTTAGTGAATGTGCAACTGTACAATATTTTTCTACACTTAATGTAATTGAGCGTTTTAATTTTTTTAAATCAACTTCGCCTTCAACATCAAAAATTAAATTTACATGTTTAACTGCACGAGATGTTATATCTTCTCTTTCATCATCTACTGTAATTTCCAATTTCGTAACATTGGCTAATCGTTCTTTCATAAGATTTGTAACATCTATACCCGTACATCCAGCTAAACCACTTAACATTAATTCAACTGGTGATGGGCCATTGTCATCTCCACCAGATTCAGTAGGAGCATCAGAAACTATATTATGACCGAATTTAGATTGTGCTTTAAAAGTTTTCTTACCTTGCCATGTAGATTTAATCATAAAGATAACCTCCATATCATTCATATTTGCTTTAATTGTACCAACTTAAAGTAAGGCACACTAGTAAATTGTCTATAAATGAACATTAATTAAATAGCTTGTATTATATCTATCTTCAAAGTTTTTAACTTTTTATAAAGTTTTTTTGTTTTATGTCTTATTGTTCATATTCAGTTCACATTGGGTCGTTATTATAAGTTTATACATTAAGAGAGAGGAACGGATAAACATGAAATTAGCACTTAAAGAACTTACTTATTACAAATTTAAATATTTACTTGTAACTTTAATTCTATTCTTATTAGCATTTTTAGTATTATTTATTTCAGCATTAGCACAAGGGTTAGCGAAAGAGAACGTTTCAGGAATTGAACAATGGAATAAAAGTGAATATGTCATAGCGAGTGACGCAGATAATAATTTAAGCCAATCAAATATCACTGATAAATCAGATGAGGCAATTAACAATGTAGCAAAAGGTGACACAATCAAGACGGCAATGCAGAAAGTTGAAACGGATAGTGGTAAAGCAGATTTAATGTTTACACAACTTACAGATGACATTAAACCTGATCCTTCAGAAGGTCACTTACCGAAAAGTGACAATGAAGTATTACTAAACGAGAAATTGAAAGCTGAAGGATTTGAAGTAGGGGACAAAATTAAAATAGCAGATAAAGATCAATCATTTAAAATCTCTGGATTTGCTAACAATATCATGTTCTCACATACTTCAATGGCATACGTTAATAAAGATGGAATGAACGATTTAAAAGGGAATCACATTTCAGTTGTTGCATACGATAGTTTAAGTGACAGCCAAAAAGATGAAATCAACAAATTAGATGACGTAAAAGTTATTTCACAAGATGATATGTTAAATTCAATTCCAAGTTATAATGCAGAACAACAACCATTAAACTTGATGATCGTATTCTTATTCGTAATTTCAGCAATCGTTATTACAGCATTCTTCTACGTAATGACAATTCAAAAAACTAGTCAATTCGGAATTTTAAAAGCAATCGGTACGAAAAATAAAAATTTAATATCTTCATTAATGCTTCAAATATTAATTATTACATTAATCGGAGTTGCATTAGCAATCGCAGTAATTTTAATTTTAGGTGGCGTGATGCCAGTAACAATGCCATTCTTCCTAAATACGAACTTGATGTTATTGATGGTTGCAGTATTCATTGTCGTTTCATTAATCGGAGCAGTATTATCACTTGTTAAAGTTATGAAAATTGAACCACTAGAAGCTATAGGAGGAGAATAATTATGGGATTAGTCGTTGAACATGTTACAAAATCATTCGGTGAAAAAGAAGCAAAAACTCAAGTATTAAATGATATTACATTTACAGCAGATAAAGGTGAATTAATCGTATTAAACGGTGCATCTGGATCAGGAAAATCAACATTATTATCAATCATCGGTGGACTTTTAGGTAAGAGTTCAGGAGAAATCACTTTAGATGATTTAGATTATGTGAATTTATCAGATAAAAAACTTACAGATATGAGATTAAACCAAATAGGATTTATCTTCCAATCATCACATTTAATACCTTATTTAAATGTAACAGACCAATTAACTTATGTAGGTCAAATGGCTGGAATGGGTAAAAAAGCAGCAAAAGAAAGAGCAGAAAAATTATTAACAGAAATAGGTTTATCACATAGATTGAAATCATATCCAAACGCATTATCAGGTGGGGAAAAACAACGTGTAGCTATAATGAGAGCGTGGATGAACCAACCAAAAATGATTTTAGCAGATGAACCAACTGCAAGTTTAGATTCAAAACGAGCAATTGAAGTAGTTAAAATGATCAAAAATAATGTAAAAGAAAATAATTCAATCGGTATTATGATTACACATGATGAAAGAGTATTTGAATTTGCAGATAAAGTAATCAAACTAAGTGATGGCAGAATAGAAGATAAAACATCATAAAATAAAAAGCTAACTAGGATTAAAAAGCTGTTATAGCACATTTTCAATCCAGATAGCTACTACCATTATAATGAAAAGAGGCGGAGACAATTAATTTGTCTCCGCCTCTTATTTTTAGTTGACCTAACGATATTATTTTTTCATAAATCCTTTAATATTCAATTTCTCTAATATATCTGGTCTTGTTTTTTGGCTCATCATTTTTCTAATTTGTTCAGACCATGATTCAGAACGTTTTCCGTTAGAGCGTTGTTCATAATAATCTTTAATATCATTGTCATATTGTTTGATTTGTTCAAGTTGTTGTTCTTTGTCTGAGTTATATTGATTCTCATGAAAGACATGTTCAAATGGTAATCGTTGTTTTGGTGAACCTTGCTCATCATCACTTGGCACGCCTACAGCCATACCGAATAATGGGAAGACATGCTCAGGTAAGTCTAATATTTCACTAACGCGACCAACATCATTTCGTAAAGAACCTAAATATACAATACCAAGACCCATATCTTCAGCAGTTAGTGCTACATTTTGTGCTGCTAATGCAACATCAATTGTACCTACTAAAAGACCTTCCGCAGATTCAAAACTTGTTTCCATATTTCCATTTGTTTCTTTATTAATTAAACTATGTCTATAATAATCAATTACATAAACGAATAAGTAGCCATTGTCTACAACATGTTGTTGTCCAGAAATTTCTTTTAATTCTTTCTTAATTTCAGGATCAGTAATACCGATTATAGAATACGCTTGAACGTAGCTAGATGTAGAAGCCATTTGTCCAGCTTCGACTAATTTTTGAACAGTTTCTTTAGATAGAGGTTCATCTTTAAACTGGCGAATAGATCTATGTTGTTGAGTTAAATCATATACAGATTGTTTCATTACTTAGTTCTCCTTTTTGATACATATGATATATAAATGTTATCAAATTTATAAGAATTATTCATTTTAGCTGACTTATGATTAAAAAAATAAAGGATTGGAAACTGCAAGAGCAATAGGCTCAACGGCGAAGAAATTGCTAAAAAAATAGGAGTTAGTAGGTCTACAGTGTATTGGGTTATTAATCATTAAATCCTATTCTATTATGTACTTTTCATTCCAAATCACGATGATGTTATAATGTATGTAACGAAAATAAGTATACACTTATACACCAATCCACTCACTATTAACTTTTCTTTTTTAGGTGTATATATTAAGTAAAGTCAGCCGCTTCATTAATAATACTGAAATTTTAAACCTAGCTTTTACTTTTAAATTTTTATGTACTATTATATTAGCACTTTTTATACATAATGAAGTTATATGGTTTTTATGGATAATCCCTTTATCTATTTCTTCGTTATTTAATAATTTTATGGCACCACTTGTTTACGCGAAAGGGGAACTAACTATGGATTTTAGAGATTTAGAAATAATAAAAACGCTGAATGAGGAAAGAAATATTACAAGGGCTGCGACAAAGTTATATGTATCTCAACCTTCGTTAAGTTACAAAATTAATACTATTGAACGAGAGCTTGGAGTGTCTTTAATAATACGTACTAAAAAAGGTATTAGATTTACTCCTCAAGGTCTTCATCTCGTTGAGTATGCTAAGAAAACTTTGAATGGATTCAATGAGATGAAGGATAATCTTCATAGCATAGATAACGAAAATGAGGGCGTAATCAGACTTGGTGTTTCTCATAATTTAGCGAGATATGATTTGCCTGAAATACTTAGTAGTTTTACGAATGATTTTAATAAAATTCAATTCAAAATTATTACTTCTTGGAGCCAATCTATTTATAAATTAATAGCATCTGATGAAGTTTCGCTTGCAATAGTAAGAGGAGATGTATCTTGGAAAGGCTATAAAATTCTATTAGATCAAGAACCTATATGTATAATCAGCAAAGATGAGATTGATATAGAAAACTTACCTTCAAAGTCAAGGATAGCTTTTAAGACTGATATAGGATTACAAAATACTATTGATAACTGGTGGAAAGAATCTTACAATGAGCCTCCGAATGAAGCGATGTTAATTGATAACATAGAGTCTTGTTTGAAGCTAGTAGAAAAAGGCATGGGTTATGCAATTGCTCCCAATATCGGTATCAGAGACCATGAAAATTTAAATATAATACCTATAAAAAACAAAAAGAATGAAATAATTTATAGGGATACTTGGTTATTATATAGGGAAGAAGTGGATTATCCATTAATGCAAAAGTTTATTAGACACATTAAATCATATTATAAGTATATTGATTAGTATAAGCAAAGTGTCATAAAAATATTTTATGATAGTGAATAGAATATATGTATTTCCTTTCTACTATTTTATTATGTAATCTAAATTTAAATACTTTTAGATTACTTTTTTTATGGAGGGATATTTTTGAAAAAATATGACGTAATTGTAGTTGGAACAGGAAATGCTGCACTAAGTTCAGCAATATCAGCAAAAGAGAATGGTAGTGAAGTGCTTGTATTAGAAAAAGCTCCCAAAGAAAAAAGAGGGGGAAATTCAATATTTACTGATGGAGCAATAAGGTTTGCTTATAATGATTTACAAGGAATCAATGAAGTTGTCACAGCACTATCAGAAAGTGATTTATCAAAAATACAAATGCCTGATTATAATACTGAAGACTTTTATGAAGATATTTTAAAAGTAACTAATGGTGAGAGTAATCCAGAATTAGCAAAATTTTTATCAAATGAGTCATTTGAAACTATTTTATGGATGAAAAAACAAGGAGTAGAGTTTCAATTAAATGAAAATCAGTACTTTGAAATTAATGGAAATAAAAATTTTTGGGGTGGCTTACCTATAAAGACAGTGGATAAAGGGATAGGATTAATGAACACTTTATTCGAAAGATCCCAAGAACTAGGTATCGATATTATATATAGTGCTGAAGTTAATAAAATTAAAATGGATCATAATAAAGTATCAGCAGTAACTTACTTGGATAATAATAAGCAAGAGGTAACTGTAAATACTGAGGCTATTATATTAGCATGTGGTAGTTTTGAAGCGAGTATAGATAAAAGAGTTGAAAACTTAGGTGAAGAATGGGAAAAAGCAATTGTTAGAGGTACTGAATATAACACAGGTGACGGAATAGAAATAGCGACAGCAATTGGAGCTAAAAAAGCAGGTCAATATGATGGTTGTCATGCTCATACTACAGATTATAACGCTCCTAAGGTGGGTGATTTTTCAAAACCTGGTGATATTTATAAAAAATCATCTTATCCGCTGGGCTTAATCATTAATAAAAATGGAGAAAGATTTGTAGATGAAGGTGCTGATTTTAGAAATTATACTTATGCAAAATATGGAAAAGAGACTTTGAGACAACCTGATCAAAAAGCTTTTCAAATATTTGATTCTCAAGTCTGCCCTATGCTGAGAAAAGAATATAATTTAAAAGAAGCTACTAAGATTGTAGCGGACACTTTAGAAGAACTAGCCATAAAAATGGAGATAAATCCTGATAATTTTATTAAAATGATTGAGAAATATAATTCTAGTGTTCAAGATGGAGACTACAATCCAAGTGTGAAAGATGGTAAATCTACAAAAGGTATTAGCCCAGAAAAGACGAATTGGGCATTAAAATTTGACCAAGCACCTTATTATGCTTTTCCTATTACATGTGGCATTACTTTTGCTTTTGGAGGTGTTTCTACAAACACTAAAGCTGAAGTTTTAGACGAACAAAACAATCCTATAGATGGATTATTTGTAGCAGGAGAAATGGTAGGGGGATTGTTTTATCATAATTATCCAGGCGGATCTGGTTTAATGTCAGGTTCAGTTTTTGGTAAAAGAGCTGGGAAATCAGCTGCTGAGTATGTACAAATGAACAAATTAGAAAATTGAGCATAGTTTTTTATATATTGTATAAAAAACCAAGTATTATTATGCTTTGTAATAGCCCAATTGGCTAGATGTTACAAATAAATATCCATTAGCGACAAGCGTGCATAATGAATTCTATAGAAGCATTTGCCCTTGATCGCTCTGGATGTTTCAATAAATAATCTAATTATAGTTGCATACATAGTTAACATTTTACTATTATAAAAAATCAGAATTTTCAGTCTAAAAATCACTGTATTTAATGACTGATTATGTTCTGGGTAACATTTTTAATAGAGTATCATACAAATTTTTGTAAACGCTTTCAAAATAAGGGGTGGTTCGATGAAAAGATGGGGTATTTTAATCATCGTTTTTTCAATTATATTAGCAAGTTGTGGCAAAGATAATAATTCGAAGGCGTCAAGTAATCAATTTCCCAATGAAACGGTAGAAATTGTTGCACCGGCTTCACCTGGAGGCGGCTGGGATACAACAGCTCGTGCTATCCAAAAAATTATGATGGATGAAAACTTAACCAAGCAAAACGTCAATGTTATTAATAAACCTGGAGGTGGCGGAGAAATAGGTTGGCAATATTTAAAAACACGTTCACCGAACACTATATCTATTAATTCCAGTTTATTATTATCTAATAACGAATTAGGATTAAGTGATTTAAGTACAGATGATCTCACTCCTATTGCTATTTTAGCAACTGAATGGATTAGTTTAACAGCATCAAATAAATCTAACTTAAGTTCTGGTAAAGAAGTAATGGAAAAACTAAAAGATGATCCAGAATCTTTAACTATAGGTGTTGCACCAGGTTTAGGCAACAATGATCACTTAGCTTTTGTACAGGCAGCTAAGGCGTATGGCGTTGATGTAGATAAAATAGATTTCCTTGTATATAAAAGTGGAGGAGACTTACAAACCGCTTTATTAGGAGGACATGTAGATGTTGCCTCTACTTCTGTTTCTGAAGTAAAAGAACAACACCAGATTGGAAAGTTAAAAATATTGGCAGTGACTTCTGATGAACCTGTTGAAGGTATTGAAGAGGTACCTACATGGAAAGAACAGGGTGTTGATGTTGTCTTTCCACATTGGCGTGGTGTGATGGGGCCGAAAGATATGACACCAGAACAAATTGCCTATTGGGATAAAACTATGAAAAAAGTAGTGAAATCGAAAAGTTGGCAAAAAATAAGAAAGAATAATGATTGGGAAAACTTTTACAAAGACAGTAAAGAAAGTAAGAAATTTTTAGAAGATCAACGTAAGAAATATAAAGGATTAGTCGAAGATTCAGGAATGAAATAAAGGGGGAGTATAAATGTTGAGACTTGTCTTTCCAGTATTATTAATATTATTTGGCGTTATTTATCTAGTGCTGACTTTAAATATACCTAAATCAAATATTGGCAATCCAAATAGCCCAATGTATTTTCCAATGTTAGTTGGATTATTACTTCTTATAATGAGTATTGCTTATTTCTTTCAAGAATTTAAAAAACGAAAGGAATCATTTACAGCATTTTCACAATTACTAGAGAGAAAAACATTCATACGTATCATCTTAACAATTGTCTTAACAGTAATATACGCTTTAATATTCGAACGTCTCGGTTTTTTAATTTCAACAATTGTGTTCTTAGGTGGCATTATGTTCTTAATTAATGGATATAAAAGATGGTTACAAAATATTTTAGTTACGGTGATTTTTTCTGGCATTGCATGGTACACATTTTCGCAATTATTGGATGTCAGCTTACCTTAAGGAGGTAATTTAAATGGGAATTGATGCAGGAAGTTTTTTAGAAGGACTATCAACTGCGTTTCATCCGATGAATATATTATGGGTGCTTATTGGTGGTTTTCTAGGTACAGTGGTAGGTATGCTACCAGGATTAGGACCTGCGACTGCGGTTGCAGTACTCATACCTATGACATTTGGTATGGAACCAGTGAGCGCATTGATTTTAATGGTTTCAATTTATTATGGTGCCATGTATGGTGGCTCGAGAAGCTCGATTTTATTAAATACGCCAGGTGATGGTTCAGCGATTGCAGCTACATTTGACGGTTACCCGATGACTAAAAATGGAGAGGCTGGTAAAGCACTAACAATTTCAGCTATAGCTTCATTAATTGGTGGTATTATTGCAGTATTTGGTTTTATCATTTTAGCTAAACCGTTGTCTGACTTTGCTTTAAAATTTGGTTCACAAGAATATTTTTTACTATTCTTATTTACACTTTCAGCAATTGTAACTTTATCGTCTGGAAAGATGGTCAAAGGCTTTATTGCCACGAGTATTGGCTTAATCATTAGTACAATAGGTGTTGATTTACAATCAAGTATTTATCGTTTCACTTTTGACAATCCTCAATTAAGTGAAGGTATCGACTTCTTAGTTGTTATCATTGGTGTATATGCAGTAGCAGAGGTATTGTATAATTATTTGCATTTAGATGCATTGAAACCACCTAATGCTGATGTAGGATCAATGAAATTATCAAAAGAAGATTGGAAACAAACAAGAGGTACTATGTTTCGACAAAGTCCAGTTGGATTTCTAATCGGTGTTTTACCAGGAGCTGGTGGTGCTATTGCGGCAATGTTAAGCTATTCATCAGAAAAACAAATATCCAAAAATGGTAAGAATTTTGGGAAAGGCCAAATAGAAGGCGTAGCTGCACCAGAAGCTTCTAATAATGCGGCTGCAGTAGGCGCTTTAATCCCCTTATTAACGATGGGCGTACCAGGATCAGGGACAACAGCTGTAATTTTAGGTGCGGTGGTTATGTTAGGCTTACAACCAGGACCTTTATTATTTGAAAACGAACCTGAAATGATATGGACACTCATTAACAGCATGTTTATTGGTAATTTATTTTTAGTTATTATAAACATTGCTTTAATAGGCTTATTACTAAAGATATTACGTACACCACCTAAAGTTTTATATCCAATTATTTTGGTGCTAGCGTTTATCGGTACATATACATTAGGATATAGTATAACTGATTTCTATATTTTAATTATTTTCGGCATTATTGGATTAGTTATGAAATTATTAGATTTTCCACTTGCACCTTTGATTTTGGCAGCAATTATAGGTTCAGATATGGAACAGAATTTCCGTAAAAGCTTAATAGTAAGTAATAATAATGTAGCAGATATATTTTTGGGATCCCCAATTAGTATCGTGTTATCATTGATGACTATTTTTGCATTGTTTTATCCACTGATTATACAATTTTCTAAAAGAATGAAAATGAAAAAAATAGGATAATTAACATAGTATTCGTTTATACACCAATCCCCTCACTATTACGAGTAGTGAGGGGATTTTTTTATGACTTAGTCGCTTTTATAATAAAATACGATTTGTAAGAGAACTATGAATATGAAATATTCTCATTTATTTTCTAGTCTTTTCCTGGACCATGAGTGAATTTTGTTCCTTTACCTATAGCATAAAATTGTCCTCCAGCTACGTAGTGTACGGTACGTAATTCATCAGGAGCATCGTCAAAGATCCAATGACCATTGTTAAAGACACGATCGTCACTCCAAGCACCAACAATTTCGCCCATAAACAAGTCATGATCTTGTTCATTTTGCTTATTTGGCATTACTTTACATACAATCCAGCCAGCACTACCTTCAACCAATGGGATGTCAACGTCATCTTGATAAAATATAGGAAGGTTATCAAGTTTATTATCCATTTCTTTAGAGCTATGTTCACCAACATATAAGACTGTTTCCATTTGTTTAACAGTTGGTATATGCACTACAAAATAACCACTCTTCTCGATGAGTTCACGTGTAAAAGCTTGTTTGCCAATATACGCCATAACTTTATAGTTTCCAACAAGACCAACCCAAGCAGCCGCCATCACATTTTCAACATTATCGTGCTTGGCAGAAATCATTGTTGTTGGTCCTACTTGTAATAAACGGTAAGCTTTAGATCTTTCAATAGGTTTAATTGCCATTATATATTCTCCTCTTTTATTTCAATTTATTTCTAATTGCTAGTATAATATGATGATATAAAAAAACTAGTATGCACTTTTTAGTAAGATACTATCAAAAAGGAGAGTATTATATGAATTACTCTAAAACTACAAATGGACAAGTACTCAACAATAAAGGCTTTGATTATACGTTATCGCTTATTGGAGGGAAGTGGAAAATGCATATACTATTTTGTTTATTAACAGAAGAAATTATGCGCTATGGTGAACTGAAAAAATCACTTCAAGGCATTACTCATAAAATGTTGAGTAATCAATTAAAAGAGTTAGAGTTCGATTCACTTATTATCCGCCACGAGTACCCACAAGTCCCACCCAAAGTAGAATATTATTTATCAGAACGAGGTAAGTCATTAATGCCTGCGTTACAGGAGCTTTGTAAATGGGGTTCAGAACATATAGAAGATGAATAATTAAGAGGCTCCTTATTGAAAAAGGAGTCTGAGATATATATTGTGTGTCTTTTGTTATACTTATAAGCACTATTAAGTGTGCAAATAAAGGAGGTATTTTAATAATGGATAATATTTATGATAACTCAGCATTTTTTGAAGGGTATAAGAATAAGAGGAATAGCCATTTAAGTTATAATGAGGTAGTGGAAATGCCTGAAATGATACGCTTGATGCCTGATTTATTTGGAAAGCAAATACTTGATGTTGGGTGTGGAATGGGGAATCTTATAACCTACATGTTAACGTATAATCCAAACCATATAGCAGGTATCGAACAATCAAAAAACATGATTGATGAAAGTAGTAAGAAATTTAAAGATAAGCCTGTGACATTATATCATGAGGATTTTATGAAACTTAATATTGATGAAACCTTCGATGTCATAGTGTCTTCACTAGTATTTCATTACATAGAAGACTTTAAAAAATGTTGTCAGAAATTAAATCAATTATTAAAAAGCGAAGGAACTCTTTTATTTACTATGGAACATCCAATACAAACTGCTACAATGGATCCAGAAGTTAGCAAAGAAGATGAAAACGGCGTTTATTTACGAATGGAACACTATTTTGATGAATCTATACGTTCTGCTAACTGGATAGGACAAGACGTCTTCAAATACCATCATACGATTGAGACTATTTTCAATAGTTTAATAAATAGTGGCTTTGAAATCGAATGTGTTAAGGACCTTGGACAATCAGAAGAAGTGTTTAAATACTATGATGAAGAACGTATCAACAAGTTAAAACAGTTTCCACCGTTTATTTTAATTAAAGCGAAAAAGAAATAAAGTAGCACTTATTTTCATTTTTTATGGATATTTAAGTTTAAAAACTTTGTTGATTTACAAATTAAAGGTATGAATGTATCGGTCAAAGATACAATGGGTAAGAAGTTCTTTACTATTATGTTATAATGTATTTAACAAGAATATCTGCATTTGATGCACCAAACCCCTCACTACTGAGAATAGTGAGGGGTTTTTGGTGTGACTTAGTCGCCAATTTTTTATGCTCATTTTTCTCTTTTTTTATATTCTGCTATTGCCAACTTAATTATTGTGTGAATATTACTAAACACAGCAAAACAAAAAATAAAAGACCTGTTAAAATATTATGCTTTTTTGTATTTTTGACTTCTACATCATTCTTTCCAGTTCTTCTTTTTTGAAAATTACTCATGCTAATTTTTAACAATAACAAAATAAAAGTAATAACAATCACTAAAAACAACTTATATATAATATCCAAAATATCACCCACTATACAAAATAAATACCCAATACAAAACCAAGTCTAACAAATTATTACGTGAAGTTAGTCCTAAATTCTAAAAATAAATAATTTCCTATCTGATAAGGTTTATGTATGTTATGTATTTTGTTTTTCATATGGAATTTATGGGCCGATTTTTAGTATCTAAAGTGGTATTAGTGTACCTTTTTACTCTAAAATAAATAACACGTTAAGTATATTTAATAAAAGTGACAAAAGTCAGTAGGTCTAATTACAAAGGGTTATTAATAATTAAATCCTATTCTATTATGTACTTTGCATTCGAAACCACTATGATGTTATAATTTATGTAACGAAAATAAGTATTCACTTATACACCAATCCCCTCACTATTACGAGTAGTGAGGGGATTTTTTGGTGTGACTTAGTGCATTTTTGAAAACTACAGTATAAGATATACCTCGGAAATTATGAACTTTCAAAGGCAAATGATTATAAATTATAAAAAGCATTAAAGACTTGGTCTAAGTCGTGCTCTGCGTTTTGTAAAACTGTTTCTTCGGTTAATATGGCTGTACCTTGGGCTCGTGCAATATAAAATGCATCAAATGCCATAATATCTTCAAACATTGCTTTTAAATAATTATAAGAAAAATCTAAAGCTGTATATCGATCATCATTTGTATATATTGAGCCACTGGCTTGTAAATATAAAGCTTTATAGTTATCAGTCATTAATCCTACTGAACCTTCCGAAGTATATTTGAAAGTTTGGCGTGCAATCAAAATATTATCTATATAGTCTTTTAGTTGAGAAGTTACATTAAAATTGTGAAGCGGTGAGATAATCACAATTCGATGAAATGATTTAAATTGGAAAAGTAAATTATTAGTGATTTCGGATATGTGTTGTTCTTCTTCAGTCATTGTTTTACCTGTTTGTTGTTTGTCCCAAATATTTAATAGCTGAGTTGTGTCAATACGAGGTAAATCAATAGCATGTAAATTTAAAATTTCTGGTGTATCATTTGCAAAAGTGTCTTTATACTTTCTTAGGAACAATTCTTGTAGTTTATAAGAAAAACTATTCTCATTGTTAAAATCGGGATGTGCATTAATAATTAAAGTTTTCATAGTATATACTCCTTATTTCTTTGATAGAATAAGTATAAAACTTAAAGGTGCCTAAATAAGGCACCTTTGAAGGAGGAATTATGAAAAAATCTGAGCGATTAAATCAAGAACTCATTTTCTTAAGTAATAAAACTACATTCCATTTAAAAGATATTATGCAAGAGTTTAGTATTTCCAAACGAACGGCACTAAGAGATATTCAAGAACTTGAAGCCATGGGGTTGGCACTATACGTTGAAAGTGGACGGTATGGGGGATATAAGTTGATTTCTCAAAATTTATTAACTCCTATTTATTTTAATAACAATGAAATATTGGCAATATTTTTTGCATTAAAAGCTTTAGATATTTTATCAAGTACCCCTTTTGAAAAATCTTATGAGCAAATTAAAGAAAAATTATTTGCAAGTTTACCTAATGAAAAGCAGCAAGATATCGCTAAGATATTAAAATATATTCATTATTATAATGTTGCGCCAATAAATAGTGCAGATAACTTAGATCGAATTTTAACTTCCATTATGAATGAAGATAGAGTTTATATCACATATACGCAATATAAGTATGTAGAAACTGAAATTCAAATTTATGATTTGTTTTATAGAAATGGTATTTGGTTTTGTAGTGCTTATGATTTCAATAAGAAGTCGTGGGGAATTTATCGATGTGACTATATAACAAAGCTAGATATAAGTGAGGGGAAGCAGCCTTTTTCTCGAAAAAAACTAGAGGACATAAAGCAGACTCATGAACAGATGTTTAATGATATACCATTTAAATGTAAATTAACGAATTTTGGGATAGAACTCTTTTTAAAGAAAAATTATCCGAATATGAAACTAGAATATATAGAAGATGTACCTTATATCACAGGCGGCTATAACATTGAAGAATTGGGCTATATGACTGATTATTTAATATCATTAGGTGAGCATGTAGAGATTATATATCCTAAGCAGCTTAAAGAAAATTATATAGGAAAACTAAAAAGTATTTTAAATAAATATTAATATTGGAGTTTGCCTTATGTTATTGAAGCAGATATTGGTAGTGCGATAGCATTAATTAGAAATATAGATCAAAAAAAACCATTCCCAACTTTTGGCAGAGTGGAATGGTTAATTAAAATTATTTAATTTTATTTAAAGCTTGTTCTAAGTCTTTTATAATATCATCACTTGATTCTGTGCCTACTGAAAGACGTACTAAATCTTTTGTTACGCCTGATGCAACTTGTTCTTCTTCGGATAGTTGTTGGTGAGTTGTACTTGCTGGATGTATTACAAGTGATTTAGAGTCTCCAACATTTGCTAATAACGAGAATAGTGATAGGGCTTCTACAAAGTCTGGAATTGCTTCGGAATCGCCTTTAACTCCAAATGTTAGTATTGCTCCTTGTCCTTTTGGTAAATACTTCTTAGCGAGTGTATGATATTGATTTGATTCAAGTCCTGGATAGTTCACCCAGCTTACTTTATCATGTGATTCTAAAAATTCTGCTACTTTTTGGGCATTTTCAGAATGACGTTCTGTTCTTAAATGTAATGTTTCAAGTCCTATTAAGAATTGTTGGGCATTAAATGGTGATAATGCTGGTCCAAGGTCTCTTAGTAGTTGAACACGTGCTTTTGTAATATAAGCTGCTGGACCTACGTCATTAGCGTAAGAAACGCCATGATAACTTGGGTCAGGTTCTACTAATCCTGGGAATTTTCCGTTATCCCAATTAAATTTACCACTATCTACAATTACGCCACCGATAGATGTTCCGTGACCGCCAATGAATTTAGTTGCTGAATGTACAACAATATCTGCACCATATTTAATTGGTTGTAGTAGGTGAGGTGAAGCAAATGTATTATCTACTATTAAAGGAATGCCATTTTTATGTGCTACTTCAGCGACACCTTCAATATCCAGTACATCAATACGTGGATTACCGATAGTTTCAGCGAAGATCAGTTTAGTATTGTCATTTATTGCAGCTTCGAAATTTGCTGGATCATCTGGATCTACAAAATGTACTTTAATGCCAAATTTCTTTAGTGTAACTGCAAATAAATTATATGTACCACCATATAAATTAGTAGATGCAACGACTTCAGAACCACTTTCAGCAATGTTTAAAATACTTAAAGTAATGGCAGCTTGTCCACTACCTACACTTAATGCAGCTAAACCTTCTTCTAATAATGCGATACGTTTTTCAAAGACATCATTAGTCGGATTCATAATTCGAGAATATATATTACCTTCTTCAGCTAAGGCGAATAAGTTTTTAGCGTGTTCAGTTGATTTAAATGTAAATGACGTAGTTTGATGAATAGGAACGGCTGTTGAACCAGTAACTGGATCAGGTACTTGACCACCGTGAATTGCAAGCGTTTCTTTATTCCAATTTTCTTGTGTCATTAATAAATACCTCCTTAAGTTATATATGTCATTATAGTCAGACAATTTTTAAAATTCAATCTAATCCGAGTAAAAAGATAAGAAAATTTTATAAATGGCGTGAATTAGGGATTTTAAATTAAAACCGACTTTACTTATATGAATAGTTGTGATAAATTCAATTTAATATTTTGTTCGGGAGTGAATGACTTGATAAAGGTTGAAGGGTTGCATCATAAGTTTGGGGATAATGAAATTTTGAAAGATATTAATTTTGAACAAGAAAAAGGGACAGTTACAGCAATTATAGGGCCAAGTGGTTCAGGAAAAACCACTTTATTAAGAAGTTTAAATATGCTTGAAACACCATATAAAGGTGTAATTGAATTAGGAGATACGTTATTTAATATTGAAAATTTTAATAAAAATGATGTAGCAAAATTAAGAAAACAGTCGGCTATGGTATTTCAGCAATATAATTTATTTAAAAATCGTACAATTTTAGAAAATATTACTGAAGGTTTGATCTATGGACAAGGCATGAGCAAGAAAGAAGCAAATGCTAAAGGTATGGAATATTTAGACAAAGTTTCACTAAAAGATAAAGCAAATGCATACCCAGTACAATTATCAGGCGGGCAGCAACAACGTGTAGGTATCGTAAGAGCATTAAGCATTGAACCAGAAGTGCTTTTATTAGATGAACCAACTTCAGCATTGGACCCTGAATCTGTTCAAGGCGTGCTAAATATTATTCAAGAAATTGCTAGTGAAGGTAGAACGATGGTTATCGTGACACACGAAATACAGTTTGCTAAAGAAGTATCAGACCAAGTCATATTCATGGATAATGGAGAAATTATTGAAAGTGGTAGTCCTGAGGATGTAATTGATAATCCATCATCGGAACGTACAAGAAAATTTTTAAGTCGTTTAACTTCAACAGTTGGGGCATAGGAGGTATGAAATGAAGTATATCAAATTTCTAATCGTAAGTGCATTAATCATTTCATTATCTGGTTGTGGTCAAATTTCTAAAGAAAATAATGATAAAAAAGTTATAAAAGTAGCATTATCCGCTGAAGTAAATCCGCCGTTTTTATATACAGACAGTGATAACAATCCAGTTGGCTATGATATGGATTATATGAAAGCTCTTGAAAAGAAGTTACCACAGTATGATTTTCAATATGAATTTGGTGAAGAGGAATCAAACGTCGTAGGAATTGGTGTAGGTAAATTTGATATGGGGATCAATTGGTTCTTCAAAACGCCAGAACGTGAAGAAAAATTTTTATATCAAAAAGAACCTTACGTATATTCTTTAACGACTCTAATTGTACATAATGATACAAATGATATTGAAACATTGGATGATTTACATAATAAGAGACTTACACCTATGGCTCCAAGTGGTGGGCTTTATTCTATTCTTTCTGGATATAACAAGTCTCATAAACAACAGATAGATATTGATGAAATTCAAAAAGTATCTAATGGTGAAAATTTTAAAATGATTGAATCAAAACGTCGAGATGCAATGTTCTTAAATTTAACAACATATCAAGCGATTCAAAAAGAATTAAATGCTGATGTTAAAGTAGGTGGCGTTGTTTCAAAAGAATCTATTCATATCTTATATAACAATAAAAATACACAATTACAAAAAGACATTGATAAAGCGACTAAAGAATTAAAAGAAGATGGTACGCTCGTGAAATTATCTAAAAAATGGTTTGGATTTAATGTATTTGAAGACAGAGATTCATTAAATGACATTAAAGATAGCTTATAAGGAGGAGAAAAATGGGAACGACAACTTGGCCAGATTTGTTTATGCAAATTTTAGATAAATTACCAATTACGCTATTCATCATTATTATTTCTCTTCTATTTGCTTTAATTTTAGGGCTGATTTTAGCAGTTATAAGAATAAAAGAAATACCGATATTAACTCAAGTTGTGAAACTGTATGTTTCTTTCGTGAGAAGTACACCGCTTATTTTGCAATTATTTTTAGTTTATTTTGCATTGCCGATTGTCTTGCAATGGGTTTACATAGATATCAATCATTTTAGTCGTCTATTTTTTGTCATATTAACCTTCACTCTGCATACAGGTTCATACTTATCTGAAGTGATGAGAGCTGGGTATAATTCAGTTGATAAAGGACAGATTGAAGCAGGAAAAACAGTTGGTTTACGTGATAGAACAATATTGACGAGAATTATTATTCCTCAAGGATTTAGAAATAGTTTACCAAACATCGGTAATCAAGTAATAGAACTGATTAAGGATACTTCACTTGCATTTACTATCGGACTTATTGACATGATGGGGCAAGTTAACTTAATTATAGGGAATAATTACGGTTTAGGAATGTTTCCTGTATATGTGGCGATATGTATTATTTACTGGGTTATTTGTATATTAGTAGAATTTATCGTCATGCTTTTAGAGAAAAAATATAATATACCATATCAAACTGAACAAATGAGGTGAATAAATTGTCTATAGATTTTCCTTTTATGTATGAACATGTTGGAGATATATTAAAAGGTGTTCCAACAACATTATTAATTGCAGTTATAAGTATGGTGTTTGGTTTAGTAATAGGTACTATATTTGCGTTAATTCGAAAAAGAAAGATACCTGTTATCAATCAAGTTATAGTTGTATTTGTGTCATTCTTTAGATCAACACCTCTCATTGTTCAGTTGTTTGCATTTTACTATGGTACACCTGTACTTATAGAATGGTTGAATAAAGTTTGGCAATTGAGTTTAGACCCTGATGGTGTCAGTTCATTAACAATCGTTCTCTTTGTATTTACATTACATTCAGCAGCATACTTAACAGAAGTTATGCGGAGTGGATTGAAAAGTGTAGACGATTCGCAAATAGAAGCAGCTATAACAGTTGGTCTAAGAAGACGACATATCTTGATGAGAATTGTAATTCCACAAGCGCTAGGATATGCGATACCGAATTTAGGGAATCAATTTATAGCTTTAATAAAGGGAACAGCAATTGCGTTTGTTGTTCAAGTAACAGAAATATTAGCAATTAGCCAAATTATAGCTAATGACGGTTATAGATTTGTCGAAGTGTATATCATCGCAAGTGTAATATATTGGATTATGGCGCTGTTTTTCGAATGGGTTTTCGGAAAAATGGAATCAAGGGTTGGGAAATACTTATATCAAACATAAAAAAACGAGGTCAGCATTACGTTTGTTCGAAAATATGATGCAGGACCTCCTTTTTTTATAAATTTTTTCAATTGATGTGTATACTAATATTATAAATATAAGTTGGAGGTACATCATGATTGAAATTCGACCAGTTAAAATAGAAGATGCAAATGAACTTTTAGAAATAGATATTAGAAATAGAGAACTATTTGAAACATATTCAGCTGCAGATAGAAAAGACTCAGATTATCAACTATATAATTATAGAAAAAATATAGAAAAATACTTACAAGATATGAAAAATGACGATGGTTACCATTACGTAATCATGCAAAAAGAAGAAAATAAAATAATAGGTACGATCGACTTATTCGCAGTGGTTAGACATAATATCCAAAGTTGCATGATGGGATATGCATTAGACGAAGCATATAGTGGGCAAGGAATTACGACAATCGCTGCAAAAAAAGTAATCAAAATAGCATTTAATGAGCTAGGATTTCATAGAGTAGAAGCAGGCGCACAACCAACAAATGTAGGGTCAGTAAGAGTGTTAGAAAAAGCAGGTATGATAAGAGAAGGTCTAAACAGATCAAACGTTAGAGTCAAAGGAGAATGGAAAGACCATTATTTATACGCAATCGTAAATGAGAACTTTTAAGGATGTGGAATAGTATAGTGTTTTCAGGCCGATAAAAATAAATATCGACCCGAAAACGCAAAATACAGGCCGATAAAAATAATTATCGACCCGAAAACGAGAAATACAGGCCGATAAAAATAATTATCGACCCGAAAACGCAAAATACAGGCCGATAAAATAAAATATCGACCCGAAAACACGAAATACGGACCGATAAAAATAATTAGCGGTCCAGAAACGCGAAATACGGACCGATAAAATAAAATAGCGGTCCAGAAACGCGAAATACGGACCGATAAAATAATTATCGGTCCGTATTTTTCCTATATTCCTCTTTACCTTGTGTCGGGTTGGTCGATTTTTCTATGATGGTCTATATAAAGTCCTAGTGGTGTGAGTATGAGTGCGATAATGATATATGCCCAATTGGATGTATAAATTTTTGGTCCTAGTTGCAAGTAAAATCCTGGTAAGTAAAAGGCTAATATTGTTAGTACGAATGTGCCTGATATTAAAACATTCGTTATTGTTGTGGTCCAATTTGATTCGCTATATATCCTTATTTGTACTACTTTGAATATCATCCATATAAAAATGAATATCATCGTAAATCCTGTTACAAACGTTATAAGAAATGTATATAGGTATGTGTATTCTATTTGAGTGAAGAATCCTGTAAATCCTCGTATAAATGAAAATACGCCTAATAACATTAATATGTGTAAGCCTATAAATTTAAAGATATTTTGAAAAGTACGGTTAGGCATGTTTTTAATCATATTATCTGCATGCTGTTTTGGGTCATGATCAAAGAATTCCATTGCATGCATACCGTCTTTTTCTGCACTTAATAAATGATTAAGTATGTTAAGTAACATTTTTTCTGAATCATGTTCGTTAATACTTAAGTTAGCACGGACATATGTTATATAGTTTTCATATACTTCTCTATCGTGACTATTTAATCTTAGTCGTTTTACATTGTTTTCAATTATAAGGTCGCGTGTTGATTTTTTCATCAGCGTTTTCCTTTCTTTGTTCAATAATTTCATTTTACCAAGTATTTTATTATAAAACATTACTAATTTGAGGTTTATACTTTTTACAGATGATTAAATTTCCGATATTATTAAATATGACAGGTGGTGAATGCTTGGAGATGTTGACTTTATTTATTGTATTTTTAGTAGGTATTTTTGCCGGAACGATTAATATAGTTTCAGCAGGTGGATCGTTAATTGTTTTACCATTACTTATATTTTTTGGATTACCTACTACAGTTGCGAACGCTTCGAACAGGGTTGCAATTTTAGTTCAGAATATACTAGGTTTATATGTATTTTACATAAAAGGAATGCGCAATGTTAAGTTAAGTCTTATCTTGAGTATACCCGCTATTATTGGCTCTTTTATTGGCGTACATTACGCAATTAATCTCCCAGACGCAATTTTCAACCGCATGTTAGGTATTATTATGCTTCTCGTTTTAATTATTATGATCATTCCAACTAGATGGAAAGGTGCAAACAAGCAAACTGAAAAATTATCCATCTTTAGAATCGTTCTTCTTATTATTGTATTTCTAGCATTAGGTATATATGGTGGCATTGTTCAAGCTGCTGTAGGATTTTTATTCATTATAGCTTTAAATTTAATTATGCCGAAATTAAATTATGCTGAAGTTCAGTGTATGAAAACTTTAGTCATAACAATTTACTTATCGTTATCGACATTTGTATTTATTTTTCAAGGGTATGTTAATTGGCCATTTGCAATCAGTTTGGCACTTGGATCAGGTATTGGTGGACTTATAGGTGGTCGTTTGACTGTTTCGTTGCCTGAAAAGAAATTAAAAATCATTATGTTTATCGTTATATTTATTTTAGCAATTAAATTATTGATAGAGAACAATTAGGTAGGTAGAACAATGTTTATAATAAAATACATTCAAGATGATGCAAATATTTATAAGATTAGCCAAATGGCTGCAAAGTCTTTTAAAGATGAGAGATATAGTATGAAATTGGCAGTGTCTCTACAATATGAAGCAATCAAAGGCTCTCTTGAATACGAAAAAAGTATCTTGATTGGTGCTTTTATTGAAGAAGAATGTGTTGGCTTCATATGGGCTAAATTTGATTATAAGGATAAAGAAGTTAAAATTTATAACCTTCTTGTTATTGAAAATCATCGAAAAAAAGGAATCGCTAAAACTTTAAAGCGAGAAGTAGAAAAGTGGGCTCAACAAATGGGTGCGTATTCCATAGTTTCAACTGTCCATGCCCACAATGAAAATATGATTCATATTAATGATTCAATGGACTATGAAGTTGAAAAAATTATTATGCGTAAAAAGTTATTTTAAATAGAAGAGAGGAATTCTATGGCCATATTCGAAGGTTTCTTATGGTTCATTATGGGAATTATCCTAAGTTCAATTATTCATCATTACATTTCTAAAATACCATTAAGTTTTGTTCAAATTATTATTGGTTTTGTTATATTTCTATCTCCAATTCCAGTTGAATTAAACTTTGAATCAGAAGTGTTTATGGTGGGCATTATCGCGCCATTACTATTTTTAGAAGGTATTTCAGTTTCGCGTGTCCATTTAGCTCGGTATTTAAAGCCCGTTATGTCAATGGCACTTGTACTCGTATTTACAACAGTTCTAGGGGTCGGGTTCTTATTACATTTAATCTGGCCAGAACTACCATTAGCAGCGTGTTTTGCTATTGGTGCAATTGTTTCTCCAACTGATGCGGTGGCAGTTCAAGCTATTGCAAAAGGTAAGATGTTACCAAAAGGTTCTATGACAATATTAGAGGGTGAATCTTTATTAAATGATGCAGCAGGTATCTTATCATTTAAGATTGCTTTAGCAGCTTTAGTAGGTGGATCATTCTCATTAACAGGAGCAGTTGGACAATTTCTTATCACGGCAGTCGGAGGCGCAATTGTTGGTCTTATACTTGGTTATGGCGTAGTACAGTTGCGCGTTTACTTAACTAGAAATGGTATTAATAATGGGAATATGTTGACGTTTATACAGGTTATAACACCATTTTTAGTATATATCGTTGCAGAAACATTCCATTCATCAGGCATTATTGCAGCTGTTATCGCTGGTTTAATTCATGGTGTTGAAAAGGATAGAATTGCACAAGCAACTACAAAGGAACAAGTTACTTATAATCATACTTGGGATTTATTAAGTTACTTATTAAATGGATTTGTATTTATTTTATTAGGTTTCTTAATACCAGAAGTATTATTTAACATTTTAGAAGAACCAAAACAGGAAGTAATGCATGTTATTGGCATGACACTGTTTGTAGCAGCATTAGTTTATACATTTAGATTCATTTGGGTGCTTATTTCATACCCGTATTTCTACTTACCTGAAAGTAGATTTTCTAGAATGTTAAATAGTGGGAAAGATATAGAACCACAATCTCAAATAGATAAGCCGAATCGTTTTAAATATGCATTTATTATGACGATATGTGGGGTGCACGGTACAATTTCATTGGCAATCGCTTTAATGCTACCATTTAAATTATCCGAACACACAGACTTTATTTATAGAGATAATTTACTATTTATAGCGACAGGTGTTATTTTGATCAGTTTAGTATTAGCACAATTAGTACTTCCACTTGTAACGCCTAAAACTAAACCGAAAGAACAAAGCTTACTAACGTTTAATGAAGCTAAAATCTTACTTATAGAAAGTGCATTAGAGAACTTACAAGAATTTTACAGCAAAGAAACAAGTTATATTTACGGAAAAATTACGCGTAGTTATCATATGCAACTATCATTCTTAAGAGAGAACGATGAAAAAGATGAAGATATTAAAGAATTAGAGCGTATGCAAAGAATCGCTATTGATACAGAATTTAGAACGTTAGATAAATTGATTAAAGATGATAAAATTTCACAAAATACATTTGATAACTATAGACAAATTACTGAACGTTCAACTACCTTTAAGAATGCATCACTGTATACGAAAGTTAAACTAATGGTGAAGTTATTTGTTCGACGTAGAAAAATTAAAACATTTGTCAATGCAACAAGTTCACTTTCAATTGAAGCAAACTTAAAAGAGATGAGATATATAACTAGAGAAGTTCATTTCCAAGTTGTAAAAAGATTAACTGAAGAAATGAATGATGATAATGAGTTTGAAATTAGCATCGTTTGTGATTCTTATTTAAATAAAGTTGAAAGATTAACACCTAATCATTTTAAAGGTAACCATTCAGCTGTCTATACAGAAATGGAAATATACGCTTTAAGAATTCAAAGAGAAATGATTAATGAGTTAACTGAAGAAGGTAAAATTGGGCGTGCAATGGCTATAAAATTAAGAGAATCCGTTAATTACGATGAAATGATAGTACTAGGAAATAGTATCTAATTTGTTTTCAATAGATAGCTTACATGTAGTGTGGTAAAATATTTAAGACTATATATAGGAGGCGACACCTATGAAGAAAGCACTTTTACTTATGGTGAGCTCATCAATTATTTTAGCTGCATGTGGCAATGATGATGAACAGAAGAATTTAGAACAAGAAATTAAGTCTTTAGAACAATCATCTAAAGATTATCAAAAAAATAAAAAGTCTTTAGAAAAAGAGAATGAAAAATTAAAAGATAGTATTAAAGACAAAGAAGATGAGTTGAAAAAACTCAAAGATGAAGTTAAAGCAAATCAATCTGATACAGAAGAGTCAAAGAGCAGTAAAGAAGATTCTAAAGATAAAAAGGAAACATCAAGTACTGAAAAAGAGCAATCAGCAAAAAAGCCTTTTCCTAATACAATTCGTACTTCAACAAATGGTGAAGTTGAAGTAGTAGATGACATTGATGGTAAACATTTTCAATTTGAAGATAGTGGTATGAAAGTAAGCATTGACCATTTACAGATTTTCCAAGTGAATAATATGCCAGAAGGTCAGGTGTTGCTTTTCAATGGAGCTAAAGATGGTTATGTTGTCATGTATGAAGTCGTAACTGAAAATACAACAAATGAAAAGTTATTCTATGACAACACAGCATCTATCCAACATGGAGAACAAACACAACGTTCTGACTATGCTTCATTTATACCAGATTCTCATAACGAGAAATATATGAAGAAATCTAAAGAAAACACTGATGAATATCAACCAGGTGAAAAGACTAAAAGTTTAAAATCTATTCCTATTTCTAAAAAAGTGTATCAAGCAATTAAAGATAATAGTGCAACATTCAATATTCATGGCGGCGTGAGTAAGACATCTACATATGATGATGCGTCTGACAAAGTTAAATCTTTTAAATTGAATATATAGGTTTGGTTTAGTTTGAATTGTATTAGGGAATAAACTATAAATGATTATTTGAAAAGAGGGATGTTATCGTGCATGAAAAAGAATTTGTTCTCATAGAAGGAAAGAAAATAACATTATTAGAATTAGGCAAAGAAATCGAGAATATAACTGGTCGTACTTTGAAAGTAACAACAGGTGAAGTGAGAAGTTGGCCATCAGAAGCAGTTGTTTTCGATCGTAAATCTAACGTTAATCAAGTAACATATCGATTTAATGATGTTAATGATATAATTGATGCAACGATTGAAGTTCCTAGAGGATTTAAAGACTATGATACAGACCCTGTAACAGTTAAATTGTTGACTTATATTAGAAGAGCATAGAATATGAACAAACCTCTAACATAATGAGTTGTTAGGGGTTTGTTTTATACATAAGGAGATTATAATGAAATCAAAAATCATCATGATTAGTTTAATAGGATTAATGGCATTTGTAATAGTTGGTTGTTCAAATAATGTTAGTGAAGACAAAGGAAAAGATGGAAAAATAGTTCTATCACCAAACAGTGATGATATAAAGGGTAAAGTACTTTTTGATAGTGCTCACGGTCAAACTGCAGGCAGTGCAGATTGGGTTATTAATGGTGGATTTTCTGATTTTGCTGATGCATTGACGAAAGAGAACTATGAAGTGACAGACTTAGGATTTAATCAATTATTAGAATATAACAAAATGAAAAATTATGACTTAGTTGTAATACCTGAAGCAAATAATCCTCTTAAAGCCAGTGAACAAGATGCTATTGAGCAATATGTGAAGTCTGGTGGAAGCATTTTGATGGTTAGTGATCATTATAATGCTGATCGAAACTTTAATCGATATGACTCATCTGAAGTAATGAATGGCTATAGAAGAGGGGCTTTTGATAATCCTACAAAAGGTATGACTTCTGAAGAAAGTGCTTCTGAAAAAATGAATGGCGTTGAAAGTAGAGACTTTTTAAATGAAGTATTTGGTTTAAGATTCAGATATAATGCTTTAGGAAATATAAAAGTAGATGATTTAGCTGATGAAAAAGATAGCTTTGGAATTACAAAAGGTGTTAATGCGGTATCAATGCATGCAGGATCTACCATTGCAATTACGGATCCTAATAAAGCAAAAGGTATAGCATTTGTTCCAAATTTATCGAAAGATGATGCATGGAATCACGCAGTCGACCAAGGCATTTATAATGGCGGCGGAAAAGATGAAGGTGCGTATATAGCAATTAGTAAAGCTGGAGAAGGTAAAGGCGCATTTATAGGAGATTCTTCAATGGTAGAAGACAAATCTCCAAAATATAAACGTGAAGACAACGGTGAAACTAAGAAAACATATGATGGCTTTAAAGAAGAAGATAATCAAAAAATGATAATGCAAATTGTTGAATGGTTAAATAACAAAGAAGATAATAAAGACTTTTCTTCAATGGATATACAACTAGATGACAAGACACCATTATTAAATTTTGAAGAACCTGAAAATAGTAGTGAAGCTGAGAAAGAACCTTGGGGAACACCAAAGCAAGGTTATAAATGGTTTGATGCTTCCACATATGCATCAGGCAGTTATGGCGCTACTGATGAAAAACAAAGTAACGAATCAAATAGTGACAGTAATGATTCATCAACAAGTAGTAATAGTAATAATCAAGGAAATCAAGGAAATCAAAGTGAATTCGATATGCCAACATCTGTTCAAAAACAAGAGAAATTCGAAATAACAGTACATGTAGACGAATCAAAATTAGTTAATCAAAAATTTCAATTATCCATTAAGAATAAAGATGGACAAGAAGTTGGGATGTTTAATGGACAAGCACCAGGCGTATCTGATTCAGTAAATCCTAAAATTAATAACGGAGTAACAGATTGGTATTTCAAAACTAAAATCGCCAATGAAGCTGATAATGAAGTAGACGTTGAAGTCTTATCAGGTGGAAACGTTATAGCTAAGACAACAATGAAAGTAGAATGAAAGACACCTCTAAAGTGGAATTTAAATCCAACTTTAGAGGTGTCTTTTTATGTTTGAAAGTGGAATGAGTGGAAATGTAATGAATATGAGGGAGATTGAAGCGACTGAATATTGCTAGTCGAGGTCAACAAGCAACATAGAGCGGCTGAATGTTGCAAGACAGGCCAAACAAGCAACATAGAGCGGCTGAATGTTGCAAGATGAGCCCAACATGATAAATAGAGCGGCTGAACATTCTGAACATTGCAAGACAGGGTCGACAAGCAACATAGAGAGGCTGAATATTGCAAGACAGGCCAAACAAGCAACATAGAGCGGCTGAATATTGCAAGACAGGTCCAACTAGCAACATAGAGCGACTGAACATTGCAAGACAGGCCAAACAAGCAACATAGAGCGGTTGAATATTGCTAGTGAAGCACAACATGATAAATAGAGAGCCCGAACTTATCAAGACTGGCTCAACATGATAAATAGCACTTCTGAATTTATTAAATCTCATTTCTCAATATCATATTTCAAATAATTATCTGAAATGTGTACAGTGATATTTGTAACTATTTATATAATTTTATATTAATATTGTAAAATGCTTTTTAGTTGATGAAAGCGCTTGCGTCAATTAAAATTAATATGTAATCAATTTAAGGGAGGCGTTTTAATATGGCTTTTGAATATCCAACTGCAACAAATGCAAAATACAAAGTAAAAGATAAGTATCAAAACTTTATTGGTGGTAAATGGGTTGATCCAAAAAACGGTGAGTATTTTGATAATGGATCTCCGGTAACTGGTGAAGTTTATGCTAAAATGCCGCGTTCAACTAAAGAAGATGTAGATGAAGCGGTAAAGGCAGCACATAAAGCACAAGTTGAGTGGGCTAAAAAGTCACCTGCTGAACATTCGCAATTACTCTTAGATATAGCTGATCGTATAGAAGAAAATTTAGAAGAACTAGCTGTAATTGAAACATTTGATAATGGTAAACCGATTAGAGAATGTCTAGCAGCAGATTTACCATTAGTTGTAGATCATTTTAGATATTTTGCTGGTGTAGTTAGAGCAGAAGAAGGATCAATTTCACAAATTGATAATGACACTGTAGCTTATCATTTTAAAGAACCAATCGGCGTAGTTGGTCAAATTATTCCGTGGAACTTCCCATTATTAATGGCAACATGGAAATTGGCGCCAGCGATTGTAACGGGTAATGCTGTTGTTCTTAAACCAGCTGAACAAACGCCTGTATCTATTCTTCATTTAATGGAATTAATTCAAGATATATTACCTGAAGGGTTAATAAACGTAGTAAATGGCTTTGGTGCAGAAGCTGGTCAAGCTTTAGCAACTCATGAAGATATTAATAAGGTAGCATTTACTGGCGAAACAACTACAGGTCGTATTATCATGCAAAATGCAAGTCAAAACTTAATTCCTGTAACGCTAGAATTAGGTGGTAAGTCACCAAATATCTTTTTCAAAGACATTATGGATGAAGATGATGACTTCTTAGATAAAGCTGTTGAAGGTTTAGTCATGTTCGCATTAAACCAGGGTGAAGTATGTACATGTCCTTCTAGAGCATTAGTTCATGAAGATATTTACGAAAAATTTATCGAAAAATGTATAGCACGTGTAAAACAAATTAAAACAGGTAATCCACTTGATACTGAAACAATGCTTGGTGCACAAACTTCTCAAGAACAATCTGAAAAAATTAAAAGTTATTTAGATATTGGTAAACAAGAAGGTGCAGAAGTATTAGTTGGTGGTAACGTTCGTGAAGAATCTGGAGATTTAGAAAATGGATTCTATATTGAACCAACAATATTTAAAGGTACTCAAGATATGAGAATTTTCCAAGAAGAAATATTTGGACCAGTCTTATCATTAGCTACTTTCAAAGATGACGACGAAGCATTAGAAATGGCAAATGATACTTTATATGGACTAGGTGCAGGTATTTGGACAAGAAACCAAAATAAAGCTTATCGTTTTGGTAGAGGTATCCAAGCAGGTCGTGTATGGGTAAATAACTACCATACTTATCCAGCACATGCGGCATTTGGAGGATACAAAATGAGTGGTATTGGCCGTGAAAACCATAAAATGATGTTAGATCATTATCAACAAACTAAAAACTTACTCGTTAGTTATGACGAGAAGCCAGCAGGACTGTTCTAAATGACTGAACAAGTCACTGCTACAGAAATAGCCAAATCACTCATTAGAGATTTAAAAAAGACACATGGTGAAAATCTTATTTTTCATCAATCAGGTGGATGCTGTGATGGTAGCTCTCCAATGTTATTTGTTGAAGGAACATTGATTATTGGAGATGTAGATGTGAAGTTAGGTGAAATTGAAGGTGTACCTTTCTATATGAACAAGAAGCAATACGAATATTGGAAACATACTAACTTAGAGTTAGATGTTGTAGATGGTAAAGGTGGAATGTTTAGTATAGAAGGCCCAACTGGTAAGAGATTTCACATTAGAAGTTCAGTAAGGTCATAATTTTTAGAAGGATGTGCTAAAATAATAGTACATCCTTTTTTTAATTTGATAAAGGTTGGGTGAAGAAAATGAGTTATTACATTGAAACAAAACGTTTAATACTAAGAAATTGGAAAGACGAGGATGTAGCTAAATTTCAAAGCATGAATGCTAATCCCGAAGTGAGAAGATACTTTCCAGATATACTAAGTTATGATGCAACTAAAAATGTTGTTGATCAAATGAAAGCGATTATTGACCAACATGAGATTGGTTTATTTGCTGTGGAATTAAAAGAAACAAAGTCTTTCATAGGTATGGTAGGGCTTAACTATATACCAGAGGGTAGTGAATTGAGTTTTCCTGAGTTGCCTTTTTATGAAATTGGATGGCGAATTGATAAAGATGTTTGGGGAAATGGTTTGGCAACTGAAGCGGCAGAAGCTGTCTTAACCTACGCAAAAGAGCAAGGTATTGATGAAGTTTATAGCTTTACATCTGAAATTAATAAACCTTCTAGAAGAGTGATGGAAAAGTTAGAAATGGAGCATATTAGAGATTTCTTACATCCTAAAGTGGTACATGATGAACGATTAGCGGCTCACGTTTTATATCATAAAGTGTTATAAGGAGAAGATTATATGATCGTTATTAGTGCATGCTTAGTAGGTGAACAAGTAAGATACGACGGCAATCATAAATTAGATATATTTTATAAGAATTTAATAGATGAAAAAAAGGCGATAAGTATTTGTCCGGAAATACTAGGCGGACTTCAAGTGCCGAGAGAGCCTGCAGAGATTACTGGAGGAGATGGCTATGATGTCTGGAATAATCAAGCTAAGGTTATGACAGTAACTGGCCAAGATGTTACGCATCAGTTTAAAGAAGGCGCCAAAAGAGCACTTTCTATAATAAAGGACTTAGATGCCCAAACAGTTATTTTAAAAAGTGATAGTCCATCGTGTGGGTCAACTGTCGTTTACGATGGAACATTTAAAGGAATTAAAAAAGAAGGTGTCGGTGTAACGACAGCCCTCTTTATATTAAATGCTATTGAAGTTTATGATGAAAAATCATTTCATGCTACTTTTGATAATCACGAAGTTTAACAGGTTGAGCAACTTTCATTGAATCAAACATACTTTGAATATCATCTTTAATAATAGCTAAATTTTTATAGTCTTTACTAACAAATCCAGTAGAAATCAAGTGTTCAATCATTGAGGATAAAGGATTGAAAAATTGTTTGATATTCAATGCGGCAATAGGTTTATGATGTAAACCTATTTGCGACCAAGTATATATTTCGAAAAATTCTTCTAATGAACCCGCTCCACCCGGTAACATGACAAATGCATCAGCCATATCAGACATCATTTGTTTTCTTTCATGCATCGTTTCCACAACATGATATTCAGTTAAGCTTTCATGTGCTATTTCACGTTCTCCTAAAAATCTAGGCATTATACCTATTGCAATCCCATCATGGTCTAATACACCATTTGCTACAGCACCCATCATCCCAGTCGAACCAGCTCCATAAATTAATTCATATTTGTTTTCTGCTAAGTATTTACCTAACGCATAAGCTTGTTCTGTGTAGATAGGGTCGTTACCTTTACTAGCTCCACAAAATACAGCAATTCTTTTCATATATATTACTCCTTTCACATATGTAGTATAATGATTTTAAATAGAGAATTCCATTTATTTTAAAGGGGGTCTATCAATTGGACGTATTTCTAATGGTAGTACTTATCGTGCTCATTTCAACTACAGCCGGACTTGTCAAAAATCATCAATCGAAAGCAGTTAAAATCGAAAAAATTAAATCACAACGAGTTAAAGATGAATTAGAACTAGAAAAAATAAAACATGAAAATTATTTATTAGAAACAGACAAAATGCGTATAGAACTAGAACAAATGAAAAATACTGATAATATTAATTTAGAGAAAGCTAAAAGCCAGCTCATAGAAAGATAAAGTAGATAATATATTAAGTTGTAATGAGCTAGTTCACAAAGTCTTGCCCGTTAGTCGGGAAAAGCTTTATCTATAAAATAAGACAATGTCACAAACTGACATTGTCTTATTTTATGAGGTTAGTTAGAAATTCCGAAAAAACTAAATGATCTTCTTGAGTAAGTTTTTTTGGTCCTTTTGTTCTACCACCTTGTTGTCGTACTTGTGCTGAAACATGTCTTTGTGTTAACAACTGTTCTATATTGTTTGTTGTGTATTCATAACCTTTATGATGAATAACGTGTTGCGCTTTATTTAATATAAGGCTCGCAAGTCCATAATCTTGTGTGACAACGATGTCGCTTGATTTTGTTAGTTTAACAATCCTAAAGTCAGCACTGTCTACACCATGATCTACATAAGTGGTTGAGACATTTTCAGGGTATTCTTTTAAAGAGAAATGGTTAACACTTCTTATTATCAGAACGGAGATGTCTGTATCTTGAGTTATACGTATGACATCATCCGTAACTGGACATGCATCCCCATCTATAATGATTCGATTAATCATTTATTACGGCGTAAATTTTTTTTAGATTTTTTATGTTCAACTGTATGTTCGTCATATGGAAACTGATCGATATGTTGTTCCATTGATATTTTATGTTGATTAAATAGTTTGTGGCTTGATTTTTCTTTTTTCTCATTTCTAACTCGTTCGTTAACTAATTCTTGAATATTCGGCTTAGCTTGTTTTGAACTAACATCAGCTAATGATTTTGGTTGAGTGCTTTCAGAAGATTTCTGTTTGTTTTCTTTTTCTTGATACTTTTTGTTTTCTTTAATACGTTGTTCTTTGTTTTCAGCTTCTAACTTTTGCTCTTCTTCTTCACGTGCTTCGATATTATCTTGTAGCTTCTTATCTAGCTTAGATACATCTTTTTTATTTTCTTTTTCAAGTTTTTCGCCTTTTTTCGCTTGTTTCTTTTCAAGCTTTTGATAATACTCTAGTTCTTTAATACGGTCTTTTTTGTTTTCTTTACGCGCTTTTTCTTCTTCTTTATTTCGTTCATCAATATTTTTTTGTAGTTTTTTATCTAGGTGGTCAATTTGTTTTTGCAATTCTTTTTCCTCTTTTTTCTCTTCTTTAAATGGTTGTTTCATTTGTTTGTTATAGTCGTGTAAACGTTTCTTTTGGACAACATAAGATTTAACAGGTTGTGATTTTTCCGCAACTTTATCTTTTGTTTCAATCGTTTTATCTTTAACTTTATGAGAAAGGTCAACTGTTGTTTCAGTTACGTTTTTCACATCTGGGTGTTCTTTGATTTTTTTACGTTCTTTAATTAATGGTACTAGTACTAATGGTAGTGTATTGACGATTAATTTTACTTTATCATTCATGAGTCATTCCTCCGTATTAATTTCTAATTATATATCTTATTTAAATACCCTTTAACAACGACTTCAAACTGTAGTATCTAAGTATTAACCTATGTTTTGGCCAATACCGAAACCGAAATAAGCAATAGCTATAATGATAACTAAGATAATTCGATAAATAGCAAAGGGTATTAATTTGACACGATTGATAAGTTTTAAGAATAATTTGATAGATATAAGACCAAATATAAATGATGCAATAAAGCCAACAATATAAAATGGTATTTGATCTAAAGTGATAAATTGTATATTACCTAAAAGTGCTTTTGCACTGGCAGCAAACATAATTGGAACTGCCATAATAAATGTAAAGTCAGAAGCTGCTTTATGATCTAATTTTAAAAATACACCTGTTGAAATTGTAGAACCTGAACGGCTAAATCCTGGCCATAAAGCAATCGCTTGTGATAAACCAATAACAAACGCTTTTGGATAGTTCATATCGTCTACTTTATGTGGATTTGGAACACGCTTAGAATAAATATCTGCTCCAATCATATAGATAGCACCTAGCAATAAACCAATTAAAACGGTTGGAACGCTAAATAAATGCTCCTCTATAAAATCATCAAATAATAAACCAAGTATTCCAGCTGGTACTAAACCAACAATAATGTGTGATAACTTTAATCGATGTTTCTTCTGTTCATTCTTTTTAATATTTAACATTTCTATATATCGACTTCTAAATATCCATGCTGCTGCAAGAATAGAGCCTAATTGAATGACAACTTTAAATGTAAATGCAGATTCACTTCCGAGAAATGATGTAGACTTTAGCCACATATCATCTACTAATATTTGATGACCTGTAGATGAAACTGGCGCAAACTCCGTTAAACCTTCTACAATACCTAAAATTATTGCTTTTATTAATTCGATTATAATCATATTTTAGCTCCTCAAATTTTCTGAAAGTCTGTGGTTATCAGTAGACAATCACTGTATCATTATTGTACCAAATATTACATAATAATATGTGAATAATTAATAATACATTTTAGTTTATTTTTTAATTAAAGACGTTATAATAGAAAAAGGTGGTGAGATTGTGAAAGAATTAACAAAGTACAGTATGCAGTATAAACGTTTGCAAATTTTTATGTTTTTAGCATCATTATTACTTAGTTTAACTGTCATATTTCAAAATATATATTTAGGGAAAATTATAAATCAAATGCTCGTTGTTAAATCAAAGTATGAGCAGCTTTACTTATGGCTAGCGATATTATTAGTTGTGCTGTTATTAAGAGCATGCTTTAACTATTTGAATCAATTATCCGGTCAGAAACTTTCTTTTAAAGTTAAAAAAGATGTAAGAAATAAATTGATGGATAAAGATACAAAACGATCAAAAGTCACAATATTAACAGAAGTAGTTGAAGGTATACATCCATTTTATGAATCCTATTTGCCTCAAGTCTTTAAATCAACCATTATCCCAATTGTTATTATTATCACTTTATTTTTCATACATTGGCCGGCCGCTGTAATTATGATGATTACTGCACCGTTCATTCCATTGTTTTATATTGTGTTTGGTTTGAGAACACGTGATAAAGCGAAAGATCAAATGCAATCTTTAGATCGTTTTGCAAGTGAGTTCATAGATTTAACGAAAGGACTTGTTTCATTAAAACTATTTAATAGAACAAATCAAACGACTGAAAAAATTCACAAATCTAGTACTTCATTTAGAGATTTAACGATGGAAATTTTAAAGAGTGCTTTTTTATCTGGATTAATGTTGGAATTTATTTCAATGCTAGGTATAGGTATTGTTGCATTAGAGGTAGGTTTGAGACTCATCGTATTCCATGATGTATCATTTGTTGTAGCAATTACGACATTATTATTAGCACCTGAATTTTATAATGCGATTAAAGATTTAGGACAGGCATTTCACACTGGTAAACAAAGTGAAGGCTATATAGAAATGATAGAAGAAATGAATAACGAAGAACAAACGAAACAATCATCTATTCAAATTAATCCAAATATGGACAATCAAGATATTATTCAATTTAACAATGTATCTTTTTCTTACCCTAAGCGTGACGATTTTTCTTTTGAAAATATTAACTTAAATATAAAAGGAAATAGTCATACTGCAATTATAGGTCCGAGTGGTGCAGGTAAATCGACATTGATTAAATTGTTATTAAATGAATTGAGTCCCAAAAAAGGTGACATCAGTTATAAGAAACCTTTAAAAATTGGTTATCTGTCCCAAAGACCTTACATTTTTAGCGCTTCTTTACTCGAAAATGTCACGATGTTCCTAAAATATGATGAGCATCATGTATTAAATGTATTAGATGAAGTGGGTCTTACGGAAAAAGTGTCTCAATTATCTAAAGGTATCAATACAATGATAGGTGATGGATACGAATTGTTATCTGGTGGAGAAATGAGAAGAATAGAACTTGCAAGGTTGCTATTGCTTAATCCAGACGTTGTTATTTTTGATGAACCTACAACAGGATTAGATATAAAAACAGAGCAGCTTATTGTTGATTCAGTTAATCAATTTGCGCATGAAAAAACAGTTATAACAATAGCACATAGAAAAGAAGTTCTGAAATATGCCACTCACTATATTGAAGTACTTAATGGAGAGGTTCATGAAATAGATTTGCCTAGAAAAGGTGGTGTCATACAATGAAAAGATTATCTATAAAATTTGATAAAGATTTCTATCTATCTATTATAATAGGTGTCTTTGGTATGCTGACCGCCTTAGGTATGTTTGCGTTAAGTGGTTATATGATTTCTAAAAGTGCACTTGGAACACCACTATATGCTTTAATGATTTTAATCGTAACGATTAAATTATTTGGTTTTGTTAGAGCGATAACTAGATATTTCGAAAGATTATATTCACATAGATCTACTTTTACAATGTTAAGAGATATACGGGTGGATTTATTTAATCATTTAATACCAATCGTTCCAAACGTGTTTAGAAGATATCGTTCAAGTGACTTGCTTACTCAAATGGTTAATAATGTCGAGCGATTACAAAATATATTACTAAGAGTCTATTATCCACCAATTGTCATTATTTTAACGACTGTAATCACGATTTTAGTTATGATTAATTTCAACATTTATGCCGGTATCATCATTGGTATATCAATGTTTATTTCAGTTATTTTAATTCCATATTTATCAGCAAAAAGAGCAAATATTCTCGCGGTGCAAGTTCAACAAAGTGAAGAGGACTATGTAGCAGAATATTTTGATTTCGAAAATGGTCGTTCAGAATTAAAAAGATTTCAGCAATTTTTACCTTTTAAAGAAAAAGTATTAAATAAACAAAATCAATATGAAAAGAAAAAATATAAAGAACAGAAATTTTTAAGTACGTATGATTTTATGTTGAACTTATCTTCAATGGTAAGTATATGGTGTATGACCATCTTATGCATATGGCAAATTCAAGATGGCGTATTAAATGCAGTATTCTTTGCAAGTATATTAATGATTACAATAACATTGTTTGAACAAGCAATTCCTATGACGAACGTTGCATTTTATAAAGCAGATACAGAAAGAAGTCTTCAAAGTATCGAAGAAGTCATTAATCAATCATTTGATGAAACAGATGAAAGTTCAGTAGTAAATAAAGCTTTATTTAATGCCGAAAATTTAACTTTTAAATATGATTTTCAAGAAAGACCAACTTTAAAAAATATAGACTTTAATATCCAAAAAGGGCAAAATGTTGCAATCATTGGTCCATCAGGTTCAGGTAAAACAACATTGCTCAATTTACTAATGGGATTATATAGTGCGAATCAAGGTGCTTTATCCCATAACGGAGCATTATTATCACGAATAAATAAAGAAGCATATGTAGACGAAATCAATACAATGTTGCAACATAATCATTATTTTGAAGGCACAGTGAGAGAGAATTTATTAAATGAAGCTGAAGATAAAGAAATGAAACAAGCATTATCAACAGTAAACTTAAGCTATTTAGATTTAGACCAACATTTAACACAAAATGCAGAAAATATCTCTGGAGGAGAAAGACAACGGTTATCAATGGCAAGATTACTATTAAGAAGTGCACAAATCTGGATGCTTGATGAACCAACTGCTTCTCTTGATGAAGAAAACGAAGAAAACATTATGAATGTATTATTAAATAAAGAAGATACAATTATCATTGTTACGCATAACTTAAAATATTTACAAAACTTCGATCATATTATTGTCATGAATGAAGGAGAAATTCTAGAGCAAGGTGATTATGAAACATTAATAGAAGACCGAGGATATTTGTATGATGTAATCCATTATAATGAGCAGTTAGTGTGAAATGAAAAAACCCAAGACATTATGTCCTGGGTTTTCTATTTCTCATGATTAATTTTATCTACATTGTTTATCAATTTTTGTAATAAGCAATTGAGTTGCTTTGTTTCTTCATCATTTAATTCAGATACATCTTGAATAAGTTGAGATGCTTGGTGTAAATGTTGTTTCATTTGTTTGCTTTTCTCTGTTAAATGAACAAATACTTCTCTTTGATCTAATTCAGAACGTTCACGTTTAATGAGGTCTAAATTTTCCATTCTTTTTAATAGAGGGGATACTGTTCCTGTATCTAAGGCTAAGTCAGTTACTAGCTTTTTGACATTGACTGGTTCGGTTTCCCATAAAACGGTTAGTACTAAATACTGTGGATAAGTAATGTTGTACTCTTTGAAAATTTTGTTTGAATAATAACGATTGACTTGTCGCTGTGCATTATACAAATTAAAACACAATTGGTTCTGGATATTTAAATTATCCGCCATAATCTTTCCCCCAAACTACAAATACAATGGTTCATATTTTTATAAGCTTCCTATTCATTATATAATGAATAAATTTAGTTTGTAAATATGTTTAAAAATATGTGGATTAAATGTACGAATTATAAGGTGGAACAACGTATAAATTTGAAGTCTTTGTAGTTTATTAGGTTATATCATATAATTACAGAAAGGTGGTTTGAACATGAGTCAAAGAAATGAAAATAAAAACAAAATGGCTGTGACAATTTTGACGGGATTTTTAGGAAGTGGTAAAACAACCTTACTTCAAAGGTTGATTTTAAAAGCAAAAGATTCCGGACAAAAAGTCGCAATTATTATGAATGAATTTGGTTCTTTTGATGTCGATAGTAAATTATTAGGTGATGATGTTTCTACTCAAAGCTTATTAAATGGCTGTATATGTTGTTCATTAAAAGATGATATTGAAGTAGTCTTACATAATTTATATCATAAAGAGAATCCTGATTTAGTATTAATTGAAGCTACTGGAATTGCGCATCCTGTTGAGGTGGTAGATGCATGTCAAAATCCAACTTTAATTGATAAAGTTGAAATGCCCTCAATTATCGGCGTGATGGACGGTAAAAGATACTTAGAACGAACACGATATACTAAACAAACGAAACATTTAATGGAAGAACAAATGTTGTATTCACATATTGTCGTTATTAATAAATCTGATGCGTTATCAGCAAATGAAAGAGAAGAACTAGAACAATCTTTACTTTCTTTTAAGCATCAACCTAAACTTCACTTTACGAATTACTCAAATATAGATGGAATTGAAATACCTGTGAATGAAGTGTTATCTATTGAAGGCAAACATAGTCATCATCACGGTATTCAGTCAATGAACTATACATTTAGTGGACCAATAGATATGCAATTATTAATTCAGTTTTTGAGACAGTTACCTGATTCTATACTTAGAATAAAGGGGTTTCTTAAATTTGATGAAGAACCAGAACAAACCTATTTATTTCAATATGCATTTGGGGTTCCTCAATACGAACCAGAAATAATGAATATGCCACTAACTATTGTCATAATAGGAGAAGAGCTAGATAAAGCGCATTTACGTAATAAATTAGATATGTTGAATTTTTCATAGGAGATGATGGGATGGAACGTATTCGTATAAATAAACATGTTAGTTATTCAAGAATTGTACATGGATTTTGGAGATTAAATGAATGGGGATATAGTAATCAGCAGTTGAATGATTTTTTACATGAAATTGTAGATAGAGGTATCACGACGATGGACCATGCAGATATTTATGGTAACTATACGTGTGAATCTTTATTTGGTGATGCACTAGCCCTAACACCGAATTTAAGAGAGAAACTTGAAATTGTAACTAAATGTGGCATTATTTTGCCGAATGAAAATAAACCTAAAAACATAGGGCATCGATATGATCAAAGTTATGAACATATTATTGAATCGGTTGATCAGTCTCTATTAAATCTTAAAACAGACTATATAGATACATTACTTATACATCGCCCATCACCATTAATGGACCCAGATGAAATGACAAGAGCAGTAATGCATCTAGTAGATCAAGGTAAAATTAAAGCATTTGGCGTTTCTAATTTTAAATGTAATCAATATGAGTTGTTAAATGAAAGTTTGAAAAAAGAAATGTCACATATCTCAGTCAATCAAGTAGAAGTATCACCATATCAACTAGAAAATATAGAAGATTGTACATTAAATAGAATGCTTCAACATGACGTTAAAGTGATGGCATGGAGCCCATTAGCAGGTGGTAAAATATTTGATGCTAACGACGAAAAATCTAGACGCATATTAGAGGTTATACAACCATTAGCTTCCAAATATAATGTGAGTGTTAGTACAGTAGTATATAGTTGGTTATTAAAATTACCATCAAACGTAATGCCTATTGTAGGATCAAGCAAAATAGATAGAGTAGATGAAGCGGTTAAAGCAACTAAGTTACAACTAACTGACCAAGAATGGTTTGATATATACGTCGCATCACGTGGCGAAGATATATTATAGTTGTTTATATAGAGGTTAGAGGTGCTGTAAGGGATATAATTCTGAGAAATGTCCGTAAGAGGTAGTATCTAAGTAGCATAATTCAGAATTCTGCTAGTAAGCGCACCCTAAGAACTACAAATCGATTAGCTACTCACAATATAACGAAACAGGCTGGGACTTTTTGAAAGTCCCAGCCTGTTTTTAATAATTTTTAATTATGTTGTTCATTAGTTATATTCACACAACTCAGAAGAAGTGTAATCAATACCTAACCTCAGCAATAGATCTACCGCTATTTATTTTCTAATCTATTTAACGTAATTTCAGCTAGTGATTTGGCAGCTACGAGCATGCAATCTTCATTTACATCAAATTTAGGGTGATGATTCATATATGGCTCGGTTACGCCTTCTGGTTTGCTTCCTACGATATAAAATGAACCAGGGATTTTTTGTAAATAATAAGCAAAGTCTTCTGATCCTGTTACTTGAGGGATTTCAACTAATTGTTGGAAGTAATCTCCTTTGCTTTCTGATAAAATTTCAGCTACTTTTTCTGTTTGTTCTATATGGTTATAAAGTACTGGATAACCATATTGATAATCTAGGTCATATTCGATATCAAATCCTACTGCTATGCTGTCTGCAATTTTTTTAATTTCTTGATACATTGTTTCTTCTAGTTCTGGATTTAAATATCTTGCTGTACCTTTAATTGTGACACTATCTTGAATAACGTTATAGCCTCCAGGTGCTTCAAATGCTCCGATTGTAACAACACCCATATCTAAAGGATCGATACGTCTTGATACGATTGTTTGAATAGCGTTTACAAAATTTGTTCCTGCTATTAAAGCATCATGTGTTCTATGTGGGCTGGCAGCATGACCACCTAAACCATTGATAGTCAATTTGAATGTAGAACTTCCTGAGAAAGAGGGTCCTTTATTATATCCAATAAATTCTGGTCCAGCTACTGGCACAATATGAATACCATAAACTTCGTCTAAATCATCTAGTACACCTGATTCTACTATTGCTTTAGCGCCACCAGGAGGTTTTTCCTCAGCGTGTTGGTGAATTATTTTAACTGTGCCTGGTAATTCTTCTTTAATTTCAATTAATGCATCTGCAAGTCCCATTAAATATGCTGTATGTACGTCATGTCCACAAGCGTGCATAACGCCTTCATTTTCTGATTTAAATGGAACATCTGTTTCTTCTTCGATTGGTAAAGCATCGAAATCTGCTCTTAATCCAATTGTTTGTCCTTCGTGTCCGCCATTTATTTCAACGATTATTGCATATTCATCATCTAAAGGTTGAGTCACTTTAACGTCTTTATCTTTATAAAATGATTTAATATAGTCAGCAGTTTGAACTTCTTCAAATGATAATTCTGGATGTTGGTGCAAATGTCTTCTAATTTCAATCATTTCACTTTCTTTATTTTCGATAAGATTAAATAGCTTTTCTTTTAAATTATTCATGTTTTTCCTCCTAAAAATATACTAAAGAAGTATAACAGTAATCTTTTTCTGCATAAAATATTTGAACTTATAAATTTGAAAAAAATTTTTGATTGATTTTGAATGTTTGTGATTGATTGTGATTGACATTTTAATGAAAACGTTTTATTATTTAAAATTGAACAGGGGAGATTGTATGTTAACGACTGAAAGACACCAATTAATTATAGATGAGATTAATCAACGGGAAACGGTTACACTGCAAGAACTTATTAATTTAACGCAATCAAGTACTTCTACGATTAGGAGAGACTTATCGCAACTTGAACAAAGAGGTTTACTTAAAAGAGTTCATGGTGGTGCTACTCAAATTGCGAAGCGTCATGAAGAAAGAAATATGACCGACAAGGAATTACGATTTCAAGATGAAAAACAAGAAATTGCTCGTTTAGCAGCAAGTCTTATTGTTGATGGAGATACTGTTTACTTAGATGCTGGAACAACTACTTTAGAAATGATTCCATTTATTACACAACAAGACATTATAGTAGTTACAAATGGTTTAACACATGTGAGACCATTATTAGAAAAAGGGATTCCAGTCTATATGACTGGTGGAGAAGTAAAATCAACTACATTTGCCAATATAGGCGTAAATGCAGTTAAATCACTTGAAAGATATCGTTTTGATAAAGCATTTATAGGTATAAACGGAATTGATTTAAACTACGGATTATCAACACCAGATCCGAATGAATCTGAAATGAAAGAAAAGGCTATCCACTTAGCATCACAAGTGTATGTTCTACTTGATCATTCTAAATTTAATGAAGTCTCGTTTGCAGAAGTAACTTATGAAAAATCAATAGAAATACTGACTTCTGAAAAAGCAATTCAAACTATTAGTAATTTCGATCAATTTAAAGAAAAATATAATATTAATGGAGGACTATGATGATATACACAGTTACGTTTAATCCATCAATTGATTATGTGATGTTTACTAATCAATTTGAAGTTGGTGAATTGAACAGAGCGCATGAGACAAATAAATTTGCTGGTGGTAAAGGGATTAATGTATCTCGAGTTCTTAAAACGTTAAACGTCAATAACACAGCTACAGGATTTGTTGGAGGGTTCCCTGGAGAGTTCATCAAAGATGCACTCGCTAAATCAGACATACTAACAGATTTTGTAGAAGTACAAGATGATACTAGAATAAATGTGAAGCTAAAATCTGGACTGGAAACAGAAATTAATGGACCTGGACCAAATATTGAACCAGAACATTATGAACAGTTTTTAACTAAGATGAGAAGAACAAATTCAGAAGATACAGTGATTATTGCTGGAAGTGTTCCAAGTACACTTAAAAAACCCGTTTACCAAGAAGTTGCAGAGGTACTTAAAGAAACCGGAGCAAATTTAATAGTAGACGCTGAAAAAGATTTAATGAAATCTATTCTTGCTTATAAACCTAAATTTGTGAAACCTAACAAGACAGAATTAGAAGAAATATTTGATAAGCAAATAGATACGGACCAAGAAGTTATAGAATGTGCTCAGTCATTATTAAAAGAAGGTGCACAAGCTGTGATTGTATCACTTGGTGGAGAAGGTGCTATTTATGTAGATAATACTACAAAATTAAAAGCAATTGTTCCAAATGGACAAGTGGTCAATACTGTCGGGTCTGGAGATAGCACTGTGGCAGGTATGGTAGCTGGATTAGAGACAGGTAAAGATATAGAATCAGCTTTTAAATTAGCAGTAAGTTGTGGAACGGCAACAGCTTTCAATGCTGATTTAGCAGAATATCAAGATATAGAAAAAATAACTTCAGAAGTGGTTATTAAACATATTTAAAATAAGGAGGTCATTAAAATGAAAATTACTGAACTATTGACTAAAGAAACGATAGCAATGGATTTATCAGCTACTAGTAAAGATCAAGTAATAGATGAACTTGTTACACAGTTAAATAAAGCAGGTAAATTAAGTGACGAAGCTACTTTTAAAGAAGCAATTCATAGTAGAGAATCACAAAGTACGACTGGTATTGGTGAAGGTATAGCAATTCCTCATGCAAAAACAGATGCCGTTCAATTAGCAGCTATTGCATTTGGTAAATCGATTGATGGTGTTGATTATCAATCTTTAGACATGCAACCAGCACACTTATTCTTTATGATTGCAGCTCCTGCAGGTGGTGCTCAAACGCATTTAGATGCATTAGCAAAACTTTCTGGAATTTTAATGGACGAAGATGTAAGAGCAGAATTATTACAAGCAAAAAATGAAGAAGAAGTATTAAACATTATTAACAAGCATGATGACGAAGCAACGGACGAACAATCAGAAGAACCAGCAGTTGCATCTAATGGAACAGATTCTCAAGAAGAAGGATTAGTGTTAGCAGTAACTGCATGTCCTACAGGAATTGCACATACTTATATGGCTGCAGATTCTTTGAAAAATCAAGCTAAAAAAATGGGTGTTCCTATTAAAGTAGAAACAAATGGTTCAGGTGGTATTAAGAATCATTTAACAGACGAAGAAATTGAAAAAGCTTCAGGTATTATTGTAGCTGCAGATGTACATGTTGAAACAGCTCGTTTCGATGGTAAGAATGTTGTGCAAGTTCCAGTAGCTGATGGTATTAAACGACCAGAAGAACTTATAAATATGGCACAAGATACTTCACGTAAACCATTTGTTGCAAAAGGTGGAAAACAAAGTAGTTCTACAAGCAATGAAAAGCAAAGTGTATCTAAAACAATTTATAAACACTTAATGAATGGTGTTTCTAATATGTTACCACTTGTAATTTCTGGTGGTATATTAATGGCAATTGTATTTTTATTTGGAGAGAATTCATTTGATCCTAAGAGTGACCAATACAATGAATTCGCCGCAAATTTATGGGCTATTGGTAGTGAAAGTGCATTCCAATTAATTGTGCCTATATTAGCTGGTTTTATCGCTCGAAGTATTGCTGATAAACCAGGATTCGCATCTGGTCTTGTCGGTGGTATGTTAGCAGTAGCCGGTGGTTCAGGATTCTTAGGTGGTATTATTGCAGGTTTCCTTGCAGGTTATTTAACTGAAGGTGTTAAATATGCATTTAAAAATCTACCTCAAATGTTTGAAGGTTTAAAACCAACTTTAATTTATCCAATATTATCAGTTTCATTAACTGGACTATTAATGGTGTATGTTATAAATCCACCAACATCTTGGTTGAATAATTTATTATTAGATGGATTAAACAATTTATCAGGTTCAAATATAGTGTTACTTGGCTTAGTATTAGGTGCCATGATGGCAATTGATATGGGTGGACCATTTAACAAAGCAGCTTATGTATTTGCTACAGCAGCCTTAACAGAAGGTAATGCAGCTGCAATAACAGCAGCTATGGTCGGTGGTATGATTCCACCAATCGCTATCGCAACAGCTATGCTTATCTTCAGAAGAAAATTTACAAAAGCACAAAAAGGTTCAATCATTCCAAACTATGTAATGGGATTATCCTTTATAACTGAAGGTGCTATTCCATTCGCAGCAGCAGATCCATTACGTGTAATACCATCAATGATGGTAGGTTCAGGAATCGGTGGTGCAATTGCTTTAGGATTAGGTTCAAGTATTCAAGCACCACACGGAGGAATATTCGTAATATTTGCAACTGACTTTGGACACGTACTACAAACATTATTAGCAGTAGTAATTGGAGCATTAGTAGCTGCCATAATGTACGGATTACTTAAACCAAAATTAACTCAAGAACAATTAGAAATGGTTGAAGAAGCTGAATAATAAAATCAAAAAAGAGCAGAAATTCATTGTAAAAATGAAATTCTGCTCTTTTTTTTATAAGAACCTTTCACTCTTCTTCCAACTTGTGTAAATATAGATACCCATGCTTACACTTCTTCTGACTTGTGTGAATATAGGTACCCATGCTTACACTTCTTCTGACTTGTGTGAACATAGATGCCCATGCTTACACTTCTTCTGACTTGTGTGAACATAGATACCCATGCTTACACTTCTTCTGATTTGTGTGAATATAGATATCCATACTTACACTTCTTCTGACTTGTGTGAACATAGGTACCCATGATTACTCTTCTTCCAACTTGTGTGAATATAGATACCCATGCTTACACTTCTTCCAACTTGTGTGAATATAGGTGGTCTATAAATAATTTTGTATTGTAAACATACAAATACATTCGTCTCAGTCAAAAGTATGATACTAAAATCACGTGTTTAAAATTGAATTCTCAGGGAATATTTTATATGATTAATTTAAAATATTCTCATTAAGAAGAATATGGTAAATATAAGGAAAGAGCGAAAAATGTTATATTACAAGACGATAATAAAATCAAATGAATCAGAGTGGGTTACATTATTACATGGAGCAGGTGGTAGTTCTTCGATTTGGTTTAAGCAGATGAGATATTATAGAAAGCATTTTAATATTTTATTAGTTGATTTGAGAGGCCACGGAAAATCTGCAAATAAAGAATGGAAGAAAAATGATTCTTTTAAACATCTGGCGAAAGAAGTTGTAGATGTATTAGATTATTTAAAAATTGATAAAACTCATATTATTGGTATGAGTCTAGGTACAATAGTTGGTCAAGCAATGGCTGAATCTTATCCAGAAAAAATTTCAACTTTAGTGTTAGGCGGAGCCATTATAAATGTGAATTTAAGAACAAAGTTTCTACTTGCTGTAGGACGTACAATAATGAATTTTGTACCTTACATGTTACTTTATAAACTTTTTGCATACATTATTATGCCGAAAAAAGCACATGAAGAATCAAGATTTAGGTTTGTGAACGAAGCTAAAAAAGTATCTCAAAAACATTTTATTAAATGGGTTAAGCTGACAAAACTAGTAAATCCATATTTAGCCCATTTACAAGTTGCTACGAGAGATATTCCAACTTTATTTATAATGGGTGAGGAAGATTATTTATTTATGCCACCAGTTGAGAAACTAGTTAAAGAGAATGAAAATTTCTCTTTAGAAATAATAGAAGAAGCTGGTCATGTATGTAATATTGATCAGCCTGAAGCTTTTAATCAAGTAAGTTCTGAATTTATAATGAAGCATTTAGCTAAGCCTATTCTTTTATAGAATATTTAAATTGAGATTAAATTGTGATATACTGGAAATAATATGCTAATATCGGGGGAGGTGACACTCAATGGGAAGGATTTAGTTTTAAATTCATATTTTATTATAAAACCTATAGAAAAACGTAATAAAAAGGTGACCATAGTGTCACCGCAAAATATTTGGAGGTGAATCCCTAGAAATAGGGAACTAATTGGAAATTTCGACCATAATGAACTTTATTGTATTCTTTATATTAATTGCATTTACAATGGTATTTGTAGGATCTGAATTCGCACTTGTTAAAGTACGTATGACTAGAATTGAACAGTTGATATCTGAAGGTAGTAAAACAGCTAAGATTGTTCACAAGATGGTAAAAGAACTAGATTATTATTTATCTGCATGTCAACTTGGTATTACAGTTACATCACTTGGATTAGGTTGGATTGGTGAACCAACATTTGAAGTACTTATTCATCCAGTACTAGATTTCTTTAGTTTACCAGATGCATTAACAACAACTTTTTCCATCGTAATCAGTTTCTTAATTGTTACATTTATTCATGTTGTAGTTGGTGAATTAGCGCCTAAAACGGTTGCTATACAACAAGCTGAAAGATTAACACTAGTTTTTGGTAGACCGCTATATTACTTTGGTATTGTTATGAAGCCATTAATTTGGTCTATGAATGGAACAGCACGTATTTTAGTAAGAGCAATAGGTATTCAACCTACTAACGAAGAACAGGCAATGTCAGAAGAAGAACTAAAGCTTATCATGACTCAAAGCTATCAAAGTGGTGAAATTAACCATACAGAATTAGCTTATATGCAAAATATTTTCTCATTCGATGAAAGATTAGCCAAAGATATCATGGTACCTAGAACGCAAATGGTTACTTTAACTGAACCATTTAATATCGAAGAATTATTAGAAATTATAAACGAACATCATTATACACGTTATCCAATTTCTGAAGATGGCGATAAAGACCATATTAAAGGCTTTATTAACGTTAAAGAATTTTTAACAGAATATGCTTCTGGTAACTCAATTAAAATTAATAGCTATATACATGATTTACCACTTATTCACGAAGTTACGAGAATCAGTGATGCATTAGTGAAAATGCAGAAAGATCATGTCCATATGGCATTAGTAATCGATGAGTACGGTGGCACTGCTGGTGTCATTACTATGGAAGATATTCTAGAAGAAATTGTTGGAGAAATACGAGACGAATTTGATGATGATGAGGTAAATGACATCATTAAGACTGGCGAAGATACTTACCAAATTAATGGTCGTGTAACTTTATCAGAACTTGAAGAAAAGTTCGGAATTGAATTTGAAGATTCAGATGATATAGATACTATCGGTGGATGGCTACAAGCACATAAACCAGAAATTGAAAAAGATGATTACGTAGACACTGAATATGACAAATGGGTTGTAATTGATGTTGAGAATCATCAAATTAAAACGGTAGCATTACACAAAGAATTCATGAAAGAACGTAGAAGTATTTTTGATGACGATGAAGAAGATGAAGATTAAAAAATAGTTTAATTATCAAGCAGTAGAAATCCATAATAATTGGACTTCTACTGCTTTTTTTAATTAAATACAAACGTGTCTTTTTTGTCTTAACGATGTGCATCATGTAAAATAGAAATCATAGTAGATTGTTTGAGAGAGGAACACATGTGTATGAGAATTAATAAATATTTAAGTGAAGCAGGCGTTTGTTCAAGGCGTGGTGCAGATAAATGGATAAGTGCTAATCGTGTTAAGATCAATGATGAGTTGGCAACATTAGGATCAAAAGTAGAAGAATCCGATATTGTTAAGGTCGATAATGAAATCATAACGATTGATAAAGGCTATGTTTATATCGCATTAAATAAACCTCGTGGTATTACATCCACTACAGAACGACATATTAAAGGTAACGTTGTTGACTATGTGAATCATCAAGAAAGAATTTTTCATATTGGTAGACTTGATAAAGATTCTGAAGGGCTGCTGTTGCTTACGAGTGATGGAGATATCGTAAATGAAATATTACGTGCTGAGAACAATCATGAAAAAGAATATGTCGTTTCAGTAGATAAACCAATCACTAAAGATTTCGTTAAACAAATGTCTGAAGGTGTAGAAATATTAGAACAGAAGACGCTCCCAGCCAAAATAGAGCAACTTAATGATAGAACATTTAAAATTATTTTAACACAAGGATTAAATCGTCAAATTAGACGTATGTGTGAAGCTTTAGGATATGAAGTTAAAAAATTAAAAAGAATACGTATTATGAATATTAAACTTGAAGGAATTAAATATGGTGAATGGAGAGATTTAACTAAAGAAGAATTTGAAGAACTAACGCAGTCACTTTCCTATAAACCAAAAAGAGAGCGAATGATATCTAAATAAAGGGGTTATTAAAATGGTCAAATTAAATAATGATGTAAATATTCCAGAATTAGGATTAGGAATTTATAAAATAGATGAAACAGATGTAGAGAGAGTATTGAATACGGCAATTGAAGCAGGTTATAGAGCAATCGATACTGCTTGGTTCTATAAAAACGAAAAAGCATTAGGTCAAGCATTAAATAAAATTAACATAGACCGTGAAGAACTTTTTATAACGACTAAATTATGGAATGATTTTCAAGGATATGAAGAAACGATTAAAGCTTTTAATGACTCTTTAGAATCGTTACAACTAACATATATAGATATGTATTTAATTCATTGGCCGTGTCCAGAAGATGAATTGTTCATTGAAACATACAAAGCGATGGAGCAATTGTATAAAGAAGGCAAAATTAAAGCTATAGGTGTATGTAATTTCAAAGAGCATCACTTAGAAAAATTATTAGCCGAAACAGAAATCGTACCTGCAGTAAATCAAGTAGAATTCCATCCAATATTTAATCAAAAGGATTTACAAGCATATTGCGAAAGTAAAGGTATTAAAATTACAGCATGGAGTCCGTTAATGAGAGGCGGAGAATGGCTTAATAACCCAGTATTGAAAGAAATAGCAGACAAATATAATAAAACTGCAGCACAAGTTATCATTAAATGGCACTTACAACAAGGCAGAATCGTTATTCCAAAATCACAAAATGACCAAAGAATTATAGAAAACTTTGATGTATTTAACTTTGAATTAACTGAAGAAGATTTAGCTGAAATTGATAGTCTTCATACAAACGAAAGACAATTTAGAGATCCTGATGAAGTTAAAATTGGAGATATGAAATAATATAAAAACTTTCACATATTTGTTTGAATTAAGATGTATTTCATATATATCTTTTAGTAGAATAAATGTGTGGAGGTGTTTTTTTGTTTAAATTTAAGAAACCAAATCAACATGGCGTTTGGTCAATGATTATATTGCCCATCGCATTCGGTATAGCAGTAAGCGGTTTTACATTTTTACATATATTATTATATTTGGGCGTATTAGCAGCTTATTTCATGAGTGATCAAGTATTTTTCTATTTAAAGAAAAGAAAAAAAGAAATTGGCTACATCTATACAGCGAGTTTATTTGGAATAATAGTACTCATATCATTTATACCTATAGTACTTTATAAATTTGATACATTTTGGATATTTTTATTAATGATTCCATTATCGTTAATCAATGCATTTTTCGCTAAAAAGAAAAACGAGAGAGCATTTACAAATGATTTAATAGCTGTCATTATCTTTTGTTTGTTCGGCGTAATAAGTGTATTACTAAATACACCATTATCTAATATTAATGCTTGGTTACCTGTATTTATATTGAGCTTTATGTATTTCTTTGGAACAATCTTATATGTAAAAACAATGATAAGAGAGAAAAAATCAATTAAATATAAATGGAGTTCTTGGATTTATCATTTATGTATCGTAATTATAGGATTAATAGTAAACCCTATAATAATGATAATGTTTTTACCTAGCTTAATTCGTGCAATAGTTTTATATGGAAAGAAAATAAAAATAATGCATGTAGGATTGATAGAAATAGCAAACTCTATATTCGTGTTAATAATTGGATCGATTTATTTACATTAATGACTATATTGAACCGGTTAACGAACACAAAAGAGCAACCATCCATACAGATGATTGCTCTTTTGTGTTTTCTTTTATTTAAAATTATAAATATTATTTTCTAATCAATTTTAAGATAAATGATAGTACGAGTATCAATATAATTGAACCGATAAGTGCTGGTATAATTGCTACTCCGCCCCATACTGGACCTAAATCGCCTAGTAAAGAACCACCAATTACTGAACCAATTAAACCGGCAATAATGTTACCGATAATACCGCCTGGAACATCTTTACCTAAAATAACACCTGCTAGCCAACCTATAAGTCCGCCTACGATTAACATTAATATAAAGCCCATTGAGTGTACCTCCTTATTATATTTCTATTTCTATAATTAAGTACCCAGTTATTTTGCATTTGAAACATAATAAGATGTTTTAAATAACTTTTGCCATAAAATAAACAAAATATAAAACAGGAATACTGGTATTAATATAAACCAGTGTGGAGTAAGTACAATCATACATATTATTGCTACAATTGATAAGATTTCTCCTACTAATCGAGGATGTATAAAGTATCTGTATATACCTTTTTGGTAGATTTTTGCAAGTCTTTTACCATCTGCTTCGATTGCTTGAGTAAACAATGAAAGGTAAGCAATGATTTGCCCAAATATAAATAAACTGACACCAAAATATGGCACAGATTGATATATTGAAAGTTTACTGTCTAAATAAACGACATTTAAAGACACACTAAATACAATAGTAATGATATAAAGTACAAAAAATTGATTTTCAATATAGTTTGGAGCATATTTAATTTGAATCCATGTATGCAAGAATGCCCATATAAGTAACATAATTGTTACAGCTATCGTGATGAAGTTAATTTCTTTGATGATTATAAAGGAAACTAAACCATTCAAAGCAATTGTTATTGAAATAGCGAAATGGTTTATACGCTTTTTCTTATTCATTACTATAAAGTTATATGACATTAGGACGATACACAGAATGATATTAATTGAAACGAGAAATGCCATATCTGTCTCCTACCTTAAACTAGTCTCATCTACGAATTATAACAATTCCTTAACATTTAATCACTAAATATATATTTATGTAAAGATTTTGCAAGAGTATTTGACATTATAAGTGTAATTTACTAGTATTGAAGTAAGCTATCTTGTAATACAAAGTAGTAGTAAAAATTGGAAGAGGTTATTACTATGTCGTCTATAAAGACACAAATGAGAAAAGGTTTGTTAGATGCTTGTATCTTGTCTATTATTCAATCTCAACCAGTATATGGTTATGAATTATCTCGTAAACTAAATGAACATCAGTTTACAGAAGTAAGCGAAGGAACGATTTATCCGATTTTACTGAGGTTGTTGAACAAAGAATTTATTTATAGTGAATTTAAGCATAGTGAACAAGGACCAAAGAGAAAATACTATTATATAACTGTTAAAGGGCGAGAAGAGTTAGAAATAGTTAGTGACGAATGGCTTAAAATAAAAGACCCAATTACTAAATTGTTAAAAGGGAGTACTGACGATGACGAGAACAACTAAACAATTGATTGATGAAAATAATACTAAAAGAAAGCAATTAAATGAAGAAGATTTAGAAGTATATGAAGACTTCTTATTATATGTAAGAACAGACTTAAGAGTTAGTGAACATGAGACAGAAGTTATTTTGATGGATGTATTAGATCATTTATTAGAAGCTACTTCTCACGGTACATCAGCTATAGCATTTTTTGGACATGACGTTAAAGGACATGCTGATGAAATGTTAGAAGAGCTGCCTAATGAATCTAACAAAGCAATTATGAAGATGGTAATGATGGGTGTTGCTTACTTCTATAGTATTTATTTTATTGTCTCAGGTATAGCTGGCATTTTTGTAGACTATAAGACACCGATAATATCCATGATTTCGCTATTAATACTAGTTCCAATAGGTGGATTCTTTATAGTGAAAATTCTATTCAATATTATTCAAAGATATATATTTGATAAATCTAAATATAAGACACTGAAAGAAACAGCTTATGCAGGTTTATTAGTTGGCGTAATACCAGCTTTATTAATATTAACACCAAACATTATATTTAAAGATATGATGAAAGTTTATATTCCATGGTGGATATTCATGTTAATAGGTATCGCTATTTTTGGACTATATAAAATGTCGCAGAATAAAAAGAAAACAGCATAAAAGAGGGTTGGACAGAAGTCTAATCTCAATATAACGAAAGCCTGAGACAAAATAGTTGTCCCAGGCTTTCGTTGTATCTCATTTTTTCAAAAATCTTAATTCTATCTCACTTACATCATTAAAAATTATTTCCTGAGAAATATTAAACGCCTTTTTTATTACTCCATAATAAAGTGTGCAATTGTGGTAAGACGTAAATGTCATTTAATGTATCGTTCATGACTTTATCTATTAATTGTTCGTATTTTTCTAATAGTTTTTCTGTATGATTTGAAACGCTGTCGTCTAAATATGGATTACCAACTTGTAGATAAAATGGTATTGAAGGGTAACGGTTGTGTATGTCTTTCGCGAATTGATAATCGTCTTCATCGAAAATGACAACTTTAAGTGAAAGACTGTCTTGAACGCATTGTGTTATAACTTCATCAAGAATTGGTAAATTTGGTTTCATTCCAGAACTAGGTGGCTTTGGACTAATTGTTAAGTCATCGATTAGTGTCATCCAAGCTTGAAATTTTGATCCTTGTGTTTCGAGTGCAGTCTTAATACCTCTATCGTTAAGAGTTTCTACTAATGGACCTATATTTTTTATTAGTGCTGGATTACCACCTGATATTGTTACGTGTTGATATTTGTTTGGAGCAAGTGCGTCTAATTCAGATATAATATCTTCTGGTTCAAGTAGTCGAATATCATCTTTAGCTGAACCATCCCAAGTGAAACTAGAATCACACCAGCTACATCTATAATCACAGCCACTTGTTCTAACAAACATCGTTTTTCGTCCGATGACTGATCCTTCACCTTGAATGGTAGGACCGAAAATTTCTAATACAGGTATTTTAGGCATTATTGTCACCGTTTTTTAAAGGACGATAAACGACATAACTTGTTGGTGTTTCTCTGACAAAGACTTGCACACATTTAGGTTTGTTTACTCTTTTGTCTAAAGATTCTTGTACGATATTGTATATTGTTTGTGCAACTTGTTCAGTAGAAGGACTGTTATCTTTAAATTCTTCAAAGTCATTTAATAGTCTATGGTCATATCTTTTATGAATTAATGTCTTGAGTTCGCTAAAGTTTACTAAAAATCCCATCTTATCTAGCTCGTTACCTGCGATCGTTAAGTTTACAAAGTAAGTATGACCGTGGATGTTTTCACATTTTCCAGCTTCTTCATAAGGAATGTAATGAGCACTAGAAAAGTTGAAATCTTTATTGAGTTCAAAGGCATAAGGATGTTGAACACTTGGATAAATTTGTTGTAGCATTATAAACTTCCTTTCGTTTGTAGGTATTGGTCTAGACCTTGATTTCTTAATTTACAAGCAGGGCATTCACCGCAACCATCACTCATAACACCGTTATAACAGGTTAATGTTTTTTCTCTAACATAGTCTAGCGCACCTAATTGGTCACTTAATGCCCATGTTTCTTTTTTATTTAACCACATAAGTGGTGTATGTATAACGAAGTCTTTATCCATTGATAAGTTAAGTGATAAATTCATAGATTTGATGAAACTATCTCTACAATCAGGATAGCCACTAAAATCTGTTTCGCAAACACCTGTAATAATGTGTCTAGCACCTATTTGATAGGCTAACGCACCAGCAAATGATAAGAACAGTAAGTTTCTAGCAGGTACAAATGTGTTTGGAATTCCATTTTTATCATTTTCTATTTTCATATTATGATCTGTTAATGCGTTTGGAGAAAGTTGTGAAAGTAAAGACATATCAAGTACGTGGTGTTTTAATCCTTGTTCTTTAGCTATGTCCTCAGCAACTTTAATTTCTAAATCATGTCTTTGCCCATATTGGAACGTAACTAATTCTACTTCTTTAAAATGTTCTTTTGCATAAAATAAGCATGTTGTACTATCTTGTCCTCCACTAAATACGACAAGTGCTTTTGCATTTTTTAATGTTTCTGACATAATGTTTCTCCTTTATAAAGGCATAAAAAAAGCCTGCCTTCTATAAAAAGGTAGACGTAGGAGTCTAGTTTTTTATAGAGGGTGTAAGCTAGTAACCTCTTAGTTTATTGAATATACAAATGATAATATAATCATTTTGTAAAAGCAAGTTTATGATATGGTATGATTAATTTGAAATTAAGGAAAGAAGAGCGTGTAAACTTATGATCATGATGATAGATAACCACGATTCATTTACATATAACATTATTGAATATATAAAAATAATTACTAAAAATATTGAAATAAAAGTTTTGAAGTCTGAAGAGGTAACTGCAGAAATAGTTAATGCTATTAATCCGGACGTGATTATTATTTCGCCAGGACCTGGGCATCCTGATGATTATACACAGTTAAAGTCTTGTATCTACAATATTTATAAAGATGTACCGATACTTGGCGTATGTCTAGGTTTTCAACTGTTAATTTCTACATTTGGAGGCAAAGTGATAAAAGGTGAACGACCAGTTCATGGGCATACTGCTCAAATAACACATGATGGAATGGGATTATTTAAAGACTTACCTCAATCATTTCAAGTAACTAGGTATCATTCTTTAATAGCTGATAATCAACAGATTCCGCAAGATTTTATTGTTACGGCGCGTACAAAGAACGGAATACCAATGGCAATTCGACATCAGTCTTTACCAATTGAAGCTGTTCAATATCACCCTGAATCAATATTAAGTGAATTTGGTTTAGAACAATTAGCGAACTTCTTAAGGAAAGCAGGTATTCAAATTGAAAACACATATTCAGTTTAAATATATTAGTGACTTACAAAATGAAGAAAAATTAGACTTAAAATTTCAAAATCCAATTGATACACTTACTGCTAATAGTTTAGATGAAGTGCAATCATTAGTTGATAAAGCGAGTTATTATCAACGTAAAGGATTCTACGTTGTTATGACTTTGCCATATGAAAGTGCAATAGCGTTTGATCCATCTCTAGAGGTGTACGGAACTGGAGATAATTATGGCTCAATTCAAGTGTATGACAAACCTGTTCAACAATTTAGTGAATTAGTTAGTCATAATCAATCAAATGACAACATTGAATGGCATGCAATGAACACTAATGACGAGTTAGCTCATAATATACATGCTATACAAGATGAAATAAGATTAGGTAATACATATCAAGTGAACTATACGACACAATTAACATCTAATTCAATTCAAGATGGGTATTCTTATTTTAAATCATTAACTGAAGAATCTAATGGTGATTACCAAGCATATATTGAACACGATAATGAAACGATTATTTCTATTTCTCCAGAACTCTTCTTTCAACTAGGGCCGCATCAGCATTTAGCAAATTCATTGTTAACTAAACCAATGAAAGGTACGATTTCTAGAGGTAATAATGAAACTGAAGATCAAGAAAATCTCAATACATTAAAGAATTCTAAAAAAGATAGAGCAGAAAATGTAATGATAGTTGATTTATTAAGAAATGATTTAAGTAAAATTTCAAAAGTTGGAACAGTAGAAACGATAGATTTATTTAAAATCGAAAAATATAAAACGGTTTATCAAATGACGAGCACAATACGTAGCCAAATAAAAAATAAACTTACTTTATTTAATATTCTTCAAGCGCTATTTCCATGTGGATCAATAACGGGTGCACCTAAAGAATCAACTATGCAAATTATTAAAAGTTTAGAGAAAAAGCCTAGAGGTATTTATTGTGGGGCGATTGGTATATTATTACCAGATGGGAAAATGATTTTTAATGTGCCTATTAGAACGATACATAATAATGAGCATAGAGCTATTTATGGAGTTGGTTCAGGTATAACAATTGATTCAGTTGCTGAAGCGGAAATCGAGGAATTTAAAATGAAAACTAGAATTCTTAATATACCTAAAGTAAATTTGATAGAAACGATGAGAATAGAACAGGGAAATATACAAAGACGTTATAAGCATACACAAAGAATTTTAAAAAGTGCTAAAGATTTGGAAATACCATTTGAACTTGAAAAATGGAACGAATTACTTGATGATGCCGAACAAAGTCAAAGAGATGGAACGTATAAATTAAGAATAGAACTGACTTCAGATGGTGTATTTAAAGTGGAAACTAAAGAGTTAGTTGAATCTTTGAAACCACTAACAGCAAAATTAAAACAAGCTAAGCCAATCGCTTCTAAATATATTAGAAATAAAACAACTGAACGTAATCATTTTATTCATGAACAGGATAATGATGTCATATTATATTATAATGAAGAGAATGAAATAACCGAATTTGATATAGGTAATGTTGTTATTAAAGATGGAGAAACTTACATAACACCCTTATATAAAGAACAAATTTTAAATGGTTGTATGAGACAAGAATTGCTAGAAAAAGGATACATTAAAGAACAAACCATTGATAAGAATTCAATGTTAAAACATATAAAAAATGGTAATTACGAAGTATTTATGATTAATAGTTTGAGAGAATGGACTAAAATAGATTTTAAATTTTGATGGTAATCTAAAGATACAAATAGTAAAATAGTAAACATCATATAAGGACGGGTGAAAAGATATGTTCTTAGCATTATTATATTTAGTAATAGTGATCTTAATAGCATTTTACTTAAAACGTGTAGTCTTGAGTCAATTAAGACAAGAAAAAAATAAGCAAAGTTTTGCGTATTTATATATTGGATTTGCCGTAGCAATTGTTTTTGTAGGCTTATTTGTTAATCAGTTAACACATGTTTTTATTGATTTAACAGATGTATTTTATCGTAAACAATGATGCTTTATATAGCAAAATAGAATGAGGTGTCTTTAAATGCGCATATATCCTAAGGGGGATTCTGCACTAACAGTAATGAGTGATCGTGAACCTTCAAGACAGTTAACGCATGAAATAAATGAATTTAGATTAGAAATATTGAATCAAGAAATGCCTTTTATAGATGAGGTCATTCCAAGTGAGAATAGTTTAATGGTTGTTTACCATCCATATAGTATGATGATGAATCATCAAATCAATGAGCCATATAAATATATGACAGAATTTGTTGAACGTATTATTTATCAGAAGAAAAAGGATTTAAATAATAGAGAAATCATAAAAAAATCTATTGCAATAGATGTCGTAATTGGTGGTAAGTATGGTATTGATTTTGACCATTTAACAGATTTATCAACAGACGAACAATTACAAGTACTCGAATCGAGAACTTATTTTGTTTCCATGATAGGGCACACACCAGGATGCCCTTATTTGTCTGGGTTAAGTCACCGTTTATTTTCGGAAAACTGCAATTACAAACAATTTATTCCTAAAGGCTCATTATGTATAGAACGAGATAAGTTATTTATCACTACTACTGATACGAGCGGAGACTGGCCAGTTATTGGTTGGACGAACGTTGAGATCTTTGATAGACAGAGTAGTGAATGTAAACTTAATTTTGGTGATGATGTCATTTTAAATGTAGTTGAAGAATTAGAAAGCAAGGACGGAGGGTATAAACCATGTCAGTAATTATTAGAGAGTCTGGATTATACACTTCAATACAAGACTTAGGTAGACAAAAGTATCAACATATAGGGATTGTTAAAAATGGTTCTATCGATCAATTTAATCATAGATTAGCTAATATGCTAGTTGGAAATGATGAAGATGAAGCATTAATTGAAATGACATTTAAGTTACCTGCCATTCAATTTACTGAACCTACTTTAATCGCTTTTACTGGTGCTAATTTCCCCGCATATAAAGATAATGAAAAAATAACACCATATAAGATTCATTTAATGAATAAAGGTGAGGTACTAAGTTTTGGTGAAGCCGCAAAAGGCACAAGAGCATACTTAGCGATTGCTGGTGGCATTGTAGCTGAAGAATGGTTAGGTTCTAAGTCAACGAGTATACGCTTGCAAATGGGCGGCCACAATGGTCGTATACTGCAAGTAGGTGATGAGATAGAAATGTGTAGAAATTATACATCATTACAAAAGAAACTATTCGAGAACTTAGAAGAAACTAAGACTGCTGATTGGGGTGTTGATCAATATACGTTAGCCTTAAATTATTTTACAGATATATTCCATGTAGTTTCTGGAGAAGGCATGACGCACTTTAATGAAGCAGAAATAAAGCATCTTGAAAATCAAGTTTATAAAGTAACAAATCGTTTTAATAGAACAGGATTAACATTAGAAGGTAAGTCTGTTATCAATCGTAAAATTGTGGATCAACCATTCTTAAGTGTAAAAAAAGGTACTGTTTTATTAAATCAAGAAAATCAACCTGTTGTAATGTTAAACGATCATCAATCGTTATCAAGTTATCCTCAAATAGGTACAATAGCTTCTTATCATATTGATAAATTAGCGCAAAAAAAACATAACTCTAAAATGATTTTTAAGAAACTCACAATTCAAGAAGCTGAATTAAATTTAAAAAAACACGCTCAGTTTATAAAACAAATTAAAACAGGGATAAAATATAAGTTAAATGAAGAATTAAATAAATAATGCACATGTGTAAATTGTGTCTTTTGTATGCACTTTTTACACATTTTTTGGATTAATTTATGGTTATTAGTTGAAATTTATTGTAAAGTAGTATAAATTATAATACTGAACATAAATAAATATTACGAGAATATTACAACCTTCAATAATATGTAATGAAATAATAATGATAATTGATATGAGTTGAGATACGGAGGAAAGGTATGAAAACTAAAAATAGGAAGATAGGCGTCTTTACATTCTTCTTGCTAACGATTTTAGCAATAGCATTAAAGACTTATTTTGCCTATTATGTAGACTTGTCACTCGGGGTAAAGGGACTCGTACAGAACTTGATTTTATTAATGAACCCATATAGCTTAATTGCGTTAATTCTAAGTGTGTTCTTATTCTTTAAAGGGAAAAAGTCATTTTGGTTTATTTTTATAGCGGGATTTGTATTATCGTTCTTGCTTTATGCAAACGTTGTATACTTCAGATTCTTTTCTGATTTCTTAACATTCAGCACTTTAAACCAAGTGAGTAATGTTGAATCTATGTCTGGTGCAGTATATAGCTCGTTCTCTTGGTACGATTTTATATATTTTACAGATACAATTGTATTTTTATTTGTACTTATCTTTAAAAGCAAATGGTTTACTACAAAAGCATTTCCGAAAAAATTCGTCCCAGTTGTTATGGGTGTAGCAGTTGCACTATTCTTCTTAAACTTAGCTTTTGCTGAGTCAGATAGACCAGAATTATTAACAAGAACGTTTGACCATAAATATTTAGTTAAATATTTAGGACCTTACAACTTCACTGTTTATGACGGTGTTAAAACGATTCAAAATAATTCACAAAAAGCTTTAGCAAGTGAAGATGATTTAACAGAAGTTAAAAACTTTACGAAACAAAAATATCAAGAACCAAACAAAGAAACATTTGGTATCGCAAAAGATAAAAACGTTATTAAGATTCATTTAGAAAGTTTTCAATCTTTCCTAATTGATTTTAAAGTAAATGGTGAAGAAGTAACACCTTATTTAAACTCGTTAGCAAAAGGTAATAAAGGTTATAAATATTATCCAAACTTCTTCCATCAAACCGGTCAAGGTAAAACTGCCGATTCAGAATTAACGATGGATAATAGTATTTATGGCTTACCACAAGGATCAGCATTCTCGTTGAAAGGCGACAATACTTATCAATCCTTACCAGCAATATTAAATCAAAAGCAAGGCTATGAAACATCAGTCATGCACGGCGATTACAAAACATTCTGGAACAGAGATCAAGTGTACAAACATTTTGGTGTAGATAAGTTCTATGATGCAACTTATTACGATATGCAACAAAAAAATCTTGAAAACTTAGGTTTAAAAGATGAAGTATTCTTTGATGAATCAATATCACATTTAAAAGAACAAAAACAACCTTTCTATTCTCATTTAATTACGTTAACAAATCATTACCCATTCACAGTGAGTAAAGAAGACGCAACTATTGAGAAACCAGATACTGGCAGTACAACATTAGATGGTTATGTACAAACAGCACGTTATTTAGATGAGTCATTAGAGAAATTTATGACACAACTTAAAAAAGAAGGCCTGTATGATGACTCAGTTATCATCATTTATGGTGACCATTATGGTATTTCAGAGAACCATAATAAAGCAATGGCTAACTTATTAGGTGAAGATGAAATCACACCAGCTAAATTTATGGACTTAAACAGAACACCGTTCTTTATGAAAGTTCCAGGTTTAGAAGGTGGAGTTGATGAAACATACGGTGGTCAAACTGATGTTATGCCTACTTTACTTGATGTTTTAGGTATAAAATCAAATAACTACTTAATGTTTGGTACAGATTTATTATCTAAAGGACATGATGAAACAGTCGCATTTAGAAATGGTGACTTTATCACACCAGAATATAAATCGATTGGAACGACAACATACGACAACAAGACCAATAAACCTATGAAGACTAAACCTAAAGATTTAGAAGAAAACAAGAGTAATGTTGAAAAAGAACTAGAATTATCCGATCAATTATTACACGGAGACTTATTCAGGTTCTATGACAATCCAGACTTCAAGAAAATCAAGCCATCAGACTATGAGTATAAATCAGGTAATGGCTATCAAGAAGAATAAAATTAATATTAAAAAGCCGGGACAAATTAATTTGTCCCGGCTTTTTAATTGTGAATAGATGAATTTAGCAAGACGTGGCTGACAAGCTAAATAGAGCGGCTGAATGTTGCAAGACGAGTCCAACATGATAAATAGAGCCCGTAAATTTATCAAGACAGGTCCAACATGATAAATAGAGTGGTTGAATGTTGCAAGACAGGTCCAACATGATAAATAGAGCGGTTGAATGTTGCTAGTCGAGGCAAACATGATAAATAGAGCGGTTGAATATTGCTAGTCGAGTCAAACATGATAAATAGAGAGGGTGAATATTGCAAGACAGGCTAAACATGATAAATAGAGCGGTTGAATGTTGCTAGTCGAGGCAAACATGATAAATAGAGCGGTTGAATATTGCAAGTCGAGACAAACATGATAAATAGAGCGTCTGAATGTTGCAAGACGAGTCAAACATGATAAATAGAGCCCGTGAAATTATCAAGACGATTCAAACATGATAAATAGAATACTATTTCCATACTGAAATCTCTATTTACAGCATATATTTATAAAAAATCCCCGAAGTTTTAATCAAAACTTCGGGGATTGTCTTTATCCTAATGCTACGTCTAGAATCATCATAATAGTGAATCCACCCATTAGACCTAATGTGGCTAAGTCTGTGTTATTACCAGACTGTGATTCGGGTATTAATTCTTCTACAACTACAAATATCATAGCACCAGCTGCAAATGCGAGTGCATATGGTAAAACTGGTGTCGCTACAACGACTAATAATGCACCTAACATTGCAAATACTGGTTCAACTAATGCCGATGCTTGACCGTAGTTAAAGGATTTCCATCTTGTTAAACCTGAGGCACGTATTGGCATTGAAAGTGCTGCACCTTCAGGGATATTTTGGATACCGATACCTATTGCTAAACCAAGTGCGCCTAATAATGTAGCACCATCATTACCAGTTGCTACTCCACCAAAAGCAACACCTATTGCTAGACCTTCTGGAATATTATGAAGTGTGATTGCTAAAAATAGTAATGTATTTTTACCTAATTTAGTATCAGGTCCTTCGACTTTTTGACTCTTGTCTACAGCATTTTGGTGTGCGTGTGGTATAACAAAGTCTAATAATCTAATGAATAATCCACCTAATAAAAAGCCAATTGCCGCTGGTAACCATGGCATTGCCGAGTCAGAACTTTGCTCAATTGAAGGTTGTAATAGTGACCAAAAACTAGCTGCAATCATTACGCCAGCTGCGAAACCTTGCATTGTATTAATTACTTTTGTGTCTATATTTTTAAACAAATAAACGAATGATGCACCGAATGCAGTTAACAGCCATGTGATAATACCTGCGAATAATGCTTGTAAATATGGGGGTAGTTCTGTAAAAAAGTCTTGCATAGTTTTTGCTCCTTCGTATCTTTTGTTTGAAAAAAAGTGTATAATATATTAATTGAAAACTGAGAAAATTAAAGGATGTTAATTCATGGAAGCATATAAAATTGAAAAACTTAATAAGCAATATGGTGATAAAGTTATTTTTAATGATTTAGATTTATCCGTATCTTACAAAGAACGCATTGGACTAGTTGGTATTAATGGAACAGGTAAGAGTACTTTGCTTAAAGTTATAGCAAATATTGATGATGATTATGATGCAAAGACATCTTATCCTAACCAATATCAAATAGCATATGCAAGCCAAAAGCCTGAACTTGATGGATCTTTATCTGTAATAGATGAAGTATTAAATAATGAAACTGAAATGACAAAAGTCATTGCCCAATACGAAAGCGCTTTAAATCGATATCAGCAAACTGGTGAATCTAAAGATTTAGATCTTATGATGCAATATCAATCTGATATGGATCGATTAAATGCTTGGGATTACAGTGCAGACGTTAAAACTATTCTATCAAAACTAGGTATAAATGACTATCTTAAAAAGGTTTCTACTTTGAGTGGAGGACAACAAAAGAGAGTTGCACTAGCTAAAGAATTGATACGTAAACCTGATTTATTATTGTTAGATGAGCCTACAAACCATTTAGATATTGAAGGAATAGAATGGCTCGTTAATTATATCAAACAATACCCTCATACAATCATGTTTGTTACACATGATCGTCACTTCTTAAATCAAGTTTCAACTAGAATTGTTGAACTTTCAAATGGTAAATTAACAAGTTATCCCGGTAATTATGAATCTTATATTGAAGCAAGAGCTGAAAAAGAAGAAATAGAAGCTCAGCAACATGTTAAGAAAAAAGCACTATATAAACAAGAATTGCATTGGATGAGACAAGGTGCAAAAGCTAGATCAACTAAACAACAAGCGAGAATTCAAAGATTTAATAATTTAGAAGATGATTTGTCTAACAAGAAGACACAAGGAGAAGCGAGCTTGAATTTAGCACATTCTCGATTAGGGAAACAGGTCTTTGAATTAGATGATATCTCGAAGTCAATCGGTGACAGAACTTTATTCGAGCACTTTACGACAATTATACAAAAGGGCGATAGAATTGGAATTGTTGGAGAAAATGGTGCTGGTAAGACAACACTCCTTAACATTATAAGTGGCTTAGACCAGACTTTTGATGGTAACTTGATTACTGGTCAAACAGTAAAAATAGCTTATTTCAAACAGCAAGATGAAAGTTTGACGTCTGATGACAGAATGATAGATTACTTGAGAAAAGAAAGTGAAGTAGCTAAAGAGAAAGATGGTACTGTTGTGTCAGTTACACAATTGTTAGAAAGATTCCTATTCCCAAGTCAAACACATGGCACACAAATTAATAAACTATCAGGTGGAGAGCAGAAGAGACTTTACTTACTTAAATTATTAGTACATGAGCCTAATGTTTTAATTTTAGATGAGCCAACAAATGATTTAGACACTGAAACATTAACAATTTTAGAAGCGTATATTAATGAGTTCGGTGGAACAGTTATCACTGTAAGCCATGATAGATATTTCTTAAATAAAGTGGCTAATAAATATTGGTATATCCATGATAAGCAAATAGAACCAATGTTAGGTACTTTTGAAGATTATTTAGCATATAAAAAAACAGTCGATAAAAAAGCAACACAACAATATAAAGAAGCTCAAAAAGCTGAAGTAAAATCTAAAACAACTACTAGATTGTCATTTAAAGAAAAACGAGAACTTGAACAACTAGAAGAAAATATTGAATATATAGAATCAAGATTAGTAGAGCTTGAGCAAGAAATGGTTGAACATGCGACTAATTATGAAAAATTAAACGAACTAACAAATGAAAAAACATCGATTGAAGCGCAATATGAAGAAGATTATATGCGTTGGTCATCCTTATCAGACAGATTATAAGCGTATAGAGGTGTATATATAGATGCAAAATATTTTAAAAGAGTATTTCGGATATCAGCAATTTAGAGATGGACAGAAAGAAATTATAGATAAAGTTATCAATCATCGTCCCACTTTAGGTGTTATGCCTACTGGTGGAGGTAAATCAATTTGTTATCAAGTGCCAGGTCTATATTTAGATGGACTTACAATTGTCATTAGTCCGTTGATTTCTTTAATGAAAGACCAAGTTGATAGCTTGAGATCGATGGGTATTAAGGCTGAATTTTTAAATAGTACTTTAACGAGTAAAGAAAAGAAAAGAGTTGAGAGCGAGCTCATTTCAGGACAGTTAGATTTTCTATATATTGCACCAGAACGATTTAACCAACCACAGTTTATCCAAATGATTAATAAGTGTGATGTTCAACTTATAGCATTTGATGAAGCACATTGTATCTCTAAATGGGGACATGACTTTAGACCAAGTTACCAAGAAGTAATCACACACGTCATGAGTTTACCTCATCACTTTAGACTAGTAGCTTTAACTGCAACGGCTACAAAAGAAGTTCAAGCAGATATCTCTCAAAAATTAGGGATTGCTGAAAATGATATTATTGAAACATCTATTAAACGTGAAAATTTAACATTTAAAGTGAACAATACATATCAAAGACTTAATTTTGTTAAAGACTATGTGAGAACAAACATTAACCAGTCAGGAATTATTTATTGCTCCACACGAAAGCAAGTAGAGCAGTTGAGTGAAACGCTTGATGATATGAATATTAAAAATGTTATGTACCATGCAGGGCTTCCTAAAGAAGAAAGAGAACGTGCCCAACGTAAATTTATTGAAGATGATATAAAGTTAGCAATCGCTACAAATGCATTTGGGATGGGTATAGATAAATCCAACGTAAGATTTGTCATTCATTACAATATGCCTCAAGATATTGAATCTTATTATCAAGAAGCGGGTAGAGCTGGTCGAGATCAATTAGATAGTGAATGTATTCTATTGTTCTCAGATAGAGATATTGACCTTCAAAAATTCTTTATATCTTCTAGCCCTGCTGATGATGAGTATAAAGAAAAACAAGGTGAAAAGCTTAGACAAATGATTCAATATACTAAGACAACTAAATGTCTTGAAGCAATGATGATACATTATTTCAACCCTGATGAGAAATTAGAAGAATGTGGTAGATGTTCAAGTTGTATTCAATCTGAAAAATCATACAATATGACAACAGAAGCACAAAAAATATTGAGTTGTGTAGCAAGATTAAAACAAAAAGAAAAAAGAAATATGATTATACAAGTATTAAGAGGTGAACAAACACCTCAAATTTCATCACTAGGATACGATGAATTAAGTACGTATGGTATATTAAAAGACTATACAACAAATGAATGTCATCATTTATTAGATGAATTACGTTATAAAGGTTATTTAAATGAGCATAAAGAAATATTAAGCGTAGACCAAGATGCTATGGAAGTACTTAGAGGAAATGTCGAAATTATGACCACACCATTCAAGACTAAGCCGAAAGAAATAGTAGACATACAAACAATTACAGATGTTGACCGTTCTTTATTTGAACGCTTAATTGAGGTTAGAAAAGATTTAAGTAAAGAGCTAGAAGTGTCACCTTTATCTATCTTCTCAGATCAAATTTTAGAACAATTTGCTAAGAAGTTACCAGAATCTAAAAAAGAAATGATTCTAATTGATGGAATTGGAAGTTATAAGTTGAAACATTATTGTCCAATTTTTATTGATACTATTAAAAATTATAAACAACCAATATAAGGCGTTATAGGCATTTTATTGTGACATTAGGGTAAATAATTAAAAAGTAATTTAGTTACAGACAATAAAAAGAAATGTGGTGTCTATGAATGATCCAATTTGAAGAGGTTTCAAAAATATACGGGGATAAAAAAGCAGTAGATAATATAAGTTTCAATATTAACGAAGGAGAATTTTTTGTTCTAATTGGGCCATCAGGTTGTGGAAAAACAACAACTCTTAAAATGATTAATAGACTCATTTCATTATCGGAAGGATATATATATTTTAATGATAAACCGATTAGTGATTATGATGTTTCTGAAATGAGATGGGATATTGGATATGTACTCCAACAAATAGCACTATTTCCACATATGACGATTAAAGAGAATATAGCTCAAGTTCCAGAAATGAAAAAATGGAAAAAGAAAGAAATCGCTAATCGAGTAGATGAATTGTTAAATATGGTTGGTTTAGATCCAGAAACTTTTAGAAATCGATATCCAAGCGAATTATCTGGTGGTCAACAACAGCGTATTGGTGTAATACGTGCACTTGCTTCAGACCCACCAGTTGTATTAATGGACGAGCCATTTAGCGCATTGGACCCAATCAGTAGAAAAAATTTACAAGATGATTTATTAGAACTTCAGTCTAAAATTAAAAAAACAATCGTCTTTGTTACACATGATATTGAAGAAGCGATGAAAATGGGAGACCGTATTTGTTTGTTAAATCAAGGTCATGTAGAACAAATTGGAACGGCAGATGACTTTATTCATCGACCTAAAAATGATTTTGTAAAATCATTTATTGGTAATGTAGATGCACATGTATTAAAGCAAGTTAAGTTAGGTGATATAGCACAACCTATATCAGAAGTACATACAGATTCAATTGAACAATATCCAAAAGTAGACCCATCTAAAACAATTGATGATATATATGGGCTATTAGCTGAACACGAAGCGATCATAATGGATAAAGGTGACAATGTCCCTAGCCATATCGTGACTAGACAATATGTATTTAGCTATTTGGCAGAAAAGAATAGAGGTGTTTCATAATGAATGCATTATTTGAGACACTTACAAGTAGAAAAGGTCAGCTATTAGAGACATTATTAGAACATATTCAACTATCATTTATTGCATTGCTAATAGCAGTTGTAATAGCAGTGCCATTAGGTATTTTACTAACTAAGACTAAAAAATTAGCAGAAGTCATTATTAATATAGCTGCAGTATTACAAACAATACCGTCTCTTGCTTTATTAGGTTTAATGATTCCGCTATTTGGTATCGGACGTATTCCTGCAATTATTGCACTTGTAATTTATGCTTTATTGCCGATATTAAGGAACACATATACAGGTATTAAAGAAGTCGACCCATCTCTTATTGAAGCGGCACGAGGCATTGGTATGAAAACAGGAAGAAGATTGTCTAAAGTTGAACTACCACTTGCTATGCCAGTTATGATGGCAGGTATAAGAACTGCCATGGTACTTATCATTGGTACTGCAACTCTAGCTGCTCTAATTGGTGCTGGTGGATTAGGGGATTTAATACTTTTAGGTATTGATAGAAATAATACTTCATTAATATTATTAGGTGCTATCCCAGCGGCAATATTAGCTATTTTCTTTGATGTATTTTTAAGAATATTAGAGAAAATCTCATATAAAAAATCATTAATTATTTTAGGCACAATATTGTTGATATTCTTATTATCAGTAACGATTCCATTATTTGCTCAAAAAGGTGACAAAATAACTTTAGCAGGTAAACTAGGATCTGAACCTGAAGTCATTACGAATATGTATAAAATATTAATCGAAGAAGAAACTGATAATACAGTAGAAGTTAAAGCTGGTATGGGTAAAACGTCATTCTTGTTCAATGCATTAAAATCTGATGAAATAGATGGTTATTTAGAATTTACAGGTACTGTGCTAGGTGAATTAACTAAAGAAACGCCAAAATCTACATCAGAAAAAGGCGTCTATGAGCAAGCAAATAATAGCTTAGACAAAAAGTTTGATATGCAATTGCTTGAACCGATGAAATATAACAACACTTATGCTTTAGCAGTTAAAAAAGAGTATGCAAAGAAACATGATATCAAAACAATTTCTGATTTGAAAAAAGTTGAAAATGATATTAGACCTGGTTTTACATTAGAATTCAACGACCGTGAAGATGGTTATAAAGGTATTCAGAAGAAATATGATTTGAACTTTAAAGATGTAAAAACTATGGAACCTAAATTGCGTTATCAAGCACTTGAAAGTAAAGATATTGATTTGATTGATGCGTATTCTACAGATGCTGAGCTTAAAGAATATGGTATGGTTGTATTAGAAGATGATAAAAAGCTCTTCCCACCATATCAAGGTGCGCCTTTGATGAAGAAAGAAACTGTAAAAGAGCATCCTGAAGTTGTTAAAGCAATGAATAAATTAAAAGGCAAAATTTCTGATGAAGAGATGCAAGAAATGAATCATAGAGTAACGATTAAAGATGAAGATGCGTATCAAGTAGCAAAGGAATATTTAGAGAAGAATGATCTGATTAACTAAATACCATTGATTTATGAAAATGATTAGGTCTATAATACTAATAAATTAAAAAAACGGTAAATTTCGATTTACCGTTTTTTATATTTCAATTTGGAGGTCTTAGATTATGAAGCAACAGTTAAGTGAATTACAGGCATATCAACCGGGATTATCACCGAGACAATTAAAAGAAAAGTATGGCATAGATAGAGAAATGGTCAAGCTTGCTTCAAATGAAAATTTATATGGTCCTTCACCAAAAGTTAAAGAAGCCATTAAAAATAATTTAGATGAATTATTTTATTATCCAGAAGTAAAACAGTTTGAAGTAAAAGAAACATTAAGTACATTCCTCAACGTAAAAAAAGAACAAATCTTTTTCGGTTCAGGTTTGGACGAAGTTATCATGATTATTTCTAGAACTGTATTAGAGCCTGGAGATGAAATATTAACGAGTGATATGACGTTTGGACAATACAAGCATCATGCCATCATAGAAAGCGCACAAGTTAAAACAACACCTCTTAAAGATGGTTATTTTGATTTAGATGCTATGTATGAACAAATTACAGATAAGACAAAATTAATATGGATATGTAATCCTAATAACCCAACTGGTACTTATTTATCACATGATGATATAGAAGCTTTTATTAAAAAAGTGCCTGACGATATTATTGTGTTGATTGATGAAGCGTACATAGAATTTGCGGTTGCTGAAGATGTTCCAAACAGTTTAGAATTGTTGTCACAATATAACCAAGTGGTCGTATTAAGAACTTTATCTAAAGCTTATGGATTAGCATCACAACGTATAGGATATGCAATAGCAAACGAATCTTTATTAGACCAGCTAGATATAGTAAGACTACCGTTTAACGTAACATCATTATCAGCAGTTGCGGCAGATGCAGCAATTAAAGATCAAAGCTATTTAAAAGATATTACACAAAGAAACAGACAAGAAATTGAGAAATTTTTAAATGCTCCTTTCAAAGAGCATATATATGATAGTCAAACGAATTTTATCTATGTAAATACTGACCAACCTCAAGTATTATATGATTATTTACTTAAAGAAGGATTTATAACAAGACCATTTCCGAATGGTGTTCGAATCACAATAGGATTTAGTGAACATAATGATAAAATGTTACAAGTATTAGAAACTTTTTTTGAGGAGTATGGGTCATAAGAAAGGAAAGTCAGTAACTTCTTTGATATACTAGTAGACATTGATATATAAAGGAGAAGGTACAATGACGAAGCAAACAATCGGTATTGATATGGATGAAGTCCTAGCTGACACTATAAAAAAATTACTAAGACGTTACAATGAAGAAACATCTTCAAATGTTACTATGGAAGAACTTAAAGGTACAAAAATCCGTAATATGATGCCTGAACATCAAGGTGTTCTTACTGAGATTTTAAGGGAAGATGGATTTTTTAGAGATTTAGAAGTATTTCCAAATGCGATTGAAGTTGTTCAAAAATTAAACGAATATTATGATGTATATATTGTCACAGCTGCAATGGACGTACCAACATCATTTGCAGATAAATATGCTTGGCTTAGAGAACATATGCCATTTTTAAGCCCACAACATTTTGTATTTTGTGGTGATAAAGGCATCGTCAATACAGACTACCTAATTGATGACAATCCTAAACAATTAGAAAGCTTTAACAATCACTCTATTATGTATGCAGCAGATCATAATATAGATTATAATAAATGGCCAAAAGTTCATAGTTGGAAAGAAGTAGAAGAATATTTCTTAGGCGAGAACGGCGAATATGCTAAATCTAATGAAGCAGTATCAGAAACATCAAAATAAATAAAAGCACGACATCAGCACATTCAGGCTGATGTCGTGCTTTTTTGATATAGGTGGATGACGATTCTATTCCGGCAAAAACGCACGAAGACTCAGAAGATATCGTGCGATTCAGACTAAATCGGGTTAAAACGCACGAAGACTTCAAAGATATCGTGCGATTCAGGTGAAATCCGGTTAAAACGCACGAAGACTTCAAAGATATCGTGCGATTCGGCTCAAATCGGACAAAAACGCACGAAGACTCAGAAGATATCGTGCGTTTTAAATTAAAATATACTAATGTATACCTTGCATAAGTTTTTTGATTTTTGGTGTCATGGCTAATACGATTAGTGACACGACGATTGCAATTGCACCAATCAATCCAAAGTAATTTTGTTGTCCTAGTGGTTCTATAAGTTTAACGAGTTGTCCGTTAATACCTTGTGCTGTTGCATTTGTTAAGAACCATAGACTTAACATTTGGGCTGAGAATGCTTTTGGTGCAAGTTTAACTGAAACACTTGATCCAGTAGGTGATAAACAAAGTTCCCCAATAACACATAAGAAGAAGCTAAGTATTAACCATATTGGATTCATAAGTTCTGATTGTTGCATAGACATTGCAATCATCATTGCAATAAATGAAATACCTGCAAATGCTAAACCAATTACAAATTTAAGTGGGGTAGAGGGATTGTATTTCCCTAACTTTTGCCACAAGAATGAGATAACAGGTGCAAATATAACAATAAAGAATGGATTTATAGATTGGAACCAACCTGCTGGTATAACAAAATTAATACCATAAGCGTTTAAATCTAATTGAGTATGCTCTTGCGCAAATACGCCTAGTACATTTGACCCTTGTTCTTGAATGCTCCAGAATAACACGGAAGCTAAGAATAATGGTACATATGCTAACAGTCTTGATTTTTCAGTTCCATCAATATCAGGACTTCGATACATAATTGACCAATATATAAATGGTACAACTATACCAACGATTAATACGATTAAACTGATTGAATTAAATGTAAGTTGTCCAACTAGATATAAAATACCTAGTAGGATAATAATTCCTATCGTGCTATACGTAAAAATTTTAGCATATTTTACTTTTTCTTTATGATTCAATGGGTTTGAAGGATGATTTTCAACTTCTCCAAGACTTTTTCTTTGGAATAATACGTATGCTATTAAAGCTAGAAGCATACCAAAGGCTGCGATAGAGAAACCTTGATGGAAGCCTACACTTACACGTACTTTGTCAATAATAAGTGGTGATAGTAACGCACCCATATTAACTGACATATAAAATATAACGAATCCTGCATCTAATCTATTATCGTTCTTGTGGTATAAACCTCCAACAACGTTTGAAATATTAGGTTTCATTAATCCTGAACCTACGATTATAAGTATCATAGATATTAAAAAGGCACCTAAACCAAATGGTAAAGATAAGACTAAATGACCTAACATGATTAGTACAGCACCATACATGAGTGATCTACGAGAACCGATTAATCTATCGGCAACCCATCCACCTAAAATACCTGTCATGAATATAAGTGAACCGTACATTGCCATAATTTGTTGCGCTGTAATTTTATCTAATCCAAGTCCGCCTTGACTTACAGAAAAGTATAAATAATAAAGTAGTATTGCACGCATTCCGTAATAACTAAAACGTTCCCAAAATTCTACAAAGAATAAAATCCCTAGCCCGCGTGGATGACCAAAAAATCCATGCTGAGGAACTGTTTCTACCATTTCCTCTCGCGTCATTTTGCTCATAATAAATCGCTTCCTTTCCAAACTTCTCCGAAAATCCAAGTGAGTTTATTGAACATTTTAACCCTATAATTTAGAAAATTCAATAAAATTTTAATAAGTTCTAAAATTGTGAATAATCAAAAAATAATTATAATTATAAATTAAAAAATATGAAAAATTACTCATTTATTTTGATTTCTTTAACTTTCCAGTGATATGCATATTTTGTGTAATAACTTTCGATTTTGTACGTGCATGCTTGCCTAGGGGTATGGTTCGAGCCTGTAGTCTCTCACGCATACCATTCCTTCAGGCGTCAGCACTATACAAAGTCGTGATAAATAGATATTTTTATACAAAAAATAAGAGCAGCAATTCATTATTAAAAATGAATTGCTGCTCTTTATGCTCATAACTAGCAAGATACTAGCTTCGATAAAAATTATTTTACGCCGGCCATCAATGTTTTGATTTTTGGACTAGCGACTAATAATAATACTGCAATGACAATTGCTATAATACCAGAATATAAGAAGTAATCATTAGAACTGATACTTGTATAAACTTTAACCATTTGAGCATTTAACCCTTGTGCCATAGCATTTGATAAGAACCAAACACTCATCATTTGAGCTGTAAATGCTTTTGGTGCTAATTTTGTTGTTGTTGATAAAGCGATAGGTGAAATACAAAGTTCACCAAGTGTTACAAGTAAGAAACTAGCGAATAACCAAAATGGGTTAATTAATGATGCGTCGCTTGATAATGGTACAACCATAATAATGTATGAAAGACCTGCTAAGAATACACCAATTGAGAATTTATAAACTGTTGGTGGATTGAATTTACCTAATTTAACCCATAAGATTGAGAACAATGGTGCAAATAAAATGATAAAGAACGGGTTAAGTGATTGGAACCAAGCTGCTGGTATAGAGAAATCAATTGCGCCACCAGTTAACTTAGACATACTTAATTGTGTTTTAGTATCAGCGAATTGTGCTAATACTGTAGAACCTTGTTCTTGAATCATCCAAAATGCTACTGCTGCAATAAATAATGGTATGTACGCATAAACTCTTGAACGTTCGTAATCTTCTGTTTTTTTACTAGCTGTAATTTTAACAAAGTAATAAATTGGTAATAGAACACCTAGAACCGAAATGAAGTTTGCAAAGTTCGGTAATGTTAATTGACCAAATAAACTTAAAATTACGCAAACAATAGCTATTATAACTACGCATATTGCAACGATTTTTGTGATTTTTTTCTTTTCTTCTGCATTCAATGGATCAGGTACTTCGATACCAGCAAGACCTAAATATTTTTTGTTAGTTAAGAAATAAATAACTAAACCAAGAAACATACCTACTGCTGCTACTGCGAAACCAGCATGGAAGCCTACATTAACTTGTAACCAACCGATTAATAGTGGTGATAATAATGCACCTAAGTTGATTGACATGTAGAAAATTGTAAATGCTGAGTCTAATCTTGGATCGTTCTTTTCGTATAATAAACCAACAGTTGAAGAAATGTTTGGTTTTAATAATCCAGTACCAATAATTAAGAATAGTAGTGCGACTAATAATAATGTGAAATTACTAGGTAATGATAATAGTATATGACCAATCATGATGAGTATTCCACCATAGAACAGTGCATGTCGTGTACCTGTAATTCTATCAGCAATCCATCCTCCGATTACACCACTCATGTAAACAAGTGCACCGTAAATAGATACAATTTGTAATGCTAAACCTTGGTCAATGCCAAATCCACCTTTTGCTACTGAATAGTAAATGTAGTAGGCGAGAATTGCTTTCATTCCATAATAACTAAATCTTTCCCAAAATTCGGTTAGGAATAATGTTGACAACCCTTTAGGATGACCAAAGAAACCAGTACGTGGTGTACTTTGAATAATTTCCTCTTTTGTATAATGTTTGTTACCCATTTTTTACTTCCCCTCATAATAAACTGTATTCATTTTAGATGTACTTAAAAATAGCACATGTTAAATTGTAATCGTTTCATAAAATAAACACAAGTTAAAGATTACTAATATTCATACAATAATGATTATTTGCAATAATTAAAACCAGTAGTATCAAGGGATGTAGAAAATAGAATTATTTCTTTAAAAATGTAAACGCTTTCTTATGATAAAGAGTAATAAGTTTATATATGTGAAAAAATAAAATAAGACGTAGATTAAGTCGGAAGTTAATCGAAGACATACTCAAATTCAACACCATACACTGAAAAGCTCATAGGGCTTCAATGACTTTCATAAAAAATAAGAGCAGAGATTCATTTTTAATAATGAATTTCTGCTCTTATTATATTTCTGTTCCACTCCCTGTATATGCTACTATCTGTTATCTATATTTTCAGGGTATAGGTCATGGTTCATCATGCGATATTCTGCCATTTTTTCATATTTTGAGTCAGGTCTTCCATAGTTAGTATAAGGGTCTATTGAGATGCCGCCACGTGGTGTGAATTTACCTAAAACTTCAATATAATGTGGATCCATTAATTCTATTAAGTCGTTCATAATAACGTTCATGCAGTCTTCATGAAAATCTCCATGATTTCTAAAGCTAAATAAGTACAATTTTAAAGATTTAGATTCTACCATTTTAACATTTGGAATGTATGATATATAAATCGTAGCAAAATCTGGTTGACCAGTTATTGGGCATAAAGAAGTGAATTCTGGACAATTAAATTTAACGAAGTAATCTCTACCTTGATGTTTATTGTCGAATACTTCTAACACTTCTGGTTTATATTGATCATGGTATTGATTGTTTTGGTTTCCTAATAATGTGATATCTTTTAATTCTTCTTTATTTCGTCCTTCTGACATTATGATTCTCCTTTTGTAATTGATTCTTTAGGTTTTGGATTTCTTTGAGCTTTTTTGAACATATAATATCCTGCAAGGAATATAATGATGTATCCTAAATAACTTAATAAATCTGGAACTTCTTTAAATATGATGAAACCGAGTAAAGCACTAAATATGACAGAGGCATATACAAATATTGAAATGTCTTTAGCAGCTGCATAACTATATGCGATTGTTATACCAAACTGACCAACTGTAGCGAATACACCTGACATTAATAATATGATGATTTGTGTTAAAGTCATTGGTTCAAATGTGAAAATGACAAATGGGATTAATGCTACTGTTGAAAAGAATGAAAAATAAAATACTGTAGTATAGGATTTCTCACGTTGTCCTAATGGTCGCAAAGCAGTATATGCACCAGCTGCAAAGATTCCGGATAATAAACCGATTACTGCGGGCATTGTATCTGAATCCAATGAAGGCTTAATGATGAAAATTGCACCAGCAATTGCAATAACCATTGCAATAATTTGATATTTCCGAGCTTTTTCATTTAAAAACAATGCACAAAGTAGTATAGTCCAGAATGGATTTAATTTCATTAACATATCCGCATCACTCAATACCATATGATCGATTGCATATATGTTGAGTAAAACACCAATTAAGCCCAGTGTAGAACGTAAAATAAGTAATGGTTGGTTTTCTAATTTTCCGAAAAATGGTGCTTTATATTTGATGACGAAGTAAATAGGTACAATCATCGCGATGAGGTTTCTAAATAGTGATTTTTGAAAAACTGGTAAATCACCAGAAAGTCTGAAGAATACAGCCATTAAACTAAAACCAATTGAAGAAATGAGTATTGCAATGATGCCTTTAACTGTAGAGTTCATTTAAACACCTTCTATTTTTTATCAATGAACATATATTATCATAATTCACTTTAAAAAGTATATGTCATGTTGACGGAAAAAATTTTTGAAACTTAATTTTATGAAAGTAATTTTCAAATGTTGATTTATCAACGATTGTCATATGTGGATGGAAAGTCAACCCTATTTTTTTAAAAAAAATAAGGTAATATAAGTGTTATGAATCATTTATAGTGTTATAATAAATCACATAATATAGTATCTACATAAAAAAGCAGACACAATATCTTGTGTTTTGCACATTTGGAATAAAATTGAATAAAGTGTTGAATTTTTTGTATTTTTATTTTATAAATGCAATTTATTAAGTATATATGTGGCAGGTGAAAGTTAATGAAGATAATTTATTACTCTTTAACAGGTAATGTAAGACGATTCATTCAGAGGGCTGGATTGTCTGATACAATGGCTCTCACTGAGGCAAACAAAACAAATGCAATTAATGAACCATTTATAATTGTGACAGGTACAATCGGATTCGGACAAGTTCCTGATACTGTACAAGATTTTTTGAATGTAAATCATCAACATCTGAGAGCAGTAGCAGGTAGTGGAAATAGAAATTGGGGACAGAATTTCGCGAAAGCAAGTGAAGAAATCGCGAATAAATATCATGTCCCTTTATTGATGAAGTTTGAATTACACGGTAACCAAGAAATAGCAGATGAATTTAAAGAAAAGGTGGTTAATCTCTATGAAAATGATAAACAAACAGAAGCAAAATCATATTGAATTAAACAATAAAGTAACAAAGAGAAGAGAAGATGGATTTTTTGATCTTGAAAAAGACCAAGAAGCATTAGAAGTATATTTAGAAGAAATTGCAGAAAAAACAATTCAATTTAATGACCCAATAGAGCGTTTGCACTTTTTAGTAGATCAAGACTTCTATTATGATCTATTTAAAGAATATAGCGAAGAATCACTAAAAGAGATAAACCAATTTGCAGATTCAATTCCTTTTCAATTTGCAAGTTATATGTCAGCAAGTAAATTTTTCAAAGATTACGCTTTAAAGACGAATGATAAATCAGAATATTTAGAAACTTACAAAGAACACGTTATTATTGTGTCTTTATATTTAGCTAAAGGTAATGTTGAACAAGCTAAACAGTTTGTTGAAGGCATGATTGAACAACGTATTCAACCAGCTACACCAACATTCTTAAATGCTGGTAGAGCAAGACGTGGGGAACTAGTAAGTTGTTTCTTATTAGAAGTGGATGATAGTTTGAATTCAATTAACTTTATTGATTCAACTGCTAAACAATTAAGTAAAATTGGTGGCGGCGTAGCTATTAATTTATCTAAACTACGTGCTCGTGGTGAAGCAATTAAAGGTATAAAAGGAGTAGCTAAAGGTGTACTTCCAGTTGCAAAATCACTAGAAGGTGGATTTAGTTATGCTGATCAACTTGGTCAAAGACCTGGTGCAGGAGCAGTTTACTTAAATATCTTCCATTACGACGTATTAGAATTTTTAGATACTAAAAAAGTTAACGCAGATGAAGATATTAGACTTTCAACAATCTCTACAGGTTTAATTGTTCCTTCTAAATTCTTCGATTTAGCTAAAGAAGGTAAAGATTTCTATATGTTCGCACCACATACTGTTGAACGTGAATACGGTGTAACACTTGATGATATTAACCTTGACGAGTATTACGATGAACTTGTAGCAAATCCTAACATTATCAAAAAAGCTAAAGACGCTCGTGATATGTTAAATACAATTGCGCAAACTCAATTACAATCAGGTTATCCATACTTAATGTTCAAAGATAATGCGAATAAAGTACACCCAAACTCTGAAATTGGCCAAATTAAAATGAGTAATTTATGTACTGAAATTTTCCAATTACAAGAAACATCCATTATTAACGATTATGGAACAGAAGATGAAATCAAACGTGATATTTCATGTAATTTAGGATCATTAAACATTGTAAATGTAATGGAATCTAAGAAATTTAAAGATTCAGTTCATACAGGAATGGATGCTTTAACAGTTGTGTCTGATGATACAGAAATTAAAAATGCTCCAGGAGTTAGAAAAGCGAACAGTGAATTGCATTCAGTTGGCTTAGGTGTAATGAATTTACATGGTTATTTAGCTAAAAACAAAATCGGATATGAATCAGAACAAGCAAAAGACTTTGCTAATGTATTCTTTATGATGATGAACTACTATTCTATTGAGCGTTCAATGGAAATAGCTAAAGAAAGACAAGAAACATATACTGATTTCGAAAAATCTGATTATGCTTCAGGTAAATATTTTGAAAAATACATTCAATCTGATATTAAACCACAATACGACAATGTTGCAGCATTATTTGAAGGCATTGAAATGCCAACTGCTGAAGATTGGAAAGCATTAGCAGAGGCAGTTAAAGAAAATGGATTATATCATGCATATAGACTTGCTATTGCACCAACTCAAAGTATTTCATATGTACAAAATGCTACAAGTTCAGTAATGCCAATCGTAGACCAAATTGAAAGAAGAACTTATGGTAATGCAGAAACATTTTACCCAATGCCATTCTTATCACCAGAAACTATGTGGTATTACAAATCAGCATTTAATACAGATCAAATGAAATTAATTGATTTAATTGCAACAATTCAAGAGCACGTAGACCAAGGTATTTCTACAATCTTATATGTTAATTCAGAAATTTCTACTCGTGAACTTTCAAGATTATACGTATATGCTCATCATAAAGGTTTGAAATCACTTTACTATACACGTAATAAATTATTAAGTGTAGAAGAATGTACAAGTTGTTCAATTTAATCATTTTAATAAGATAGGAGATCTAACATGAAGGCAGTAAATTGGAATACACAAGAAGATATGACGAATATGTTCTGGCGTCAAAACATCTCACAAATGTGGGTTGAGTCAGAATTCAAAGTATCTAAAGATATGGCAAGTTGGGAAACACTAACTGAAGCAGAAAAAAACACATTTAAAAAAGCATTAGCTGGACTTACAGGTTTAGACACACATCAAGCAGATGATGGAATGCCATTAATCATGATGCACACTCAAGATTTAAGAAAAAAAGCTGTATATTCATTTATGGGAATGATGGAACAAATACATGCGAAAAGTTATTCTCATATATTTACTACATTATTGCCATCTAGTGAAACAAATGAATTATTAGATACTTGGGTTGTGGAAGAACCACATCTAAAATATAAATCAGATATGATTGTTGGAAACTACCATAAACTATGGGCTAAAGAAGCATCAATATATGATCAATATATGGCTAGAGTTTCAAGCGTGTTCTTAGAAACATTCTTGTTCTACTCAGGTTTCTATTATCCTTTATATTTAGCAGGACAAGGTCGTATGACAACATCAGGTGAAATTATTCGTAAAATATTATTAGACGAATCAATTCACGGTGTATTTACAGGTTTAGATGCACAAAGTCTGAAAAATGAACTTTCACAAGATGAACAAATTAAAGCAGATAGAGAAATGTATCGCATGCTAGATTTACTATATAAAAATGAGTATGAATATACAAAAACTTTATATGATGATATTGGTTTAACAAATGACGTAATGAATTACGTAACATATAATGCGAACAAAGCATTAGCAAACTTAGGATTTGACCCATATTATGAAGAAAAAGCATTCAATCCTATAATCGAGAACGCATTGAATACAAGCACTAAAAACCACGATTTCTTTAGTGTTAAAGGTGACGGTTACGTTATAGCATTAAACGTAGAAGCCCTAAAAGATGAAGACTTTATCTTTGAAGAAAAATAAGAATATAATGTATGAATGAAGCCGAGACAAACGAATTGTCTCGGCTCTTTTTTTTGTGTAGAAAGTGGGTTTTATGGGGATGGGCTAGATTGTGGGCTGTGGTTACAGGACTTAATTGTGCGCTTACTGGCAGAATTCTGAATAGTGCTCCTTAGACTGCGCTAACTGGCATAATTCCGAATATTGCTCCTTAGGTTGTTCTAACTGGCAGAATTCTGGATTATGCTCCTTAAAAAGTTCTAACTGGCAGAATTTCAGATTATGCTCCTTAGACTCTAGTTCATACGGACATTACTCGTAATTATGTCCCTAACAGCGCCTCATACGGACATTACTCAGAATTATGTCTCTAACACACACTCTTACGGACATTACTCGTAATTATGTCCCTAACAGCACCTCATACGGACATTACTCGTAATTATGTCCCTAACAGCACCTCATACGGACATTACTCGTAATGATGTCCCTAAGGCCCTCATGCTTTTTATTAATCTGTATTACAAAATAACAACTATTAACCTTTGCCATAAAAAGTTAACATATTTTTCAATATTAATTGATTTTAATAGAAAGTAATTGTTTATAATGAAAGTAATAGATGAAAGGTGGGTTTAATCTTGAAAAGAATTTTACTTGGCTTATTAACAGTATTAGTTATATCTGTGTTAGCTGCATGTGGAAATGACAAGAAGGAAGAAGAGCATAATCATTCGGAGCATAAATCGTCTGATAAACCTCAAGCTTTGGAAGTAGCATTAAATGTACCGAAAGAAGCGAAAAGTGGAGAAGAGGTTGAATTATCAGCTGAAGTTACACTTGGTAAAGAAAAGGTTAAAGATGCAGATGAAGTAATGTTCGAAATTGTGAAAGATGGAGACAAAGGTTCTTCTGAGATGAAGAAAGTTAAAGAAAATAAAGATGGCGTTTATAAATTGAAATACAAATTCAAAGATGCTGGTAAGTACAATGTAACAAGTCATGTTACAGCTAGAGATCAACATACAATGCCTAATAAAGACATTGTTATAAAATAATTATTCAAGAGGCTGAGACAAATTTTGTCTCAGCCTCTTATCATTTTTTGAAATAACATTGCTTTTAATTTTATTCTTCATTACAATAGAGATAATGATAATCGTTATCAACTAATGAGAAGTAGGGTGTGACATGGGAAAATTTTTAATGCGTTTAGATGTCTTGATTGTATTATTAGTTATCACGACATTCTTCTCGATTTTTATAGGTGTGTCCGAAGTAAAACCGTTACATATATTTAACTTATCTGATGAACAAAAAAATATATTAGTATCAAGTAGAATTCCAAGAACAGTGAGTATTATAATTTCGGGTAGTTCTTTAGCAATTTGTGGTCTTATTATGCAACAGCTTACCCGTAATAAATTTGTTTCACCAACAACAGCTGGAACTATGGATTGGGCTAGATTAGGTATCTTAATTGCGCTCATCGCTTTTCCAGACGCAAATATATTAGTCAAATTACTATTTGCTACATTGTTGAGTTTGTGTGGAACAATGCTGTTTATGCAAATTCTTCAACGAATTCAATTCAAAGATGTCATATTCATCCCACTAGTTGGTATTATGCTCGGAAATATTGTTTCTAGTTTTTCTTCTTTTATTGCTTTAAGAACGAATACAGTTCAAAGTATTGGGAACTTTATGCAGGGTAATTTTTCAATTATTACTAGCGGTAGATATGAAATTCTATACATAAGCATTCCTTTTTTAATACTTGCATTTATATTTGCGAACCAATTCACGATTGCCGGAATGGGTAAAGATTTTAGTGTGAATTTAGGTCTAAACTATCAAAAAGTCGTAAATATCGGGCTGATTATCGCTTCGATTATTACTGCATTAGTTGTTGTAACAGTTGGAACAATGCCATTCTTAGGTTTAATTATTCCAAACTTAATTTCTATATTTAGAGGTGATCATTTAAAAAATGCTCTACCACATACTGCTGTATTCGGGGCATTGTTTGTTATGATTTGCGATGTGTTAGGTAGATTAATCATCTTCCCATATGAAATTACAATTGGATTAACAATTGGCGTAATTGGTAGTTTTATTTTTATAGTAATGCTGATGAAAGGACGTTCAAGAAATGCTCAATAAATTATCGCCCATACATAAATTAATCCTTTTATCCGTATTAACTGTTCTAATTGCAGCTTTGTATTTATTTTATAATATTAATCCGAATATTTTAGAGTACCAATTAACCGGTCGTGTAAGAAAAGTAATTGCTATGTTGTTAGTAGGAGGAAGTATTGCTGTTTCTACAGTGATTTTTCAAACGATAACCAATAACAGAATTTTAACACCATCAATTATCGGTTTAGATGCTGTATATATGTTTATTAAGACTTCACTAATATTTATATTCGGTTCAACATCATCAGTTGTATTAAACTATCATTTGAATTTCATTATTACACTTGTTGGCATGATTTTATTTAGTTTATTTTTATTCCAAATATTATTTAGATCTAAAGATCAAAATGTATTCTTCATACTATTGCTTGGTATTGTTTTCGGAACATTCTTCTCCAGTTTATCTAGTTTCATTGAAATGATGATTGATCCTGAAGAATTTTTATCTATACAAAGCGCGATGTTCGCAAGTTTTAATGCTATTAATGAAGAATTGCTTACAATATCAGGTGCGGCATTGTTAATTATGATCATTATAGCGTTCAGAATTAGACCATATTTAGATGTATTATCATTAGGAAGAGATCATGCAATAAACTTAGGTGTTAATTATACAAATGTTACGAGATGGCTGATGGTTATGGTTGCATTGCTTGTAACAATTTCAACTGCGTTAGTAGGACCTATTACATTTTTAGGTTTACTCGTAGTTAATCTCGCACATGAATTTATTAAAGAATTTGAACACAAATATATATTGCCAGCTTCTATACTTATAAGTTGGATTAGTTTATTTCTAGGTCAATGGGTTGTCGAACATTTATTTGAAGGTAATACAGAAATTAGTATCATGATTAACTTTATTGGCGGTATTTACTTTATATTCTTAATTTTAAAGGAGCGTAATGTAGCATGATAAAAGTCGAAGGATTAACAAAAACTTATCAGCAAAATAAAGTCGTAGATGATGTTGATATAGAAATTGAAAAAGGCAAAATCACTTCTTTTATAGGTCCTAACGGCGCTGGGAAAAGTACGGTATTAGCTATGGTCAGCCGATTGATTGAAAAAGATAAAGGAAAAATTAAAATAGATAATCAAGATATTGCTTCAATGAAAAGTAACGAACTTGCTAAAAAGCTCGCTATTTTAAAACAAACGAATCACACGGAATTAAAAATTTCTGTAAGACAACTCGTTAGTTTTGGTAGATTTCCTTACTCAAAAGGTAAATTAAAAAGACAAGACAATATTATGATTGATAAAGCACTCGATTATTTAGGATTAACGAATATTCAAAATAAATACTTAAGTGAATTATCTGGTGGACAGAGACAAAGAGCATATATTGCTATGACGATTGCTCAAGATACTGATTATATATTGTTAGATGAGCCATTAAATAATTTAGATATGAAACATTCTGTACAAATTATGAAAATTTTAAGAAGACTTGTTAAAGAAATGAATAAAACGATTGTAATTGTTATACATGATATTAACTTTGCTTCTTGTTACTCGGATAGAATTATTGCGATTAAAGATGGAAAAGTAGAAATCGCTGGTTTTAAAAACGAGGTCATCAATGAGCCGGTATTGAGTGATATTTACGATTTAGATATCAAAATACAAGAAATAAATGGACAACGTATATGTGTTTATTTTGATAATGAATACATTGAAGTAGATGAAATTAAAACTTTAGCTATGTAGTTCATAATACTTTAAACATTGAAAGGAGTGATGCTTGATTTTACATGGGCAGATCGGTTCTTGGACACATTTTATATCATTTAATCAGAAGGAGAATCATGAACTATGAAGAAAGTATTTGGTTTTATTATAATTAGCTTGTTATCAGTAGTGCTTGTAGCTTGTGGAAGTAACTCAAACAGCAAAGACGAAAAGTCATCAAAAGATGATACTAAAAGTGGTTCTCAAACTATAGAAATTCAATCGAAATATGAAGTTAGTGGCGAGAAAAAAGACGGCAGTGATTCTAAAAAAATAGAAGAAAAAGTAAAAGTACCAGTAAATCCTAAAAAAGTAGTCGTATTAGATTATGGTGCTTTAGATACAGTAGAAGCTTTAGGTGCTAAAGATGCAGTTAAAGGTGTGCCAAAAGGGGAAAATGGCGCATCATTACCTGGATTCTTAGACACATTTAAAGGCGATGATGTAGTGAACACAGGTTCAGTAAAAGAAGTGAATTATGACAAGATTGCTGAAATTCAACCAGATTTAATCTTATTCTCTGGTCGTACAGCAGGTACAGAAGTACAAGATGAATTGAAAAAAGCAGCTCCAGATGCATCTAGATTATACGTTGGCGCTGATGATAAAAACTTATTAAAATCAGTAGAACAAAATACAACTAATTTAGGTAAAATCTTTGATAAAGAAGATAAAGCAAAAGAATTAATTGCTGGTTTAGATAAGAAAGTAAAATCAGCAAAAGAAAAAGCTAAAAAATCAGATGACAAAGCAATGTACTTACTAGTTAACGAAGGTGAATTATCTACATATGGACCTGGTGCTAGATTTGGTAGCTTAATTTATGATGTACTAGGCGTTAAACCAGTTGATAAAAATATTAAAGCAAGTGGTCACGGTCAACCAATCAGTTATGAATATGTAACTGAGAAAAATCCAGACATTATTTACGCAATGGATAGAGGTAAAGCAATCGGTGGTAAAGAAAGCTCAAACAAAGCATTATCAAACGATGTCATTAAAGATGTAAATGCAATTAAAGATAAAAAAGTAGTTAATGTTGATCCACAATTATGGTACTTAGCTTCAGGTGGCGTAAGAACAACTGAAAAACAAGTAGACGAAGTAATTAAAGGTTTAGAATAAATAAAAAAAGACAAGCGATATTAATTTATCGCTTGTCTTTTTTTAATCTTCTAACTGTTCTCCTATAATTCTTACTTCTCTTTTTAATTCTATGTCAAATTTTTCTTTTACTACATTTTGTACATGTTTTATTATATTTTCATAGTCTGTAGCAGTACCGTTATCTACATTTACAATAAATCCGGCATGTTTTGTAGAAACTTCTACTCCGCCGATTCTATGACCTTGTAAATCTGCATCTTGAATAAGTTTGCCTGCAAAATGATTAGGAGGTCTTTGGAATACACTTCCACATGAAGGATATTCTAATGGTTGTTTATCTTCACGACGTTGTGTTAAGTCATCCATCGTAGCTTGGATTGAATTAATGTCACCGTCTTTTAATTTAAATGTTGCTTCTAATACAACTAAATGTTTACGTTGAACGATACTTGTACGGTAGTCTAATTCTAAGTCTTCACCTTTAATTACATGTAATCGGCCTGTATCATCAACAGCTTTAATGTGATCTATACAATCTTTCACTTCGCCACCATATGCACCAGCATTCATATAAACTGCACCACCAACAGAACCTGGTATACCACAAGCAAATTCTAGTCCTGTTAAATGATGATCCCTAGCACGTCTTGATACATCTATTATAGCTGCGCCACTTCCACAAGTAATTGTTTGATTATTAACGGTTATTCCATTGAATTGTAATAAGCTTATTACGATACCTCTTATACCACCATCTCGAATGATGATGTTAGATCCATTTCCTAAAAATGTGAGTGGGATTTGATTGTTATATGCAAACTCTATAATTTTTTGAACTTCAATATGTGAAGTTGGTGATAAATAAAAGTCAGCTTTACCGCCTGTCTTAGTGAATGTATATTTTTTTAGTGGCTCGTTCACTTTTATAAGTGATTTAGGGAGGAAAGTAGATAACGCCTCCAAAATTGTATGATTGTCCAACGTACGACGTCCTTTCTATATTGTGCTCATATTACTATTATATCAAGATTTATAATCTTAAGCGAATAGGTTATTTTTTATGCTCATTTAATAATTGTTGAAACCATTTTTGTTTTTGATTTTCATAGTCTTTAATGCTGAATGAGTTATGTAGTGCTGCTAATTTAAATGAGTCATAAGTTTGTATAATATTTTTATCATTTGTTAAAAGTGACTCTACAGTTAAATAATCATAAAGCATTTGGTTGTTTTGTTCAAGAATATGTAAACGCGTAATTTGTTTTAAGCTGATCATATCTTCAAATTGAGCCATCATAACTTTTTTGTTATAGCCATTATGTAATCGATAAATACGGTGATAGTTCAGTCTTTTTTCATCTAAGCTAGTAATATCATGTAAAGATTTTACAGTTACAAGGACATCAACTATTGGCTCAGTAGAATAATTCGTTTGCTTTGTCCCACCTATATGATAAACATCTAAAACAGGTGTATCTAATAAATGAATTAATAAATGTTGAATTCTTTCAAAATTTAGTTTAAAATCATCAGTTGACTTTAGTTGAATAAAAGGTTGAGGAAGTTTTAACATAAAGACTCCTTTCTTAAATGCATAATTGAATATACAATATAACATTTTAATTATCCATGAAATTAGGTATAATACAAGTGAAACAGAGGTGCAATGATGAAAATTAAATTACTTTATTTAATGATGTTTGTCCTTGTCTTTATTATTGCAGCTTGTGGTAATGAATTACATTCAGATCTTCAAAATTATAAAAAGGATATGAAACCTATTTATAAAAAAGAAAATTCAATTCTTAATGATATAGATAAATTAAACTTAAACCGGTTAGATCAACTTATTGGCACGGAAGTAACAGTTGAGAAGCGTAAAGAGTTGGATGAACTTCAAAATAAGCTTGAAAAGCAGATAATACCTGAAGTCAAAGATCTAAAAAAACAAGCTGAAAATATAGATGCAAATACAAATGATGTTAAAGATGCTCATAATATATATGTGAGTAACGTAGCAAAGAAAGAAAAAACAATAACAGAATTAAATGAATATATTTCATTGTTTAAAAAATCGATTGAGTCTAATGAAAAAATATTAGAATATACAAGTGTTTTTGAACAAAATAAATCTGATGCAGAGAAAAATGCAAAGCTAGCCAAAAATAATGCAGAAGAAAAAGAAGATTATGAAGCACTCGTTTCAGTTATTGATAAAAATAGTGAAGAGTTAAGTAGTAAAGCAAAATATTTAAATGAAACTCAGAATGTTCAAGATAGAGCAGATTATATTGAGAATGAAATTATTCCATTGTTTTCTAAAAATGTGAAATCATTAAATCAAACGAATATCTCATCTAAAAGAGTTAATCAAATGAGACAAGCTCAAATAGAGGTTTATTATACGCTCATTAATTATTATAAAGAACGTAAAAAAGGAATTGTAATTGAAGATAAACTTCAAAAAATACAAGTATCAAACGGTATGAATGCTCAATTTACTTATCTAGGTAAAGATGAAAAGTATGACAAAGCAATCGAAAGGTTAGATAAATAAAACACACCAAATACATTAATTTTGGTGTGTTTTCTTCATTTTTTATTTATGGTATCTTCATTTTTATGATTCTTTGATAAATATATGTTTTTGCCTACTAATGATACGAACCAAATAGAAAATGCGATTATAAGAATAAACGATAATGCAGGTTGATTTGTAAAATCAAATAAAAACAGTATAGAAATAATAAGTAAACATGCATTAATCGTATCAATCATGCCCCATCTTTTTATAAGTGTGGGTTTAGCATCTTTGGACAAAACTGGCACCTCCTTAATATATAACTAGTATACCAAAATTGTCTTGTGGTTAATATTATAGTTTAAGGGTAAAGATAATAAAGCCAATTATTAAAAATAGAATTTGCCATATAAATGGATAGATGATATAGTGTTCAATTGTATTGGTTAAATTATGATAGAGGTGAATTAAAATGGTCGTGAAATTAACTTCCATCGATCAATTTGAAAAAGTACTCAATGATAATCCAAACGTATTTGTTATGAAACATAGCGGTACTTGTCCTATTTCAGCAAGTGCATATGATCAATTTAACAAATTCTTATATGAAAGAGACATGGATGGTTATTATTTAATTGTTCAAGAAGAAAGAGAATTGTCTGATTATATAGCTGACAAAACTGGAGTCAAACATGAATCGCCACAAGCATTTTACTTTGTAAATGGGAATGCTGAATGGGATGCGAGTCATGAAAATATCACAGTAGCAAGTTTATCGAAAGCAGAAGAGTAATATTGATAATAAGCAAACAGTCAAAAAAGACTGTTTGTTTTTTTGTTAATTGTGTAAAAAAACAGTATAATGAATTATGATAAAAAGCATGAGGTGAAAATTATGAGAGTATTAGTTGCGATGGATGAGTTTGATAGTATTTTATCTAGTTACCATGCAAATCGATTTGTCGAAGAAGCAATAAAGTCTCAATTTAATGAAGCGGATATTGTACAAGTTCCATTATTTAATGGGCAAAGAGAAGTTATAGATTCAGTATTATTATGGCAATCCGGAACGAAATATTCAGTAGATCATCATGATGCATATATGAGACCGAAATCATCTGTATATGTAGTGACTGAACAGAATATAACAGTTATAGAAGCAGGGGATATACTATCTTCAAGTGAAGAAATCATTAGCCCACTTAATACAAGTTCGTATGGATTAGGTGAAGTCATTTTAGAAGCACTGAATGAAGAAAGTAAAGAAATGTTGATATCAGTAGGGAATGTAGCAAGTTATGATGGTGGGCTTGGTATGTTACAAGCGTTAGGTGCTAAATTCTATGACGCTGAAGGTGCTTTAGTAGATGTTAGTAAAGGCGCTAAATGGATGAAATATATTAGAACAATTGATTTATATGATTTAGATAAAAGATTAAAAGATAAAAATATTAAAGTCATTACAGACTTTGAATCTAAATACTATGGTAAAGACAGCCGAATTATGAAAGAGCAAGAATTAAATCAAATTGCTAAAGATGATGCTGTTTCAATCGATAATGCATTGTGGTATATCAGCGAATTATTTAAAAGTCAGCATAAAATATTATTAGGTAAAGAAGAAAGAGGCGGATCAGGAAGCGGATTAGCTGCTTTATTTAATAGTTTATGGGATGCCCAACTTGTTACAGGTGGGGATGTAGTCAATGAGCTTACGTATTTAGATCAATTAATAGAGCAAGCAGATTTAATTGTATTTGGTGAAGGTTTACAACCTAATCAACAATTGTTGGAGACAACTTCAGTGAGAATAGCAGAATTATGTAAAAAACATCAAAAAATAAATATTGCGATATGTGCAACAGATGAAAAATTCGATCAATATTTAGAACAAGATGTTACTGCAATGTTTAAAGTATTTAATAAAGACCAATATACGATGAGTGATTTAGAAATGGGCATTGCCTTGAGACATTTAACAACGCAGTCACTTAGATTACTAAAATCATCGTTATAATTAAAAGATTAAAAAACCATGCATAGCCGTTAAGTAAGTATTAACAGGTATGCATGGTTTTTTTGATTTATTATGATTGCTTTTCAAATTCAGAAACGATACCGATAATTGTGTGGACTGCTTTTTCCATGACATCTATTGAAGCATATTCAAATGGTCCATGGAAGTTTGCTCCGCCTGTAAATAGGTTTGGCGTTGGTAAGCCCATATACGATAATTGTGAGCCGTCAGTTCCGCCTCTTATTGGTTCAATGATAGGCGTTATACCTAATGACTTGATAACTTTCTCGGGTATGTCAACAAGCTCAGGATGTGGCTTGATTTTTTCACCCATATTGAAATATTGATCATGGATTGTTACATTAATCAGTTCACTATCATATTTATGATTTAAAATTTTGGCTATATCTAATAAATGATTTTTTCTTCGTTCAAATTGTGCTTTATCATGATCACGAATAATATATTGAAGTGTTGCTTTTTCAACTGTGCCAGACATATCTGTTAAATGGTAAAAACCTTCGTATCCATCCGTTTGCTCTGGTACTTCATGATTAGGAAGTTGATCATTAAAAGCCATGGCTAAAGTATTAGCGTTAACCATAACATCTTTAGCTGAGCCTGGATGAACATTGACGCCATTCACTTCTACTATTGCAGCTGCAGCATTAAAACTTTCAAATTGTAATTCACCTTCAAGACTGCCATCTAATGTATAAGCAAAATCTGCATTAAATCGTTCAACATCAAAGTTATGTGGGCCTTTGCCTATTTCTTCGTCTGGTGTAAAGCTAAATCTAATGTCACCATGTTTAATTTCAGGATGTTCATTCAAATAAATAATGGCTTCCATAATTTCAACGACACCTGCTTTATCATCTGCACCAAGTAAAGAAGTACCATCTGTCGTCATTAAAGTATGTCCAATTACTTTGTTTAATTGTGGAAATGTTTTTGGACTAAGTATTTTATCTGAATTTCCTAATTGTATATCTTGACCGTCGTATTTTTCGACTATTAAAGGTTTAACATTTGATGCGTTATAGTCTGGAGAAGTATCGATATGAGCTAATAAACCTATAGTTGGAACCTTTTTATCGGTATTTGATGGAAGTGTTGCCATTAAATAACCTTTATCATCTACATCTACTTCAAGGTTTAATGCTTTTATTTCTTCTTGAAGCAGATTAATTAAGTCCCATTGCTTCTCAGTAGATGGTGTAGTTTGGCTAGATGGATCAGCTTGTGTATCTATTCTTACATATCTTTCTAATCGATCAATTAGACGTTGTTTCAAATTGCTCGCTCCTTTTTACTTCTATTTACGTATTTATTATACGCTCTTTTGTTTCCTAGAAGCAAAAGAATGCTTTGAACGAACATAGATTTGGAAGATGATTTCTGAACATAAAATACCAAATGCGATAGCACCAGAAATCAATGTAGCTTGTAACGTTGTATTGATTGCAACGTCATAATTATTTATAACTAAATTTTTAGTAGCATCATATGCTAGACCACCTGGTACAAGAGGAATAATACCTGCTACTATAAATATGATCATAGGTCGTTTGTAATAACGGCTCATAATATGACTCATTAAAGCTAATGCAAAGCTACCATAAAATGAAGCTTGTACTTTATCTATACCAAAATCTAACGAAATTGTGTAAATCATCCAACCCATTGCTCCAACGATACCGCAAGCTATTAAAAGTCTCTTAGGTGCATTGAAAATGACAGAGAAAAATAACGTTGCTGTAAAACTTAATAAAATTTGATATATATAATCTAACATTTAAAGCACCTCCTTAACTTAGTAATAACACGATTGCAACACCAGCACCGATAGCAAAAGCCGTTAGTGCCGCTTCAACGCCTTTTGAAATACCTGCAAGCAGTTGACCAGCCATTAAATCTCGAATTGCATTTGTAATAAGTACACCAGGTACTAGAGGCATTACTGAAGCAATTGTTATTAAGCTTAAATTTACGCCTATAAAGAAATTAACACTTATGGTTGCAATTGTAGCGATAATCAATGAACTTATGAACTCAGTAAAGAATTTAATTCTAATTGTGTTATGAACAATAGACATAGTTAAATATCCTGTACCACCAGCTATAAATGATGGAATCACTTCAGCTTGTTTACCACCAAACATAGGTAAGAAACAAGCTGAAGCTATCGCTGCAGCTAATACTTTTAACCAAAAAGGAAACTGCAATGAAGCATGATGCAAATGTATGAGTTCCGATTTAGCTTCGTCTATCGATAATTCATTATTCGCTATTTTTCGTGAGATTTGATTCGTTAATGAAATTTTTTCTAAATCTGTTGTACGTTCATCTATTCTTATTAGACGAGTGTTTGTTCTATCGTTTAGAGAAAAGATAATAGCGGTAGAAGTTACGAAGCTATGTGTGTTTTCTAAGCCATAGCTAGTTGCAATTCTTGCCATTGTATCTTCAACTCTATACGTTTCAGCGCCACTCTCTAAAAGTATTCGACCAGCTGTCATGACAACATCAATTATTTTATTTTCATCTATAATAGTGAAGTCTTGTATCTCTTCCATATTAACCTCCAGTTTCACATTGAATTAATGTTAATACATATAATAAAAACTTTCCAACAAAAAACATAGAATTGCTATAGGCAATTCTATGTTCATTTTATAATTTAATAATTGGATTGAACATTACTTTGTTTTGACCTTGTAATTTTGCTTCATGTAACATATCATCGGCATCTTTGAAGACACGACGTTTAGATTTGTTGTCTTGTTCACTTAAGTAACCTACGCCAATAGAAACAGATAACTTTATCGTTTCTTTATTTGGTAAATGGAACGTAGACTGTTGAACGCTATCACGAATGCTTTCAGCTAATTTAATCGCACTGTCTAACGTCTCACCAACAATTATAATTGAAAATTCTTCTCCACCGTTACGAAAAGCCTTAACATCTTTTGGTAAATAATTTATCAATAACTGTGACATTTGTTTAAGAACAGCGTCTCCAGCTTTATGACTATATGCATCATTTACATTTTTAAAGCCATCTATATCAATTAATAATAAAGCCATAGATTGATCATTTTCAGTGATTTGTTCTGTAGTCTTGTTTAAATAACGATCAAATTCTTTAACATTTCCTAATCCTGTTAAATAATCTACTGATTCTTCATTTTCATATCTTGAAATTAAATTTTTCAATATCCAAATGTCTCGATAAACACTTGCACTTATAATACTAAGAATAAAGGAAACAGGTACAAGAAACAACCACTCATTTAGCCATGAGTCTGGATTTAAAAAGATAAGCGTTATAGCTATAATAATGATGCTTATCAAATATAATAATTGAATACTAACGAAATCACTTTGTTTAAGAAATGGACCAATCACACCAACTACAACTGCTATAATAAGCAAATGCAGATTATCTAAAAATGGTGTTCCAAATGCGAACATGTCAACAAGTAATACAACACCTGCACTTAAAACAGAATAAAATAAATTAGTAAACCTTCCTAAGAAGAGAATTGGAATAAAACTTAAAGTAATAACATATTCATGATATTGTATCGGATTTGATACTAATAATATGGAAACACCTGTCATTAAAAGGGTGATATAATTTTGAGAAAAAGTCACTGTTCTTGTTTCGTTATATTGCATTCGATGGTATAGATAAAATGCTGCAATAGTCACTGATATATTAAATATAATTGCTTGTATCATTTAACACCATCCTTCTTTTAGTAAGCCATATGATATTGTAATCTATTAGGTGGCTTTTGTCACGATATAATAGGATATTTTGTTAAAAAAGTTTCTTTTTTCACATGAACGATATAATGTTCTGTTATGCTTTAAAATTCTTCCTACTAAAAAATGTGGTATACTATTGTTTTTATAGCATGTAGAATAAAACTTTGATATTCTAAAAGTAATATATAAATTAAAATAATGCTTCAATTTAAAAATGAAGGTGAATCCATGTTTACTTTGCAACTAATATTACTAACCATGATTGTAAGTTTAATACTAACACCTTTAGTCATTGTTCTTTCAAAAAAAATTGGTGCAGTTGATATGCCAAATGTTAGAAAAGTTCATACTAAACCAGTATCTGTATTAGGCGGATCAGTCATTTTATTATCTTTTCTTATCGGATTATGGTGGGGAAAACCTGTTGAACATGAAACAATTCCTATTATATTAGGTGCAATTGTTATATATTTAATTGGTTTAGTTGATGATCTCTATGATATGAAACCACTTGTTAAACTAGCTGGACAGATTGCAGTTTCTTTAATTGTAGTCTTAAACCATGTAACACTTGATTTTATTACGCTACCTTTTGGTATAGTAATAGAATTTGGTATATTCAGTATTCCAATGACAATATTTTGGGTAGTTGCAGTTATGAATGCAATTAACTTAATTGATGGGTTAGACGGATTAGCGTCAGGAATATCTTGTATAGCTTTAATAACGATAGGATTTATCGCAATACTACAACAAAATATATTTATAATGATGATATGTGGTGTATTAATAGGTTCTTTATTAGGATTCCTAGTATTTAATTCACACCCTGCAAAAATATTCTTAGGAGATAGTGGGGCATTACTTCTAGGGTATATCATTGGTGTCTTATCGTTATTAGGTTTTAAAAATATTACATTAATATCGTTATTCTTCCCAATGGTTATTCTTGCAGTTCCATTTATTGATATGTTATTCGCTGTGATTCGTAGATTACATAATCGACAATCCATCGTACAAGCAGATAAATCACATTTACATCATAAGTTATTAGATTTAGGTTATACACATAGACAAACTGTCGTATTAATATATATGATAGCTATTCTATTTAGTATATCGAGTGTGATACTTTATTTATCACCACCATATGGCGTCTTAATGATGTTTATTATGATTTTAATTACAATAGAGTTAATCGTAGAATTCACAGGTCTCATAAATGCAAATTACAGACCAATTCTTAACTTTTTAACAAGAACAAAATATAAAAAAGAACGCTAATAGAAATTAGCGTTCTTTTTTATGCGCATGCTTTCCGCGGGAAAAATAAGTATATAGGTTTTTAACGAGCAAGTTTTGTGAGTCATGCTCATTAGACAATATAAACAACCTTGATTAGCGTTCTTCTTCTTTATTATATGGAAATGGTAAAGCAATCATATCTTGTTTCGTTAGGTCATATTTTCCTTGATTAACTTCATTTAAGAAAGAGATGAAGTTGTCTTCTTCTGATGCGATGACGTTAATTGTATATGTTACTTTGTCTGTATATGATGTGTCGACTAATTGAAAATCTGTTTGTTGTAATTCGTGTTCGAAGCGTCCTGTTTGATCGTAATCGAGTGTGATTTCAAATGGAATGGCTTCTAATAATATGATGCGTCCTATTTCTTTAATGACTTGGCTAACTGCGCTACCATATGCTCTAATAAGTCCGCCGGCACCTAATTTAATGCCACCAAAATATCTTGTAACGACGACTACGACATTGTGGAGTTGTTGCTTTTTTAATACTTCTAACATTGGTACACCAGCAGTTCCTGATGGTTCTCCGTCATCATTGGCTTTTTGTATAAGCATGGTCGGACCTATAATATAACTTGAACAATTGTGAGTGGCATCATGATGTTCTTTTTTCTTGCTTTGTATAAACGCTTTAGCTTCTTCTTCTGTTTCTGCAGGATATATACTTGCAATAAACCTTGATTTATTGATAACAATCTCAGTTTCATGTGCTGATTTAATTGTAATTAGTCCTTCTGCCATGTTTATACTTCTCCCTTTACATCTTAATCTGTTACGATATATTATATACTATTAAAAATGGACGGGAAAGGATTGTATGAATTGAAGAATAAATTATTACTTTTATGTATAGTGTTATCGTTAGTGTTAGTGGCTTGTGGTTCAAAAGAAGAGGAGAAACCAACGACTGATGAAGCTGGTGATGGTCAAGGTTTATTGTTAGATGATAAAGGAAATCCTAAAGATACAATTCAAGTGAATGATAAGACTGAAAAGGCAGTAAAAGAAGTGATAGAACAAAATAGAAAGTCTTTAAATGAAGGAAATGTTGATGAATATATAAAAACAATAGATTCAAATTCTAAACAACTTGATGTTAAAGAAGAAGAAAAAGTATTAAAAGATACACTTAAAAATTATAAGTTTGATAAAAAGATATCCAATATTAAATTCTTAGAGGATAAAAAAGATAAAATTGTTGTATTTTATAATGTAGAAACAACAGCGCATCCAAAAGATGGTAGTAAAGAGGAGAAGAAATCCTTTAATGAAGTTGTAACACTAGTTAAAAAGGGAGATTCTTACAAATTTTCTAAAATGGCACAAGCAGCAATTTAGTCAATAAACTCCTTTTCAAATAAGTGAGAATTAGATATGATTGATATGGAAGAGAATCAAGGAGGATAACTTTATGAAAATTGCTGTTCTAACAGATTCAACAGCATATTTAGATCAAGCTTATTTAGATAAATATCAAATTAAAACAGTCGCGCTAAACGTTATTTTTAATGATGAAACATATAAAGAATTATCGGAACTGAAGACAGATGATTTTTATAAAAGAATGAGAAATGAAACGCAATTGCCGACAACTTCTCAACCTGCTATGGGTGAATATGTCGAGTTGCTCGAAAGCTTAAAAGAAGATGGCTATACAGATGTAATAGCCGTTCACTTATCAAGTGGTATAAGTGGTACTTTCCAAAGTGCAGTAACAGCAAATGCTATGGTTGATGGAATTCAAGTTCATCCATTCGATTCTGAAATCTCTTGTGCTGTTCAAGGGTTCTATGCTTTAAAAGCTGCTCAGCTTGTAGAACAAGGCATGACAGTTGTAGATAATATACTTGAACAATTAGAAAGCATGAAAGAAACGACAAACGCTTATTTCATAGTTGATGATTTAAACAACTTGAAAAAAGGCGGACGTTTAAACAGTGCACAAGCTTTTGTAGGTACAATGTTACAAGTTAAGCCTTTGTTACACTTTGAGGACACTAAAATTGTGCCATATGACAAAGTGAGAACTAAGAAAAGAGCTATAAAACGTATCGAAGAACAAATAGCTACAGAAGTGGAAGGGTACAAAAACTTATCTATTGTTATTATTCATGCTAATGACAAAGAAAGTGCAGTTTCTTGGAAAGCACAAATAGAAGAGAAGTTTCCTGAAGCGAATGTGATATTGAGTTATTTCGGACCAGTAATTGGCACACACTTAGGTGAAGGTGCATTAGGATTAGGATTTACAACGACAGAATTAGATTTATCTATATAAAATAACTACAGCACAAAAAGCTTAAGCTTTTTGTGCTTTTTTATTGGAGGTTATGATGAAATTATATGGACGAATATGTCATGATTTAAACAATTTAACAACGGAAACAGTAAAAGTCAGTAAACCTGGTGTTTCAAAGGTACATGAAAAATATATTTGTAACCAATGCGGTAATACTGATCAAACGTTATTCTTTAATTATTATTGTCATCATTGTAATGCAACAACAACTTATTGCAGATATTGTATAAACCTTGGCAAAGTTCAAAGTTGCAAAGATATTTATATCATTGAAAGTGAGAGACAGAAATCATTATGTAAATATCGATTAAATTTTGAGCTTAGTGAACAGCAAAGACATGCATCAGAAAAAATTAAACAAGCGGTATTAAACAGTGAACATTTATTACTTCATGCGGTAACTGGTGCAGGCAAAACAGAAATGATATTTGAAGGTATTTCAGTAGCTAGACAAAATGGAGATAACGTTGCTGTAATTTCTCCAAGAGTCGATGTTGTTAAAGAAGTATATTTAAGATTAGCAGATGCTTTTAAAGATGAGCAAATCGATTTAATGTATGAAGGCAATTTTGGTCAATATAATAGCACTTTTGTTGTAGCAACTGTACATCAATTAATGCGTTATGATAGTCATTTTGATGTTGTTATTGTCGATGAAGTTGATGCATTTCCTTTAGATATGGATAATCAACTTATGCATACGATTCATAAAGCATCTACACTTCACGCAAGTCACATTTATTTAACTGCAACTCCAAATCAACAACTCCTAGCGAAATTTACTGATTCTCAAATAATTAAACTTCCAGCAAGATATCACGGTCATCCTTTACCTCTTCCTGAATTTCAATTCAATGCGATAAAAGAAACAAAATTAAATCAAAAATTGCTAAAACTATTAAAGAAACAAATAGAAGATAAAAGGAAAACTTTTGTGTTTTTCCATGATATAAGTTACATGAAAAAAGTATTTAATATGTATGAACACTACTTTTCAAAAATTGAGTATGTTTCAAGTGTTGATTCAGAGCGACATGAAAAAGTTAGCCTATTAAGAAATGATGAGATCGACATCATGTTTACGACGACGATTTTAGAGAGAGGTGTCACGCTTGAATACTTAGACGTCGTTATCGTGCATACTGAAAAATTTACAAGCAGTGCAATTATTCAAATAGCTGGTCGGGTGGGGCGTAAATTATCATGTCCTACTGGAAAAGTCATTTGCTACCACGAAGGTATTACGAAAAATATGTTACATGCAAAAAATGAAATCTCAAAAATGAATAGTCTTGCACGTAAGAAAGGATGGATAACATGAAGAAATGTGTTATATGTCAAAATTCAATAAATGAAGAGATAAATTTATTGAATCTTTTTTCGTCCACACCTACTGTATGTAAAAATTGTGAGCCACAACTTACCTTTAATCTCAATGATAGACGTTGTAAACGTTGTTTAAAAGTGCTGTCTTCAGAGGAAAATGAATGTCTAGATTGTCTTTGGTTATCCAATAGGTATCAATTAATCAATCAACTTTATACGATATATGATTACCAAGGACTTATAAAAGAATTAATGCATCAATACAAATTTATGGGAGACGTTGCGATTGCTCAAATATTTCAGTTACCTAAAAATATTTTGAAACAGTATGACTACATAATGCCTGCACCAATTCATCCAAATAAACTCGCTACTAGAACATTTGATCATGTTACTTTCGTATTAGATATACAAAATGTAAATTATATACAAATATTTGAGACTGAACTCAGACAAAAACAATCTGATTTAACAAAAAAACAAAGGTCTTTACAACTCAATCCATTTAGAATAAATCAAGAAATAGAATTAGAAAATAAATGTATTTTACTCGTAGATGATATTTATACAACAGGGCTGACAATTCACCAATTAGCTGAACTTTTATTTATTAGAAAAATCAGAAAAATAGATGCCTTAACATTTGCAAGAGGGGGAAATAATGGTAAAATATAAGTAGGAAGAAACACAAGAGAAATAGAGCGTTAAAGGAGTCGGTGCTTTATGATCAGATTTGAAATTCATGGTGAAAACATCACAGTGACTGATCCGATAAGAAATTATATTGAGGACAAAGTAAGTAAACTTGAAAGATACTTTACTAATGTCCCAGAGGCAATAGCTCATGTTAAAATTAAAACTTATCAGGATTCTCGCAGTAAAGTTGAAGTAACTATTCCGTTGAAAGATGTTACTTTAAGAGCTGAGGAAAGACATGAAGATTTATATGCTGGAATCGACTTGATAACAAACAAACTTGAAAGACAAGTGCGTAAGTACAAAACAAAGGTCAACAGAAAGTATCGCGATAAAGGGCGAGATAAAGATGTATTTGCAACAAGTGTAGATGCATCATCACCAGAAGAAAGTGAAGATAACGATAGTGATAATGAAATTGAAATTATCCGTTCTAAACAATTTGCGTTAAAACCTATGGATTCTGAGGAAGCAGTATTACAAATGAATTTATTAGGACATGATTTTTACATTTTCACAGATGCAGAAACAGATGAAACAAGTATTGTTTATAAACGTAAAGATGGAAAATATGGATTAATTGAAACTTCTATACAATAAAGTAAGAACACAAGAACTGGTGCAGAATTTCTGCATCAGTTTCTTTGTCTATTAATAGCTTTTCATTTACAGAGGTGGTAATCTTAAATAGTATAAAAAGTGATATAAAAGTGTTATGATATATTGTTGTAAGATTACTAGTTTCCTAGTTGAAGGAGAGAACAAAATGGGTTTTTTATCAAAAATAGCTGATGGTAATAAACGAGTAGTAAAATCACTCGAGAAGTTAGCAAATCAAGTCATTAATTTTGAAGATGAAATTGCTAAGTTAACAGATGAGCAATTAAGAGAAAAGACAGAACAATTTAAAAAAGAATTAGCTGAAATAGAAGATTATAAAAAGCAAGAAAAGTATTTAGAAAAATTACTACCAGAAGCATATGCAATTGTTAGAGAAGCGTCTACAAGAGTATTCAAAATGACACCATTTAAAGTGCAAATTATGGGTGGTATTGCGATTCATCGTGGCGATATTTCTGAGATGAAAACTGGTGAAGGTAAGACATTAACAGCAACTATGCCTGTTTATTTAAATGCATTAACAGGTAGAGGTGTTCATGTTGTTACTGTCAATGAATATTTATCAAGTTCACAAAGTGAAGAAATGGCACAACTATACAATTTCTTAGGACTATCTGTAGGTCTAAATTTAAATTCAATGAATACAGATCAAAAGCGTGAAGCATACGCTTCAGATATTACGTATAGTACAAATAATGAGCTTGGGTTCGATTATTTAAGAGACAACATGGTTACTTATAAGAAAGACCGTGTTATGAGACCATTAAACTTTGCAATCATTGATGAAGTCGATTCAATTTTAATCGATGAAGCGAGAACGCCACTTATCATTTCTGGTGAAGCTGAAAAATCAACAACTTTATATACTCAAACAAACGTGTTTGTAAAAATGCTTAAAGATGATGATGACTTTACTTATGATGAAAAGACTAAAGCAATCACATTAACTGAGCAAGGTATTGATAAAGCAGAACGCATGTTTAAAATAGAAAATTTATTCGACGTTAAAAATGTGAACTTAATGCATCATATTAATATAGCTTTAAAAGCAAACAGAACGATGTTTAAAGATAAAGATTATGTTGTTGAAGATGGCGAAATTATGATTGTTGACCAATTTACTGGTCGTACAATGCCTGGACGTCGATTCTCAGACGGTTTACACCAAGCAATTGAAGCTAAAGAAGGTTTAGAAATTCAAAATGAATCTAAAACAATGGCTTCTATTACATTCCAAAACTTCTTTAGAATGTACAATAAGTTGTCTGGTATGACTGGTACAGCTAAGACGGAAGAAGAAGAATTTAGAAATATTTATAATATGACAGTTACACAAATACCTACAAATAGACCGATCCAACGTCTAGATGAAGCGGATTTAATTTTTTCATCTCAAAAAGGTAAATTCGATGCTGTTGTTAATGACGTAATTGAATTTTACAAAAAAGGGCAGCCTGTATTATTAGGTACTGTGGCTGTAGAAACAAGTGAGTATATTTCACAACTATTGAAGAAAAAAGGCGTTAGACATAATGTATTGAATGCTAAAAACCATGAACGTGAAGCAGACATCATTTTAAATGCTGGTCAAAAAGGTGCAGTTACAATCGCAACAAACATGGCTGGTCGTGGTACAGACATCAAGCTTGGAGATGGTGTTGTTGAATTAGGTGGACTAGCAGTAATCGGTACAGAACGACATGAATCAAGACGTATCGATGATCAGCTGAGAGGTCGTTCTGGTCGTCAAGGTGACGTTGGGCGAAGTAGATTCTACCTATCACTACAAGATGAATTAATGGTCAGATTCGGTTCTGAACGTATGCAATCACTAATGGGTAAATTAGGAATGAATGATGATACACCTATCGAATCTAAAATGGTTTCTAGAGCAGTTGAATCAGCTCAAAAACGTGTTGAAGGTAATAACTTTGATGCTCGTAAACGACTATTAGAATATGATGATGTATTAAGAAAACAACGTGAAATCATTTATGGTGAACGTAACGATATAATTGAAAAAGAAGACGTACAAGATATTGTGAAAGATATGATTAAATCATCTCTAGAACGTGGCGTTAATTATCATTTATCAAATAATGAAGAAGAAATTGATTATGATGCACTCGTACAATTTATCGATGATTCTTATTTACAACAAGATTCAATTAAAGCAGATGATATTCGTGGTAGAGATTATGAAGATATCATTGAAATTGTCCTTGAAAAAATTAAGGCTCAATATGATGCACAACAAGAAGACTTTGGTGACCAAATGTCTGAATTTGAACGCATGATTGTTTTAAGAACAATTGACCGTAAATGGACAGACCATATCGATACGATGGACCAATTACGTACAGGTATTCATTTAAGATCTTATGGTCAAATCAATCCACTTCGTGAATATCAAAACGAAGGATTAGATTTATTTGAAACGATGTTGAACGAAATTGAAGATGAAGTAAGTAAATATATTCTTAAGTCAACAATTGATCGCGGAGAACAAGTTGAACGTGAACAAGTTGAAATAGGCGAAGCTAAACACGTAGGTGCCAATGATGGTAAAGAAAAAGTCAAACCTAAACCTATCGTTAAAGATGAACAAGTAGGTCGTAATGATCCGTGTCCATGTGGAAGCGGAAAAAAATATAAAAACTGTCACGGCCAAGCATAAAGGAGTAAACTTATGGAATTAACGGAAATTAGACAAACTTTAAATAAAAACAATGAAAAATTAATGAATATCAGGGGGTCTCTTTGACTTAGAAAATAAAGAGACGAACATTCAAGAATATGAAGAGATGATGGTTGATCCGAGCTTTTGGGACGATCAAAATAAAGCGCAAGATATTATTAATAAAAATAATGCTTTAAAATCAGTAGTAGGGGATTATCATAAATTAGAACAACAAACGGATGACTTATTAACTACTGTTGAACTTCTTCAAGAAGAATATGACGAAGATATGCATGAAATTTTAGAGCAAGATTTAAAAACATTAAAATCAGACATCGATCAATTTGAACTAAAATTATTGCTTAATGGAGAACATGATGAAAATAATGCGATTTTAGAGCTACATCCTGGAGCCGGTGGAACTGAATCACAAGATTGGGGATCCATGTTACTTCGGATGTATCAACGATTTGCTGAACAAAAAGGATTCAAAGTTGAAACATTAGACTACCAATCAGGCGATGAAGCTGGAATTAAGAGTGTTACAATTCTAATTAAAGGACATAACGCATATGGCTACTTAAAAGCTGAAAAAGGTGTTCATAGATTAGTGCGAATTTCTCCATTTGATTCATCTGGAAGAAGACATACATCTTTCGTTTCATGTGATGTTACACCTGAATTTAATAATGAAAAAATTGAAATTGAAGTTAATTCTGAAGATATTACAGTTGATACGTATAGAGCATCAGGAGCAGGTGGACAGCACGTAAACACTACTGACTCTGCAGTGCGTATCACACACCAACCAACAGGAATAGTCGTAACTTGTCAAAACGAAAGATCTCAAATTAAAAATAGAGAACAAGCGATGAAAATGTTGAAAGCTAAACTTTACCAAAAAGAACTTGAAGAACAAGCTGCAGCCCTTGATGAAATTAGAGGCGAGCAAAAAGAAATTGGATGGGGCAGTCAAATACGTTCATACGTATTCCACCCATACGCTATGGTTAAAGATCATAGAACTAATGAAGAAACTGGTAACACTAATGCAGTGATGGATGGAGATATAGAACCTTTCATTGATGCATATTTAAGAAGTCAAATTGATGAAAAGTAATATTGAGTTGAATGAGGCTGAGACAATTTAATTGTCTCAGCCTCTACTCATTGTATTGAGCGGTGTGTCGTATATATGCATGATTTTAATTGTGAATTCTTGCACAAAAGGATACCTAATTACTAAATTTCATGATAAAATATATTTGATAATATATTGAATGGAGTGTTATACATGAAAATCAAAATGGGCATGATTTCTGTATTGGCATTATCATCGTTAATCTTTGCTGGTTGTGGTCAATCAAACGATGATAGTAAGACGGAGGAATATAGTTCAAAAGGGGAAAAGATTTTTAAAAATAATTCTTGTGTTGGATGTCATGGTAAAGATCTTGATGGTGCTTCTGGTCCTTCACTAAAAAAAGTTGGCGCTAAAATGTCAGAAGCAGATATCGAAAAGATAATTAATGAAGGTAAAGGTAATATGCCGAGCAAAGTTGTAGATGAGAAAGAAGCTAAAGAAGTAGCAAAATGGTTGGTAGAACAAAAATAATATAACTCATTCAAACCTTATAAATAATGTATTAGATGTTTTATTTATATGAAATGGAAAATTTTTAGATAAATATCATGACCTTTTCAAATGTATAAATAGAGTAAAAAAGCGCACCATTAATTGTAAAAATACAATTAATGGTGCGCTTTTAAATACTTTCATGACAGTCTTTAGTAACAATTTTTTCTGAAAAATTATCAGACAGTAACGTTTATATTACGAATTTGTAACAAAGAAAAATGAGGTTCGATAATATGATATATTATTTCCAGTATTAGTTGGGGATAACCCTATAAAATAAAAATATAAATTAAAACACATAAAACTCGGGAGGATATGTCATCATGAAGAAGACATTCATTACTTTAGCGTCAGTCACAGCTTTAACTACATTATCAAACACTACTGCATTTGCATCGGATATTAAAGTTAAAGATGGAGAAACTTTAGAAACGATTGCACAGGAATACGGGACTTCAATTTCAGAACTTAAATCATTAAACAATATCACAGGCGATGTTACAGTCGGACAAAACTTAAAAGTGTTAGAAGATAATATATATACAATTCAAGAAGGCGATACACTTAATACAATAGCTGAGAAATTTGATGTATCTGTTACAGAATTAAAAGAATGGAACAATTTGACTTCTGATTTGATTATTGTGGGAGAGAAATTATCAGTAGCTCAAGAAGGTTCAGAAGCGACAGCTCAACCTACTAGTTTAACAATTCATGCACCAGAGGCATCATCACAAGAAGAAACTGTCTTGAGAAATGTATCTGAACAAACTTCAAATGAAAATGTTTTTAATAGTGAAGATGTACATGCTTATGTAGCACCAACGTTTAATTCAAATAACTCAACTCAAACTGCACAACAAACACAACATGCTCAAGCAACACAATATGCACAACCAGCACAACAAACACAACCAGTATCATACAGCAGACCATCTTCAGGTGGAGGTAATAACTTGTATACTTCAGGTCAATGTACTTATTATGCATTTAGCAAACGTCCTGATATTGGAAACACTTGGGGAAATGCAAATAACTGGGCGAATGCAGCAGCTCAATCAGGTTATACAGTAAATAATAACCCATCTGCAGGGGCTATATTACAGTCAACTGCTGGAGGATATGGTCACGTTGCATATGTTGACAAAGTGAATTCTGATGGATCTATCCAAGTTTCTGAAATGAATTATCAAGGTGTTGGTATTGTGTCTTCACGTACAATTTCAGCATCAGCAGCAGGAGCTTATAACTATATTCATTAGGTTTTAAAATTAGATCATATTTCAAGCAAGTAGTTAATTCTATGTAAGAATTTTAACTATTTGCTTTTTTTTATAACTATAGTTGATATAATAAACGTAAATAAGTGTATTGAGGTTTGAAAACATGAAAAAATGGTTAAAAATCATACTAGTATTATTTTTAATAAGCTTAATCGGTATTAGTGTATATAAAGTACTTGATATTAATAAGTTTCAAACTAAAGAACAGTTTAAAGAACAACAAGGTAAGAAGTCATTTCAAAACAGTCATCCTGCAACAGGCTTAAATGTAAATGATGAAACAGTTAAGAAATTTACAACGCAAAAGGCTACAAATTTAAAAGAAGTTACTTCTAAAAATGATATAACTATTATTAATTTGTTTGCTTCTTGGTGTGATCCTTGTAAAAGAGAAATGCCTGAACTTGTTAAATATGCAAAAAATAAAGAAAATGGTGTCGAGCTGATTGGTTTAAACGTAAAAGATAAACGTAAATCAGCTGAACAATTAATTAATGATGTAAATGTAAACTATAATGTTTATATTGCAGAAGATGATTTTCTTAAGAAATTTAAATCATATAATATCCCTACGACATTATTCGTAGATAAAAACGGCAAAATAAAAAAAGTGTATTTAGGTGAATTATCTGAGAAGACACTGAACAACTTAGTTACACAAGTTAAGGAGGAAAATTAATGGGGGTACATCAATATTTTAAAAGTTTATCTGACTTGGAAAAATTAGTGAGATGTCCAGGTAAATTTAAATATCAAGACCATAACGTTGCAGCTCACTCGTTTAAAGTAACAAAAATCGCCCAATATTTGGCGACAGTTGAAGAACAAAATGGTCAAGAAATAGACTGGAAACTTGTATACGAAAAAGCATTGAACCATGACTATCCTGAAATATTTACTGGTGATATCAAAACACCTGTTAAATATGCCTCTTATGAAATTAAAAAATTATTTTCTCAAGTTGAGGAAGAAATGATAGATAAATTTATAACTGAAGAATTTCCAGAGCAGTATCAAGAGATATATAGACATAGATTGCAAGAAGGCAAGGATGATAGTATAGAAGGGCAAATACTTAGTGTTGCAGATAAAATCGACTTATTATATGAATCTTTTGGTGAGATACAAAAAAGAAACCCAGAACCATTATTCTTTGAAATATATGAAAGTTCATTAGAAACGATTATGCAATTTGATCATTTGTCATCTGTACAAGATTTTATACAGCATATTATACCTGATATGCTACAAGAAAAATTTATTCCACGTTCGGAATTAAGAGAAATAACAATGACAATTCTTGAAAAACGTGAAACAAAAAGGAGTTAGTGAGTTGAATGATTTGGCCGATTCTAGCTTTGTTTCTCCCTTGTTTAATGGTTATTATTTTTACACAAATTGCTCAAAATAAATGGATTGGATTACTCGTATCCAGTATAACAATTGGTGTTTCTGTTTATAAAGGCTTCTTTAATGATGAAGTGATTATCCTATTAGATGTTGTAAGTTTAGTAATAGGCTTTTATATAGTGGATTCACTCGAAATCGATAAAATTGAATCAAGATAGTAAAGAGGATTAATCAATATGATTTTTCCTCTTATTTGTATTTAATAACAATTAAACGAACAAATGTTTGGTCATTTTTACAAATTTTTGATAAAATATATTTATATATTACAAAATTTAAGGAGGTTACTATGCAGCATTTTCCTTTTAAAATACATTCAGATTATTCACCTCAAGGAGATCAGCCTGAAGCAATAAAATCACTCGTTAAAGGTATAAAAGATGGAAAAAGACATCAAACATTATTAGGTGCAACAGGAACAGGTAAAACGTTCACTATGAGTAATGTTATTAAAGAAGTTGGAAAACCAACACTTATAATTGCACATAATAAAACATTGGCTGGCCAATTATATAGTGAGTTTAAAGAATTCTTTCCTGAAAATAGAGTTGAATACTTTGTAAGTTATTATGATTATTATCAACCAGAAGCATATGTACCTCAAACAGATACATTCATAGAAAAAGATGCATCAATAAATGATGAAATAGATAAATTACGACATTCTGCTACAAGTGCATTATTTGAACGAGATGATGTTATTGTTATAGCAAGTGTCAGCTGTATTTATGGTTTAGGTAACCCAGAAGAATATAAAGATTTAGTTGTAAGTACACGTGTAGGAATGGAAATGGAACGTAATGAATTATTAAGAAAGCTTGTCGATAACCAATATTCAAGAAATGATATCGATTTTAGACGCGGAACTTTTAGGGTAAGAGGAGATGTAGTTGAAATATTTCCTGCATCAAGAGATGAATTATGTGTGAGAGTTGAATTTTTTGGTGACGAAATTGACCGAATTAGAGAAGTGAACTATTTAACGGGTGAAGTTATTGCTGAAAGAGAGCATTTTTTATTTTATCCGGCATCTCACTTCGTAACTCGTGAAGAAAAGATGAAAGAAGCAATTGAACGTATTGAAAAAGAACTTAAAGAACGATTAGAGGATCTTAGAAAAGATAATAAATTATTAGAAGCACAACGTTTAGAGCAAAGAACGAATTATGATTTAGAAATGATGAGAGAAATGGGATTTTGCTCAGGAATTGAGAACTACTCAGTTCATTTAACTTTAAGACCTAAAGGATCAACACCTTACACTTTAATGGATTATTTTGGTGATGATTGGCTTGTTATGATTGATGAATCACATGTTACGATTCCTCAAATTAGAGGGATGTATAACGGAGACCAAGCTAGAAAAGGTGTTTTGGTTGAACATGGATTTAGACTACCAAGTGCGTTAGATAATAGACCACTTAAATTTGAAGAATTTGATCAAAAAACAAAACAACTCGTTTACGTTTCAGCAACTCCAGGTCCTTATGAAATTGAACATACTGATGAAATGGTTGAACAAATCATTCGTCCTACTGGATTGTTAGATCCGATAATAGAAGTTAGACCAAGTGAAAATCAAATTGATGATTTAATGGCTGAAATTAATGAACGTGTCGAAAGAAATGAACGCGTATTAATTACAACATTAACGAAAAAAATGAGTGAAGATTTAACGACTTATTTGAAAGAAGCGGGTGTCAAAGTAAATTACTTACACTCTGAAATAAAAACATTAGAGCGGATAGAAATTATTCGAGATTTAAGATTGGGTGTTTACGATGTATTAGTCGGTATAAACTTGCTTCGTGAAGGTTTAGATATACCTGAAGTATCATTAGTAACTATTTTAGATGCCGATAAAGAAGGTTTCTTAAGATCAGAACGTTCACTTATACAAACAATCGGACGAGCAGCACGTAATGATAAAGGTAAAGTAATTATGTATGCAGACAAAATTACTGATTCAATGAGAACAGCATTAGATGAAACTAATAGAAGACGTGAAACACAACAAGCCTATAACGAAGAACATGGTATTACACCACAAACAATTAATAAAAAAATTCGCGATGTAATCTCAGCAACTGTAGATACAGATGAAGTAAACGAAAAAGATAAGAAAAAAGCACCGAAGAAACTCACGAAAAAAGAAAGAGAAAAGACAATCGAGCGCATAGAGAAAGAAATGAAAGATGCAGCGAAGGATTTAGACTTCGAGCGTGCATCTGAATTACGAGACATACTATTTGAATTAAAAGCAGAAAGGTGACTGAGATGAAAAACAAATCCATCATCGTAAAAGGTGCAAGAGCACATAATTTAAAAGATATAGATATTGAAATACCAAAAGATCAACTTATTGTTATGACTGGTTTATCAGGTTCAGGAAAGTCATCATTAGCGTTTGATACAATTTATGCTGAAGGTCAAAGAAGATATGTTGAATCTTTAAGTGCATATGCTAGACAATTTTTAGGGCAAATGGATAAACCAGATGTAGATTTAATTGAAGGCCTATCTCCGGCAATATCAATAGATCAAAAGACTACAAGCAAAAATCCTAGATCAACGGTAGCAACGGTAACAGAAATATACGATTATTTAAGATTGTTATATGCCAGAGTTGGTAGACCAATTTGTCCCAACCATGGTATTGAAATTAAATCACAAACTGTACAACAAATGGTCGATCAAGTTATGGAGTTAGAAGAAAGAACTAAAATACAAATTCTGTCTCCAATAGTTTCAGGCCGTAAAGGTACGCATAAAAAATTAATCGATGACATTGCTAAAAAAGGTTATGCAAGATTAAAAGTTGATGGTGATATTTTAGATGTAGACGATGTTCCAGAACTAAATAAAAATCAAAATCATTCAATTGATGTTGTAATAGATAGACTAGTTATTAAACCGGGTATAGAAGCGAGATTAGCTGATTCATTACAAACAGCATTAGAATTAGCTGAAGGAAATGCAATTGCAGATATTATTGATGGTGATGAAATTAAATTTTCTGAACATCATGCATGTCCTATTTGTGGATTTTCGGTAGATCAATTAGAACCTAGAATGTTCTCATTTAATAACCCATTTGGTGCTTGCCCATCTTGTGATGGATTAGGTAGTAAATTAACTGTAGATATAGATTTAGTTGTACCAGATAATACTTTAAGTTTGAATGAGGGAGCTTTATTACCTTGGCAACCAATTAGTTCGAATTATTATCCAACTTTATTAAAACAAGCATGTGAACATTTTAAAATTGATATGGATAAACCTTTTAATAAGCTAACTAAAAAAGAAAAGAACATCATCCTACGCGGACATGAAGATGAAATTGAATTTAAATTTAATCAAGATTATGGCGTTAAAACTAATCGAACGAGAACAATGGCTTTTGAAGGTGTGTTAAATAACATTGAAAGACGTTATCATGATTCACCATCAGAATACGTAAGAGAAGTAATGCAAAAATATATGGTCGAAAAAACATGTGAAACATGTGATGGCTATCGATTAAATGAAAAAGTATTATCAGTTAAAATTGATGGACAACATATTGGCGAAGTTGTGAGATATTCAATTTATAATGCAATTGAACACTTTGATCATTTGAATTTAGATGAAAGAGAACAAAAAATTGCTAAACTTATTTTAAAAGAAATACATGAAAGATTATCATTCCTAAATAATGTTGGTTTAGAATACTTAACATTGAATCGTGCTTCAGGAACACTATCAGGTGGTGAAGCGCAACGTATCAGATTAGCAACACAAATTGGATCAAGATTGTCAGGTGTATTATATGTGTTGGATGAGCCTTCAATTGGGCTTCATCAAAGAGACAATGATCGTTTAATCGATACATTGAAATCCATGAGAGATATGGGTAATACTTTAATCGTTGTTGAACATGATGAAGATACAATGAAAGCTGCAGATTATTTAGTCGATATTGGTCCGAAAGCTGGGGTCCAAGGTGGTCAAGTTGTGGCGAGTGGTACACCAGAAGAAGTAATGAACAATGAAAATTCATTAACTGGTCGATATTTAAGTGGTAAAGAAAAAGTATTTGTACCTTCAGAACGAAGAAAAATAACAAAACGAAAAATATCTGTTAAAGGTGCTACAAGTAATAACTTGAAAAATATTGATGTGGATTTCCCATTGTCAGTATTGACATGTGTTACGGGTGTTTCAGGTTCAGGTAAAAGTTCATTAGTAAATGAAGTATTATATAAAGGCTTACAAAAACAATTGTATAATACTAAAACAAAACCTGGTGTTCACAAATCTATCAAAGGTGTTAAAGAAATAGAAAAAATTATAGACATCGACCAATCTCCAATTGGTAGAACACCACGTTCGAATCCAGCAACATATACAGGCGTGTTTGATGACATTAGAGATGTGTTTAGTCAAACTAATGAAGCAAAAGTTAGAGGCTATCAAAAAGGTAGATTTAGTTTTAATGTTAAAGGTGGCCGTTGTGAAGCTTGTAAAGGTGACGGTATTATTAAAATCGAAATGCATTTTCTACCAGATGTATACGTACCATGTGAAGTTTGTGATGGAAAAAGGTATAATAGAGAAACATTAGAAGTAACTTACAAAGGCAAAAGTATTTCTGATGTGTTAGAAATGACTGTAGAAGATGCTTATCACTTTTTTGAAAGTTTACCGAAGATAAATAGAAAGTTAAAAACTATCGTTGATGTTGGTCTTGGATATGTTAAATTAGGTCAACCAGCAACAACATTATCAGGCGGTGAAGCACAACGTGTTAAACTAGCATCAGAGCTTCATAGACGCTCAAACGGTAAGTCGTTATACATTCTTGATGAACCAACAACTGGTTTGCATGTAGATGATATTAAACGCTTGTTAAGTGTATTGAATAGACTTGTTGAAAATGGTGACTCTGTCATAATTATAGAACATAATTTAGATGTCATTAAAACAGCTGACTATATCATTGACTTAGGTCCTGAAGGTGGAGATGGTGGCGGTGAAATTATCGCAACTGGAACACCAGAAGATATAGTGAAAGTAGACGCATCTTATACTGGTAAATATTTAAAACCGATCCTAGAGAGAGATCGAACATAAACCGGGAGGGAATTATATGAACGAAGTACAATTAAAGATATTAGACCTTATTGAAAGTGGTAAAGTAACAGTAGATGAAGCGGTGAAATTACTTGAAGTAACTTCAAATAATCAAAAGAATGCTTCAGCTTTCACAAGTAAATCTAAAGAAAATGTAGAAAATTTATTTGAAGATTTGTTGAGTAAAGTTAAAACAACTGCTAAATCAGGTAAAACTGAATTTGATAAACAGTTTAACGATAGAGAAACAACTGACCAAGACCCAATACAACAACTAGACGAATCTTTAAAAAATATTATAAGATCATTCAATAAAAATAATGATCAAAATACTGGTATTTAATCAATAATCAAAGGGACACTGGTCCTTTTCACAAGTAAATTCTCCCAGTCTGTTATATATTTAATGGACTGGGAGAATTTTTGTGTATTGAATACTAAATAATGCTCCTTAGAAAGTTCTAACTAGCAGAATTCCGAATAATGCTCCTTAGAAAGTTCTAACTGGCAAAATTCTGAATAATGCTCCATAGAGACAGCACCTCATACGGACATTACTCAGAATTATGTCCCTAACAGTACCTCATACGGACATTACTCAGAATTATGTCCCCTTAAAGATACTGTCCTAATATTTATAATGATTGCAGTTATTGTTAAAGTTCATTAGAATTAATATATATTAACCTAGAGGTGAACCCTATGATATCAAGTAGTAAATTAATAGAACAATTTAATATGGAAGTCCTTGCAGGTAAAGTAGGACTACATCGTAAAATAACTGAGACTGATTTATCACGCCCTGGCTTAGAGATGGCGGGGTATTTTTCGCATTACTCATCTGACCGAATTCAAGTATTAGGTACAACTGAATTATCATTTTATAATTTATTACCAGATGAAGAAAAACAAGGTAGAATGGCTAAATTATGCCGTCCTGAAACACCAGCAATTATTATTACGCGTGGATTAGATGCTCCAGAAGAATTAATCCAAAGTTGTAATGAGACCAATACACCGCTTCTAAAAAGTGAATCTTCAACGACGAAATTAATGGGTCAAGTAACTGGATATTTAGAAAGAGAATTAGCGCCTGAAACTTCTTTACATGGTGTATTAGTTGATGTGTATGGTGTTGGTGTTCTTATTACGGGAGATAGTGGTGTTGGTAAAAGTGAAACTGCACTAGAACTTGTAAAACGTGGACACAGACTTGTAGCAGATGATAATGTCGAAATTAAAGAAATTAATAAGAATGAACTAATTGGCAAAGCGCCAAAAATAATTGAACATCTGCTTGAAATAAGAGGACTTGGCATTATTAATGTTATGACTTTATTTGGAGCTGGATCTATATTAATGGAGAAAAGAATTAAGCTGAATATTAATCTTGAAACTTGGAATAAAGAAAAGATTTATGACCGAGTTGGATTAAATGAAGAAACTTTAAAAATATTAGATTCTAAGATTACAAAGAAAACCATTCCTGTTAGACCGGGTAGAAACTTAGCTGTTATTATCGAAGTTGCTGCAATGAATTATCGATTAAACAACATGGGTATTAATACTGCAGAGGAATTTAATAATCGACTTAATGCAGAAATTTTGAAAAATGCACGTAAGGAGAATGAATAATGGGTGTGTTAGGTATTGACCCAGTAGCGATACAATTAGGACCTCTAGCAATAAGATGGTATGGCATCATTATTGCTTCAGGTATCTTAATCGGCTATCTATTAGCTCAAAGAACGGCGAAAAAAGTTGGAATAAAGGAAGAAACATTAATTGATTTAATTATTTGGTGCGTTGTTATGGCAATAATATGCGCAAGGATTTATTATGTAGCATTTGAGTGGGGTTATTATAGTCAGCATTTAGTAGAGATACCACTTATTATGAACGGCGGAATTGCAATTCATGGTGGGTTAATTGGAGCGTTTATAACTGGATTCATAATATGTAGAATGAAAAATTTATCATTTTTCCAAATGGTTGATATTGTGGCACCAAGTATTATATTGGCACAAGCTATCGGAAGATGGGGAAATTTCATGAATCAAGAAGCACATGGTGGTCCTGTATCACGTAGTTTCCTTGAAAATTTACATATACCAGAATTTATAATTAACCATATGCAAATAGATGGTATTTATTATCATCCAACATTCTTATACGAATCTGTCTGGAATATAGTTGGTTTTATTTTATTATTATTAATACGTCCACAATTGAAAATTGGTGAGACTTTCTTTGCTTATTTAATTTATTATTCAATTGGTAGGTTCTTTATTGAAGGTTTAAGAACGGATAGTTTAATGCTTACAGAAAACTTAAGAATCGCTCAAGTGATTTCGATTGTTATCATTGTTGTTTCAATAGCGTGTATTATTTATAGAAGAATACGCTATAATCCGAAAAAATTCAGAGATGTTAAAGGTTATTATCATAACTAAACTGAAAGAAGTGTTTATGTGAGAGCATTAAAAACTAAAAAAGTATCTGGGGCAAACCCATTATGGAAAATGTACGAAACAATACGTTTTATAAAAGTGCTGAAAAATGTTATTATCATTGAACTTAGTAGATATATGCCGAGTGTTAAATGGAAGCATTTCATATACAGAAAAGGGTTGAATATGAAAATTGGTCAAGAGACAGCTTTTGCATTTAAAGCTACACCTGACATCATGTATCCAGAGTTAATCACAATCGGTAAAAATTGTATTATAGGTTACAACGCTACCATTCTATGTCATGAATATTTAGTAGAAGAATATAGAATTGGGAATGTGAATATAGGGAACAATGTATTAATCGGAGCAAATGCAACGGTACTAGCAGGTGTTAATATAGGGAATAATGCGACTATTGCTAGTGGGACAATCGTTACGAAAGACGTTCCCGATTGCATGATGGCATATGGCAATCCTATGCAACTTAAACAGAGGTGGTGAGTTAATCGTTGGGAGACAATTCAAATATAATACATGTAAAGTTTGATAAAGACTTTTACTATCATAAGGCAATGGAAAAAATGAGAGAACAAGAATATGTATATGCTGAGTCTTTATTTAAAAAAGCACTTGAACAATCACCTGATGATTTTGTAATTATACCACCTTATACTGAGTGTCTAGTGGAACTTAACCAAACTACAAGAGCAGAAGAAATGATGTATGATCAAATAGCAAAAGATAATTATGTTACAGATTATTATTTTTATTTGAGTCAAATGTTTATAAAGACGAACGAACCTAATAAAGCATTTTTATTTGGGCTTCGCTATGTAACAGAAGAAGATGATCAAGATTATTTTGAAGAAATGATTCAAATGTTCGAAGTGAAATATGATAATCAAACGGTCGTTGAAGAAGAGGCTGAAAGATTTGTAATTCAACATATTTTTCAATATTTATTTGCAAATGGTAGGCTACAAGAAGCAAATGATTATATAGAAAGACAACGTGCAACAATTCAAGAAGACAAACATATCATGAATTTAAAAGCGATGTCGATGCTTTATAATAATCAATATGAAGAGGCAGAAGCGTTACTTCAAACGATATTGGAAGATAATCCGTCAGATATATATGCTTTATGTCATATGACTTTATTGTTATACAATACGGAACAGTTAGAACGCTTTCAACAATATTTAAAGCAATTAAGTAAATTACATCCAATTAACGATGAGGAATCCTTCAAGTTAGGTGTTGTTCTAAGCTATTTAGGAAAACACAAGCCTTCAAATGAGTTGCTCGTTCCACTTTTGAAAAAAGCACAAGCTTCAATGCCACAACTTCATCATGCATTAAGTTATAACTACTACCATTTAGGCTTTGAAGAAGAAGCGAAAAGACATTGGCAAAAATTTGAAGATAGTGTACAATATCATAGTCAATTACCACCTTGGAAAATTGATGAACTTAAAGAAATGTTAGATAGCCATGTATTACCGTTATTAAAAGATGAAGACTACAGGTATAGATTGTATGGCATATTTTTAATAGGTCATATGAAGCACCGTGAACTTGTAATGTCACATGAATTATGGGAAGTCTTAGAAAGTCTACCTGACTATGAAAGGTTATATATAACGTATACTTTTCAAAATCTACATCTTAATAAATTAGGTTTTATTGATAAAGGTATGAAACTCATTGAACAATCAGAATATCAACATTATGGGAAAGAATTATTTGTATCATGGATTGAGCATGCTGAGATGTTAATAGCAGATAATGAATCAATAGAACAAGTTGATCATTATGTAGCAGCCTCAGTTTATATTTATTTGAAAATGTTAAATATAAAAGTAACAAAAAAAGAAATTAAAAATTCATTCAATATAACGACGTATCGCTTAAATAAAGCAATCGATGCTATAGTGAGCATATAGTTATACTTAATAAAAATATTGATGTACAATTCTACTGAATTAATAAGAGGAGGCAGTTTATAAATGACTACACAAGTAGATTATGATGTAATTATAGTTGGAGCAGGCCCTGCAGGAATGACAGCTGCTGTTTATGCTTCAAGAGCAAATTTATCAACTGTAATGATAGAGCGCGGTATGCCAGGTGGACAAATGGCAAATACAGAAGATGTAGAAAACTTCCCAGGATTTGATTTAATTACAGGTCCAGATTTATCAACTAAAATGTTTACACATGCACAAAAATTTGGTGCTAAATATGAATATGGGGACATAAAAAATATAGAAGATAAAGGTTCTTATAAAGTTGTTAATATGGGAGACAAATCATTAACAGCGCACGCTATCATTATTGCAACAGGTGCAGAATACAAAAAAATCGGCGTTCCAGGCGAACAAGAACTAGGTGGCCGTGGTGTAAGTTATTGTGCAGTATGTGACGGTGCATTCTTTAAAGGTAAGAACTTATATGTAATTGGTGGCGGAGACTCAGCAGTAGAAGAAGGTATATTCTTAACTAAATTCGCTGACAAAGTTACAATCGTTCATAGAAGAGATGAGTTAAGAGCTCAAAAAATCATTCAAGACCGTGCATTTAAAAATGAAAAAATTGATTTTATTTGGAATACAACATTAAAAACAATCAATGAAAAAGATGGTAAAGTAGGATCTGTTACTTTAGTTTCTACTGAAGATGGTACTGAAACAGAACATCAAGCTGATGGTGTGTTTGTTTATATTGGTATGAAACCATTGACTAAACCATTTGAATCATTAGGTATATTGAATGAGAACGGTTATATTGAAACAAATGACGAAATGGAAACTAACGTACCTGGTGTATATGCAGCAGGCGATGTTCGTGAAAAAACATTACGTCAAATCGTTACAGCAACTGGTGATGGTAGTATTGCAGCACAAAATGCACAAGCATATATTGAATCACTTGAAGACGAAGAACAATTAATATAATTAATAAAGAGCAGGAATTCATTATTAAAATTGAATTCCTGCTTTTATTTTTTATGAAAATCATTGTGACAACTATAGACTTTGTTGGCATTTTTTTATGCGCATGCTTACACTTCTCTCGACTTGTGTGAATATAGATACCCTTAGTTAAACTTCTCTCGACTTGTGTAAATATAGACATCCTTAGTTACACTTCTTTCCACTTATGTGACTATGGACATACTTGCTTACACTTCTACTGACTTGTGTTAACATAGGCATCCATAGTTACACTTCTCTCGACTTATGTGAATACAGACACTTAAGATTAATTGCCTTTGACATAAATATCCTAGTATTTTAATGATAATCATTTAACTAACTCATAGAGACACCTGTTTTCTATATAAAAATAAATATTTCCAACGATTTTGTAAGTGATGACGCCTGAGGGAATAGTATGAGTGAGAGACTACAGGCTCGAACCATACCCCTAGGCAAGCATGCACTTACAAAATCGTAAGATTGTATAATAAGGTAGGCAAGCATGCACGTACAAAATCGTAAGATATGCTTATTTATTTTGAGTTAGGATTTAAATCCCAAGCACTTTTTATATATGATTTTTCCTTTACTTGATATAGTTTAAAAAGGCGGGTATAGATTTAAATAGACCATTTATTTAATGTTTTTTATAGCATTATCATGTAAGATTAAGATACATATGATAGTTAAAGGAGAAGTGCTATGCAACTTACCGACAAAAGTAATGTAAAAAATGAATTGCTTGTAGTTACTGGTATGTCTGGTGCGGGGAAATCTGTCGCATTACAAGCATTAGAAGATTTAGGATATTTTTGCGTTGATAATTTACCTCCAATTTTATTGCAAAAGTTTGTTGATTTAATGGATCAAGGTAATCCTTCTTTATCAAAAGTGGCAATTGGAATTGATTTAAGAGGTAAAGATTTCTTTGGTGACTTAAGAAAAGAATTGGATTTTATACAAAGTGAAAAAAGAGTTATCGTAGATATTATATTTTTAGAAGCAAGTGATAAAAAATTAATTTCAAGATATAAAGAAACGAGAAGAACCCATCCTTTAAGTGAAAAGGGTAGCTTATTATCTGCTATTGAAGAAGAAAGAGATCTCTTGAATGATATTAAAGGTATAAGCAACTTCGTAATAGATACGACTGAAATGAAACCGAAAGCTTTGAAAGAAGAGTTGAACGCAACATTTGAAAAAGACCCTTCTACAACATTCCAAGTAAGGGTGTTAAGTTTCGGTTTCAAACACGGAATGCCGATTGATGCGGATATCGTATTTGATGTAAGATTTCTACCTAATCCATATTATGTACAAGAATTAAGACCGTTGACTGGATTAGATGACGAAGTTTATCAGTACGTTATGAAATGGAAAGAAACAAATACATTTTATAAAAAGTTTAGTGACCTATTAATGTTTATGTTGCCAGGCTACAAAAAAGAAGGTAAATCTCAATTAACAATTGCAATTGGTTGTACAGGTGGTCAACATAGATCTGTCGCACTTGCAAAACGTTTAGGAGAAGATATTAAAGAAAACTTTGACTATGCTGTGTATACGTCACATCGCGATGCACATATTGAAAGTAAAAAGAAAAAATGAAAAAATTAAAAGTTGTATTAATTGGAGGCGGAACAGGTCTTTCTGTTTTAGCGAGAGGACTGAAAAAGTTTCCAATAGATATTACAGCCATCGTAACGGTGGCAGATGATGGTGGTAGTACAGGTAGAATTCGTGATGTGATGGATATACCTGCTCCTGGAGATATAAGAAATGTGCTGGCAGCTCTAAGTGACACTGAACCTATGTTAGAAGAACTTTTTCAACATCGTTTTGAAGAAGAAAAATTTGGTGGACATTCAATTGGAAATTTATTATTAGCAGCAATGACAAATATTACGGATGATTTTGGTCATGCAGTTAAAGAGTTAAGTAAAATATTAAATATTAAAGGCCAAGTCATTCCATCAACAACTAAAAGTGTTGTATTAAATGCAGTAATGTCTGATGGTGAAATTATAGTAGGGGAATCTAATATCCCTAAAACATCTAAAAAAATTGAAAAAGTCTTTTTAACACCTGAAGATATTGAACCAATGAAAGAAGCCATTGATGCAATAGAAGAAGCAGATTTAATCGTTATGGGACCAGGATCACTGTATACAAGTATAATACCTAATTTGATTTTAGATAAAGTTAAAGACGCTATTATACATACTGATGCTGAAAGGTTATATGTATGTAATCTTATGACTCAAAAAGGTGAAACAACTGGATATTCAGTTAGTGACCACGTGAAAGCCATTCATGATCATGTTGGCCAAGAATTTATCGATTTTGTAATCTGTCAAAATGAACGCTTTAATAAAGATATTTTAATGAGATATGAAGAAGAAGATGCAAAGCAAGTTCATTTTGATGGAGATAAATTAAAAGAGATGGGTGTACAATGCATACACGACAATAATTTAGTGAGCATTACGCCTCATCAATATATTAGACATAATAATAAAGTGCTTGCTCAACTTATATACGAAATAGCATTACGAGAAATTAGTACAATACAATATAAGATAGACAAATAAATTTGAAATATAGAGGGTAGGATAATGAAATCTTTTTTTAGAATTGAGATTTCTGTCCCGCGCTCTATATTTTTATATAGAAATAAAGTAGAATCAATGTAAGGGTTTTCAAAAAGAGGTGATCGTTGATGAAGAATGTTCAAATCATGATGGTATTAATAGGTTGTATATTTCTGCTTATTGGTTTAATTGCAAATCAACAAATAGGTATAAGTTTCTTAATAATTGGTTTAATAATGTTGTTATTTGGTGTAATCAAAGAGGCTACCAAAAAATAATCAATTGTATAAGTTGAAAAACTTGATACGCCCGGCTATTCCATGTAAGATAAAATAGATACAAAACGTATGATATGTCTTTCGGCATATCATTATTTTTATGTACATATAAATTAAGAAAGGATGATCTGCTGTGAGCTTTGCTTCAGAAATGAAAAATGAATTAACAAGAATTGAAGTAGATGATTGTTGCGCAAAAGCAGAACTTTCAGCTTTGATTAGAATGAATGGGAATTTGAGTATTTCTAATCAACAATTTGTCATAAATGTACAAACTGAAAATGCAGCGATAGCACGCCGTATATTTTCGCTCATAAAAAAATGCTTCGGAGTGGAAGTAGAATTATTAGTAAGAAAGAAAATGAAACTTAAAAAAAATAATATATATATCAGTAGAATCAAAGTAAAAGCTAAAGAAATATTAGATGAGCTAGGTATACTACAAGAAGGTATGTTTAAACAAGAAATAGATAAAGATATTTTACAAAAAGATTGTTGTAAAAGAAGTTACTTAAGAGGTGCGTTTTTAGCAGGAGGATCAGTAAATAATCCAGAAACATCTTCTTATCACCTTGAAATTTTTTCATTATATGAAGAACATTCAGCGGATTTAACAGCATTAATGAATCAATATGGTTTAAACGCTAAACAGTTAGAACGTAAAAAAGGTTATATCAGTTATTTAAAAGAAGCAGAAAAAATAGCTGACTTTTTAAGTTTAATTGGTGGATATCAAGCATTACTTAAATTTGAAGATGTTAGAATTATTCGTGACATGAGAAATTCTGTAAATAGATTAGTTAATTGCGAAACAGCTAATTTAAATAAAACAGTAAGTGCTGCAATGAAACAAGTAGAAAGCATTAAACTTATAGATAAAGAAATAGGAATCGATAATTTACCGGATCGGTTACGAGAAGTAGCGAAATTAAGAATAGATAACCAAGATGTATCTATCAAAGAATTAGGAGAAATGGTGAGTACAGGAAAAATATCTAAATCAGGTATAAACCATAGACTACGTAAACTCAATGAAATGGCAGATAAAATTAGAAGCGGCGAAACAATAAAATAATAGTATCTTAATCTTTTAGGGCATGAGATTATTGTATATTTAATAATGAAGAATGATAATGTTTCTGAAACATAAAACAAAAGACGAAATTCACGATAAAAAGTGAGTTTCGTCTTTTTTCTGATATAGGTAATTAATAAACGTCATAGAAATTGAATCTATAGGATTATTATTTATTTTTCAAGTATGAGAAAATGTATTTGGCATTATCTGTATTATCTATTAAGCCTTTGAACTTGTCTGAATTTGCACCTGCAGCATACATGTTTACATCTTCACCAGTGTGACCATTTGTTGTCCAGCCTGTATGTGATTTATCATTTATAGGCTTTTGAACAGCATCTTGTAATACTTGGAATTGTGTTTCATATTCGCTGCTGTCTTTTTTTAGTTTAGATAATTTTTTAGCTTCTTTTTCAATTACCTTAATTTGATTGCCATCTACTTTAAATCCATATCCATCTTTGATGATTTTTTTAGGGGATTTGCTATTGGCTATTTGTTCTGTCATAAAACTTCCAGAATGTTTCATTGATTTTATTGCATCTGGATTCCACACGTAATCTTTACCTTTTCCAATTGTCATTCCACCAGTAGAATGGTCAGCAGTTGCAACAACTAACGTATCTGGATGTGATTTAGCGTAAGAAGTTGCGTTTTTGAATGCATCTTCAAAGCCATTCATTTCAGACATAACACCAGTAACATCGTTTGGATGTCCAGATTTGTCTATTGAAGCGCCTTCAACCATTAAGAAAAATCCTTTTTTGTTTTTCTCAAGTCGTTCTATAGCGGCTTTTTGCATGTCTACGAGTTTTGGATTTTTGTTTGGTGCATCAATTTGTAAAGGCATATTTTCGTCAGCAAATAATCCTAAAATTTGGTCGCTATTATCTTTATGTAACGATTTTTTGTCATGGACTACTTTATATCCATCTTTTTTGAATTTATTTTGTAAGTCACCATTACGTGAATCAAAATATTTTTTACCTCCACCCAGTAACACATCTACAGTATGCTCTCCGTGGATTTTTTCATTATAAAATTGTTTAGCAATTTCATCTTTCTTATCTCTACTATCTACATGCGAAGCAAAGGCTGCTGGTGTTGCATCAGTGATTTCAGCAGTTGTAACTAAGCCAGTAGATTTCTTGTTTTCTTTAGCTTGTTCTAATACTGTTTTTAATTTCTTCTTGTTTTCATCGACACTAATTGCACCATTATATGTTTTTACACCCGTACTAAAAGCGGTTGCTCCAGCTGCTGAGTCAGTTACATTTTCTTTTGGATCGTTAGGGTCAGTTTTTTGTTGACCTGTTAAATATCGATCAAAGGCAGTTGGTTCTATTTCTTTCGTATCAGGATTATCAGCAAAATGTCTATAAGCAGAGTTATATGATGGACCCATACCATCTCCAACCATGAAAATAATATTTTTTGGATTTTTTGTATTTCCAGACACTGCTATTTTAGAATCTGATTTTGTTGTTTCAGAAGCAAAAGCTGTACCTACGATGGATGAAGCAACTAATGAAATAGTAATTAAAGATGTAGTGAATTTTTTTGATAACGTCATAACCTCATTCTCCTTTATAAAGCGTTATTTACTATATAACCGTACCAAAGTAAAGTTAACGAAAAGTTTATATTCAGTTAATATTTTGTAAATATGGGAGGCAAAGTAAAGCGGTATACATGCAATTAAAAGAAAAACAAACTACTTATATATAGATACATGATTGTTTTTAGTAAAAAATAACAAAAAAAATCCTGGAACAAGTTTGTTCCAGGTAGTTATCCATATTCAAGTTAAGCTTTCATATCTTCTGGATGCATTACATCATCGATTAAACCGTATTCTTTAGCTTCATCAGCTGTTAAGAAGTTATCACGATCTGTGTCTTTTTCAATTTTTTCAATTGGTTGTCCAGTTCTTTCAGATAAAATTTTGTTTAATTTTTCACGAGTACGTAAAATGTGACGAGCTGCGATTTCAATTTCTGTAGCTTGTCCTTGTGCGCCACCTAATGGTTGGTGAATCATCACTTCACTGTTAGGTAATGCGAAACGTTTACCTTTTGCACCAGCTGATAATAGGAATGAACCCATTGATGCTGCCATACCGATACAAATTGTTTGTACATCTGGTTTAATATGTTGAATTGTATCATAAATAGCAAAACCAGCTGTTACACTTCCGCCTGGTGAGTTAATATATAAATAAATGTCTTTCTCAGAATCTTGTGCTTGTAAAAATAACAATTGTGATACGATTGAGTTCGCTACATTGTCATCAATAGCTGATCCTAACATAATAATGCGGTCTTTCAATAAACGTGAGTAAATATCATAAGCGCGTTCCCCACGATTTGTTGTTTCTATAACTGTTGGTATTAAATTCATCAGTTAAATCCTCCTTTGAATATCTTAATGACCATATCATACACTATAAAGTCAAACATGGTCAAAATATATGACCTACTGATGAATATTATAACTTAAATAGCTGATTTATACACAGGAAATTTGCGACAAATGTTGTCAATGTTTGCATAAATGATATAATAGTTTCCGTAATCAACAAGCTGAGTGCAGTGAATTTGAGTGACTTGCATATTAAAATGTTCACATCTTTTTCGAATGATGTTTTCTGCTTGATTAGTGGTCATAATTCTTCACTCCTTATAGTTGATACTTCTATTATATTCGTAAGATGTTAAGTGATTATAAATTAATAATTAAGATTTATCTCTCCGTAGTGTAAAGGATAACACGCAAGATTCCGGTTCTTGAAATGGGCGTTCGATTCGTCTCGGGGAGGCTTATTATAACGAAGGATGATTTTATGGATATCAAATTTTATATTGGTTCAAATTGTGGTTTATGTGACGATGCAAAAATACAATTAGATTTTTTCAGAGATGAATATGATCATGAAATTAAAATTATTACTATTAATATAGAAGAAGATGATACATTACATGAAAAATATATGCTTAGAGTACCAGTTGTTGAGTATAACGGTGTTGTCTTACAAGAAGGAAACGTTGATTTTGTTACATTGATTGAGGCGTATGATGAATTGAAATAATGAGTAACGCATTTATCTTGCAATCTTATAGCCATGGGTGTATTATAAAATTGTAAACAGATATTATTTTTTTGACCCGCATGGGACGAAAAACGTCTAACCCAGGTTAGATTATGCCCATCTGTTAATCTTAGAGGAGGCGACTTGTTTATGGAAGATTTATTAAAGATACAACATAGACTCGTTCCTGACTTGATTGACAAGATGTATCGACGCTTTAATATCTTATCGACGATTGAGAAGAAACAACCTATTGGTCGAAGATCGTTAAGTGATGTTATGAATATTACTGAACGGGTATTGAGAACTGAAATTGAAATGTTAAAACAACAAGATTTACTCAGCGTTCAATCAACAGGCATGAAATTGACCGAAACAGGTGAACAAATTCTCGCTTCGTTATCACATTATTTAACACTATATTCTAGCTTTAATCATATTGAGGATGAAATATTTAATCGATATGGTGTGAAAGCACATATAGTGAGAGGTAATTCGGATTCAGATGAGATGGTTAAAGCAGAAATGGGTAATGTTACAGCAGAACTACTAGAACAGTCATTGTATGATCGAGCTTCAGTTTCAGTAACGGGTGGTTCAACAATGGCTAGAGTTAGTGAGTCATTACATCCATTGAATAAAGACATTTTGTTCACGCCAGCGCGTGGTGGTTTGGGAGAAAACGTAGTATTCCAGGCTAATACAATTTGTGCAAGTATGGCAAATCGAACAGGTGGGTCGTATAAGGTCTTGTATGTTCCTGACCAAGTAAGTGAAAGTTCGTATGAAACGTTGTTGACAGAACCTGCAGTAATTGAGGTACTTGATGCAATACGTCATTCAGATTTTATAATTCACGGTATTGGTGATGCGCTGAAGATGGCACAAAGAAGAAAAACATCAGAAGAAGTATTAAGCCAATTGAAACATCATCATGCAGTCGGAGAAGCTTTTGGGTATTACTTTGATTCCAAAGGTGAAGTCGTACATCGTGTTAAAACAATCGGTTTGCAACTAGAAGATTTAGCAACTAAGACAAATATTTTTGCAGTAGCAGGGGGTGCTTCTAAAGCAGAAGCTATTAAGGCTTATCTTGAGATAGCACCTAAGAATACCATCCTTATAACAGATGAAGGTGCTGCAAAAGCAATGATTAACTTGGAATAAAAGGTTTAATCGCCTTTTTGAAATAACAAATATAAAGGAGGCCATCAATAATGGCAACTAAAGTAGCAATTAATGGATTTGGCAGAATAGGTCGTTTAGCATTTAGAAGATTACAAGAAGTAGAAAACATCGAAGTAGTAGCAATCAACGATTTAACAGATGACGCAATGTTAGCTCATTTATTAAAATATGATTCTACACAAGGTCGTTTCAAAGACGAAGTAGAAGTTATCGAAGGCGGATTCCGCGTAAACGGTAAAGAAATCAAAACTTTCGAAAATCCTAACCCTAAAGAATTACCATGGGGCGATTTAGATATCGACGTAGTATTAGAATGTACTGGTTTCTTCGCTGACAAAGAAAAAGCTTCAGCTCACATCGATGCAGGTGCTAAAAAAGTATTAATTTCAGCTCCAGCTTCAGGCGATTTAAAAACTATCGTTTATAACGTTAACCATGACGAATTAGACGGTTCAGAAGAAATCGTTTCTGGTGCATCTTGTACAACTAACTGTTTAGCTCCAATGGCTAAAGTATTAAATGATCAATACGGTATCGTAGAAGGTTTAATGATGACTATTCACGCATACACTGGTGACCAAAATACTTTAGACGCTCCACATTCTAAAGGTGACTTCCGTCGTGCTCGTGCTGCGGCTCAAAACATCGTACCTAACTCAACTGGTGCTGCTAAAGCTATCGGCTTAGTAATTCCAGAATTAAAAGGTAAATTAGATGGATCAGCTCAACGTGTACCAGTAGCAACTGGTTCAGTAACTGAATTAACTGCAGTATTAGACAAAGAAGTTTCAGTAGAAGAAATCAATGCAGCAATGAAAAATGCTACAAATGATTCATTCGGTTACACTGAAGATGAAATCGTATCTTCTGATATCATTGGTATCACTTACGGTTCATTATTCGATGCAACTCAAACTCGTGTAATGACTGTTGGAGATCGTCAATTAGTTAAAACTGTATCTTGGTATGACAATGAAATGTCTTACACTTCACAATTAGTTCGTACTTTAGAATTTTTAGCAGCTCAAGCTAACAAATAATTTAAATAAATGAACTAAATAGGTTATGCTTATAAGTAAGCGGGGAGCACATCGCTTCTCCGCTTATTTTTAATCATGTTGTATTTTCTATTATCTAGAGGAGGAAGACAAATCATGTCAAAGAAGAATGTTAAAGACGTAGATTTAAAAGGTAAAAAAGTACTTGTAAGAGCAGATTTTAATGTACCAATGAAAGATGGTGCAATTACAAACGACAACAGAATCGTTCAAGCGCTTCCTACAATAAAATACATTATCGAGCAAGGCGGTAAAGTAATTTTATTCTCACATTTAGGTAAAGTGAAAACTGAAGAAGACAAAAAAGAATTATCACTTAAACCAGTAGCAGAACGCTTAAGTGAACTATTAAATAAAGAAGTAACATTTGTGCCAGAAACACGTGGAGAAAAATTAGAAAATGCTATCGATACATTAGCTGAAGGCGATGTATTAGTATTTGAAAATACACGTTTCGAAGATGTTGATGGTAAAAAAGAATCTAAAAATGATCCTGAATTAGGTAAATATTGGGCTTCATTAGGTGACGTGTTCATTAATGATGCATTCGGTACAGCTCACCGTGAACATGCTTCAAATGTTGGTATCGCATCTAACATTGAAACAGCATCTGGTTTCTTAATGGATAAAGAAATCAAATTTATCGGTGGCGTTGTAAGTGAACCAGAACGTCCTTTAGTAGCAATTTTAGGTGGAGCGAAAGTTTCAGATAAAATTGGTGTTATTGAAAACTTATTAACTATTGCAGATAAAGTTATTATCGGTGGCGGAATGGCTTATACATTCTTCAAAGCTCAAGGTAAAGAAATAGGATTATCACTTTTAGAAGAAGATAAAGTTGATTTTGCTAAAGAATTACTTGAACGTGCTGGCGACAAAATTATCTTACCAATAGATTGTAAAGTAGCGAAAGAATTTTCAAATGACGCTGAAATTACGGTCGTTTCTGCTGATGAAATTCCAGCTGATCAAGAATCAATGGATATCGGTCCTAAATCAGTTGAATTGTTTAGTGAAGCATTAGAAGGTGCAAACACAGTAGTATGGAACGGACCTATGGGTGTGTTTGAATTAAGTAACTTTGCTAAAGGTACAATTGGTGTATGTAAAGCAATTGCTAGCTTAGAAAATGCAACAACAATTATCGGTGGTGGAGATTCTGCAGCAGCTGCTATGGACTTAGGATTTGCTGATGACTTCTCACACATTTCAACAGGTGGCGGAGCTTCTCTAGAATACTTAGAAGGTAAAGAACTACCTGGCATCGTAGCTATTTCTGAAAAATAATCATAAAAGGAGTTTTTATATCATGAGAAAACCAATTATCGCAGGTAACTGGAAAATGAATAAAACAGTTCAAGAAGCAAAAGATTTTGTTAATGAACTACCAGCATTACCAGATACTAACGAGGTAGATTCAGTAATTTGTGCACCAACTTTACAATTAGATGCACTTGTTAATTTAACTAAAGAAGGCGTAGCACAAGGCTTACAAATTGGTGCTCAAAATGCATACTTTGAAGATAATGGTGCATTCACTGGTGAAACTTCTCCATCAGCACTTGAAGATTTAGGCGTTAAATATGTAGTATTAGGACATTCTGAACGTCGTGAATACTTCGGTGAAACTGACGAAGATGTTAATAAAAAAGCATTAGCAGTATTTTCTCATAATATGACACCAATCATTTGTGTTGGTGAAACATTAGAAGAAAGAGAAGCTGGTAAAGCTGAATCAGTAGTAGGCGGTCAAGTAGAAGCGGCACTTAAAGGATTTTCTAAAGATCAAGTAAAATCTACAGTAATCGCTTATGAACCTATTTGGGCAATTGGTACTGGTAAATCTTCTACTTCAGAAGATGCTAACCAAATGTGTGCACACGTACGTAACGTTGTAGCAGGAGCTTTCTCTCAAGAAGAAGCAGATGCTTTACGTGTTCAATACGGCGGTAGTGTTAAACCAGAAAATATTAAAGAATATATGGCTCAATCAGATATCGATGGCGCATTAGTTGGCGGCGCTTCATTAAAAGTTGATTCATTCGTTGCATTATTAGAGGGTGCTAAATAATGGCTAAACAACCAACAGCACTTATCATTCTTGACGGTTTTGCTAATCGTGAAGAAGAGCATGGTAATGCGGTAAAACAAGCCAACAAACCAAATTTTGATAGATATTACAACAAATATCCACATAATGAATTATCTGCATGTGGCTTAGATGTTGGTCTACCAGAAGGACAAATGGGTAATTCTGAAGTAGGTCATTTAAATATTGGTGCTGGTAGAGTCGTATACCAAAGTTTAACAAGAATAAATAAATCTATTGAAGATGGCGATTTCTTTGAAATTGAAGAATTAAAAGCAGCGATGAACCATGTCGTTAAAAATGATTCTACATTACATTTAATGGGTCTATTATCTGATGGCGGTGTACACAGCCACTATAAACATTTATTTGCACTTTTAGAATTAGCGAAAAAACAAGGCGTTAAAAAATTATATGTACACGGTTTTCTTGATGGACGTGACGTTGATCAAAAATCTGCTCTTAAATTTATTGAAGAAACAGAAGATAAATTTAAAGAAATAGGTATCGGTCAATTCGCTTCAATTTCTGGTCGTTATTATGCAATGGACAGAGATAATCGTTGGGATCGTGAAGAAAAAGCTTATGATGCTATGTCTAATGGTGAAGGTCCTGTCTTCAAAACTGCCATTGAAGGTGTAGAATCAAATTATAAAGAAGGTTTAACAGATGAATTCGTCGTGCCATTTATCGTTAAAGACGAAGAAAAAAATGTTGAAAACACTGGTGTTAACAGCCATGATTCAATGATATTCTTTAACTTCCGTCCTGATAGAGCGGCTCAACTTAGTCAAGTTTATACAAATGAAAAATTCGAAGGTTTCGAACTTAAACGTAAACTAGAAGATTTATACTTTGTAACATTCACAAACTACAGTGACGATGTATTCGCTGAAGTTGCATTTAAACCAGTTGATATTAAAAATACTATCGGTGAAGTTGCTGAAAAGCATAACTTAAACCAACTTAGAATTGCAGAAACTGAAAAATTCCCTCATGTAACATACTTTATGAGTGGTGGTAATCATTCAGAGTTTAAAGGTGAACGTCGCGTTCTTATCGACTCACCAAAAGTTGCAACTTATGACTTGAAACCTGAAATGAGTGCTTACGAAGTTAAAGATGCATTAATTGGTGAATTAGATAAAGGTGATTTAGATTTAATTATCTTAAACTTTGCTAATCCTGATATGGTAGGACATAGTGGTATGCTTGAACCTACTATCAAAGCAATTGAAGCAGTCGATGAATGTTTAGGTGAAGTAGTAGATAAGATTTTATCAATGAATGGTACAGCTATCATTACAGCAGACCATGGTAACTCTGATGAAGTGTTAACAGATAGTGAATCACCTATGACAACTCATACAACAAACCCTGTTCCTGTTATAGTTACAAAAGAAGGGGTAGAAGTAAGAAGTGGTGGTCGTCTTGCTGACTTAGCACCAACACTATTAGACTTACTTGGAGTAGAACAACCAGAAGATATGACTGGAAAAACATTAATTAAATAAAAATCAATTAACATTATAAAGGAGTTTTAATTATGCCAATTATTACAGATATTTATGCACGCGAAGTTTTAGATTCACGTGGTAATCCAACAGTAGAAGTAGAAGTATTAACTGAAAGTGGGGCTTTTGGTAGAGCATTAGTACCATCAGGAGCTTCAACAGGTGAATACGAAGCAGTAGAATTACGTGACGGAGACAAAGAACGTTATTTAGGTAAAGGTGTTCTTAAAGCTGTAGAAAACGTTAACGAAATAATTGCACCAGAAATTATTGAAGGTGAATTCTCAGTATTAGAACAAGTTTCTATCGATAAATTAATGATCGCTTTAGATGGTACACCTAACAAAGCTAAATTTGGTGCTAATGCTATCCTTGGTGTTTCTATGGCTGTAGCTCGTGCTGCATCTGATTTCTTAGGACAACCTTTATATAAATATCTTGGTGGATTCAATGGTGTTCAATTACCAGTTCCAATGATGAACATTGTAAACGGTGGTTCTCACTCAGACGCACCAATCGCATTCCAAGAATTCATGATTTTACCAGTTGGAGCTCCAACATTTAAAGAAGCTTTACGTTGGGGAGCAGAAATCTTCCATAACTTAGCTAAAATCTTAAAATCTCGTGGATTAGTAACTGCAGTAGGTGACGAAGGTGGTTTCGCTCCTAAATTTGAAGGTACTGAAGATGGCGTTGAAACAATATTAGAAGCTATTAAAGCTGTTGGTTTAGAGCCAGGTAAAGATGTATTCTTAGGATTTGACTGTGCAGCTTCAGAATTCTTCGAAAATGGCGTTTATGACTACGCTAAATTTGAAGGTGAAAACGGTGCTAAACGTTCTTCAGAAGAACAAGTAGACTTCTTAGAAGAATTAGTTAACAAATACCCAATTATCACTATTGAAGATGGTATGGACGAAAACGATTGGGACGGATGGAAAATCCTTACTGAACGTATCGGCGACCGTGTACAATTAGTAGGTGACGACTTATTCGTTACTAACACTGAAAAATTATCTGAAGGTATCGAAAAAGGTATCGGTAACTCAATCTTAATTAAAGTTAACCAAATCGGTACATTAACAGAAACATTCGAAGCAATCGAAATGGCTCAAAAAGCTGGTTACACTGCAGTAATCTCACACCGTTCAGGTGAAACAGAAGATACTACAATTTCTGATATCGCAGTAGCAACAAACGCTGGCCAAATCAAAACAGGTTCTTTATCAAGAACTGACCGTATTGCTAAATACAACCAATTATTACGTATCGAAGACGAATTATTTGAAACAGGTAAATTTGAAGGAATCAAAGCTTTCTATAACTTATCAAAATAATTGAGCATATAAAATGATTTATAAAGAGCACAAAAGGTGTAGACTCACCTTTTGTGCTTTTTTATTTTGAATAAATAAAGTGAGGTAGCCCGTGAATTTATCAAGACGTGGTCGACATGATAAATAGAAGGCGTGAATTTATCAAGACATGGCAAACATGATAAATAGAGCGGTTGAATATTTCAAGACATGGCAAACATGATAAATAGAACGGTTGAATATTGCAAGACATGGCAAACATGATAAATAGAACGGCTGAATATTGCAAGACATGGCAAACATGATAAATAGAGAGGCTGAATATTGCAAGACATGGCAAACATGATAAATAGAACGGCTGAATATTGCAAGACATGGCAAACATGATAAATAGAGAGGTTGAATATTGCAAGACGAGGCAAACATGATAAATAGAGCCTTACTTCACTACACAAAAATACATTAACTCAGGACATGTTCTTTAACGCTTTAAACCAGCAACATTTTGTCGTTTCATTCCATATCAAAATGTTCTATAATAGAGACAATGAATTTTTTAGGAGGATCATAGATGACGATTAATTTAAAAAGTGCTAAATCACCATGGTCTAGTTTAGATGGAGTAGAAGCATTAACACTTCATCCTATCAACCAATCTTTTAATAAAGAAGTAATTATTCCAGGAAGTAAAAGTGTAACTAATCGTGCTTTTATATTAGCAGGATTTAGTAATGGCACTTCAAAATTATCTGGATACTTAAAAAGTGATGATACGTATTGGTGTATGGAATCATTGAAAAAATTAGGTGCTACTTTCGAATTTATCGAAGATGAGATTCATATAACAGGAATTAATCATGCAGAATTGCCAGATAAGCAACAAATATTTATTGGTTCTGCTGGTACTACTGCGAGATTCTTACCAGGTATATTAGGTACACAAGAAAAAAGTGAAATTACAGTTACTTCAACTGAACAATTAGCAGTAAGACCTCATCAAACACTTCATGAAGCATTACAACAACTTGGAGTAGAGGTTAAATATCTTGAAGAAGAAGGTCAATTACCTATTACTATAAAAGGTACAGCGCAAACAGGTGGAAAAGTTTCAATTGCTGGTAACCAATCGAGTCAATTTATTAGTGGATTATTAATGGCTGCTCCTTTATTTAATCGTCCAACTGAAATAGAATTAACAACTAATATTGTTCAGAGCGCTTACGTTGATATAACAATTGAGATGATGCACCAATTTGGAATTAATGTTGATGTCTCAGATGATTATAAACATATGAAAGTTGAACAAGGTCAATATCAACCAGCTACATTACCTTTAGAAGCTGATTTATCAACTGCTTGTTATTTTATGGCGTTGGCTGCACTAAATAAATCAACAATTAAAATTAATCATTTAAACATGGAAAGTCATCAACCTGATTTAGAAGTTGTAGATATTCTTGAGAGAATGGGCGCAACTGTTGAAAAAGGTTCTGACTACGTCGTAATTTCTGGTCCTGAACAATTAAAAGGTCATTTAACGATAGATATGAATGCATGTTCTGACCAAGCTTTAACAATTGGTACGTTAGCTGCTTTTGCTGATGGTCCAATTACGATTACAGGAGTTGAGCATATTCGTCATCATGAATGTAATCGTGTTTCAGCATTAACTGAAAGTCTTTCTAAATTAGGTATCGATGTAGTTGAACATCAAGATGGATGGACTATCACACCAGGTCAAATTGAAGCAGCGACTTTAGACACATTTGACGATCATCGAGTAGCTATGTCACTAAGTTTAGTTGGTACTAAAATTGATGGAGTTAAGTTGCTAGACCCATCATGTGTTTCTAAGACTTGTCCGACTTATTTTGAAATGTTAAAATCTTTAGGTATTTCAGTTGAGTATAATTAACGAAAACTTGAGTGAATAATGTAAATATGCTATAATTCTACTGTTATAATAGACAGGAGGACCGAGTCCATGCATACATTTTTAATCGTCTTATTAATCATCGTTTGTATTGCATTGATTACCGTCGTGTTACTTCAAGAAGGTAAGAGTACTGGATTATCTGGTGCAATTAGTGGCGGAGCAGAACAATTATTTGGAAAACAAAAACAACGTGGAGTAGATTTATTTTTACACAGAGTTACAATTATTTTATCAATTTTATTTTTCTTATTAATGTTAGCAATTACTTACTTTAAAATGTAGTGGTCCGACTGTCTTGTCGGACTTTTTTGTTTGTTTACAAGTAAAAAAACGATACAATAGAACTAGATTATGTTAAAGGAAGGTCGATCATGAGAATTCAATTACCTAAACCTTTCTTCTTTGAAGAAGGAAAGAGAGCAGTTCTACTTTTACATGGATTCACAGGTAATTCATCAGATGTTAGACAACTAGGACGATACTTACAGAAAAAAGGATATACATCATATGCACCACACTATGAAGGTCATGGTAGACCTCCCGAAGAGATATTAGAATCAAGCCCATATGTATGGTTTAAAGATTGTCTAGATGCCTATGATTTCTTGGAAGAAAAAGGTTATACTGAAATAGCAGTAGCCGGACTTTCACTAGGTGGCGTTTTTAGTTTAAAATTAAGTTTAAAAAGAGATGTAAAAGGTATTATAACAATGTGTTCCCCTATGTTTATAAAAACAGAAGGCACAATGTTTGAAGGTGTATTAGAATATGCTAGAGAATTTAAGAAGTATGAAGGAAAAACACCTGAACAAATTGAACAGGAAATGAAACATTTTCACCCAACAAATACTTTGACTGAATTGCAAGATACAATTCAAGGTGTAAGAGATCAAGTTGATGAAGTGTTTGATCCTTTATTTGTCGTTCAAGGTAGACAAGATGAAATGATTAATCCTGATTCAGCTAATATTATTTACAATGAATCATCATCAGATGATAAAAATATTAAATGGTATGAAGAATCTGGTCATGTTATAACAATCGGACAAGAAAAAGAAAAAGTATTCGAAGACGTGTATCAGTTCTTAGAATCATTAGATTGGTCCGAATAAGACATCATAATATAAACGAGAAAGGAGGCCCACTATGAATCTAAGAGAAGAAGTTGAAGAAATCATCAATGATAAAGAATACAGTCCAATGACAGTAAGTGAATTTCAAGACGTAATGGGACTCAATAATGCTGATTCATTTAAAGAATTAATTAAAGTTCTAGTTGATTTAGAACAAACGGGTCAACTAGAAAGAACAAAGACGGATAGATATAAGAAGACAAGAGATAAATCAGATCTTGTTAAAGGTACATTGAGTCAACATAAGAAAGGTTTTGCATTTTTAAGACCTGAAGATGATACAATCGAGGATATTTTCATACCACCTAACCAAATTAATAAAGCAATGGATGGTGATGAAGTATTAGTAGAAGTTGTGCCATCTCGTGGTGACCATAAAGGTAAAATAGAAGGAAGAGTTAAAGCAATTACAACTCGTAATATTACGCAAGTAGTAGGTACATATACTGAAGCTAAGCATTTTGGCTTCGTATTACCAGATGATAAGCGTATCACTCAAGATATCTTTATCCCTAAAGGTAAAAATCTTGGTGCGATTGAAGGTCATAAAGTATTAGTAGAAATAACTGAATATGCTGATGGTTCACATAATCCTGAAGGGCATGTGAAGGCGATTCTTGGTCATAAAAATGATCCAGGTGTTGATATATTATCTATAATTTATCAACATGGTATCAATATTGAGTTTCCTGATAGTGTTATTGCAGAAGCTAAAAATGTACCCGATCAAATTAAACCTGATGAAATAAAAGATAGACGTGATTTAAGAGACGAACTGACAATTACAATTGATGGTGCAGATGCTAAAGACTTAGATGATGCTGTATCTATTAAAGCGCTTGATAATGGTTTAACAGAGCTTACTGTTAGTATTGCTGACGTCAGTTATTATGTGACTGAAAATAGTGAATTAGATAATGAAGCTTACGATAGAGCAACAAGTGTTTATCTTGTAGATAGAGTTATTCCAATGATTCCACATAGATTGAGTAATGGTATATGTTCATTAAACCCTAATGAAGATAGACTAACTTTAAGCTGTAGAATGGAAATTAACCAACAAGGTGAAGTGGTAAGTCATGATATTTTTGAAAGTGTGATCCACTCTGATTATAGAATGACTTATACGGATGTAAATTCTATTATTGAAAATGAAGATCAAGATATCCGAAATCAATATGCTGAAATTACACCAATGCTTGATTTAGCTCAACAATTATCACAACAATTAATCGCTAAACGTAAAAGACGTGGTGAAATTGATTTTGATATTAAAGAAGCACAAGTATTAGTAGATGAAGATGGCATACCAACTGACATTAAAGTAAGAGAAAGAAATGATGCTGAAAGATTAATCGAAAGCTTTATGTTATCTGCTAACGAAACAATCGCTGAGCATTTTAGTAAACTTGAAGTACCATTTATCTATCGTGTCCATGAAAATCCTAAAGCAGAAAGATTAAATAAGTTCTTTGAATTTATTGCTAATTTTGGTCTTGCTGTTAAAGGATCAAGTGAAGATATTCATCCATCAACATTACAAAAAATTGTTCAAGAAGTTGCTGGCCAAAAAGAAGAAATGGTTATTTCTACATTAATGTTAAGAAGTATGCAACAAGCTAGATACAGTGAAGATAATTTAGGACACTTTGGTTTGTCAGCTGATTATTATACACATTTCACATCACCAATTAGAAGATATCCTGACTTAATCGTCCATAGATTAATACGTAAATATTTAATCGATAAGTCTATGAATAGTAAAAATATTAGACATTGGGAAGAAGTGTTACCTAATATAGCTGAACATACATCTAAACGTGAAAGAAGAGCAATCGATGCAGAACGCGATACAGACGACTTGAAGAAATCAGAATACATGATACAACATGTAGGAGAAGTATTCACAGGTATTATCAGTTCTGTTGCTAACTTTGGTATGTTCGTTGAATTAGAGAACACAATAGAAGGTATGGTACACATCTCTAACTTAACAGATGACTATTATAATTTTGATGAGAAGAACATGGCTATTATAGGTGAACGCCAAGCTAAAGTATTTAGAATTGGTGACAAAGTGGAAGTTAAAGTAATTAACGTTAACGTTGATGAAAGAATGATAGATTTCCAAGTTGTAGGTATGCCAATAGCTGAAAAAAATAGAGAACGATTGGCGAGAGAAAAAACAATCAAAGCCAAAAAACGTACTACATCTAAAGAAGATGACAAGCCTAATCATCATAAAAAAGGCAGAGCAAAAGGTAAACAAGGCGGTAGACAAGATAACAAAGACAAAAAGCCTTATTACAAAGCTAAAAATGTAAAAAATAAAGCAAGAGGCAAGAAAAAATAGAAAGTAGGTGATGGATGTGCCAAAAGTTCAAAGCAAACCATTAGCGCAAAATCGTAAAGCAAGCCATGATTATACAATAGAAGATACGGTTGAAGCGGGAATTGTCCTTCAAGGTACTGAAATCAAATCCATTCGCCGAGGTAGTGCAAACTTAAAAGATTCATACGCACGTGTTTACAACGGAGAAATGTACGTATACAACATGCATATTGCACCGTACGAAGAAGGAAATAGATTTAACCATGATCCATTGAGAAATCGTAAATTACTTTTAAAAAGAAAAGAAATCGATAAACTCTTTGGTATTACAAGAGAAAAAGGGTATGCATTAATACCGCTTAAGCTTTACATTAAACACGGTTACTGTAAAGTGCTTTTAGGAGTAGCAAAAGGTAAGCGTGACTATGATAAACGACATGCTTTGAAAGAAAAAGAAGCAAAACGTGACGTTGAAAGAGCAATGAAACAAAGATATTAAATAATTATATTGATAAATCAATAAAAAATTGTTAAGATTAAATATACTTCTGCTAAAAAGAAGTATATTTCTTATTGAGGGGACGTTACGGATTCGACAGGGGTCCCCGAGCTTATGAAGCGTGTCGGAGGGTTGTCTTCGTCATCAACACAACAGTTATAATAACTGGCAAACAACAAAACTTAGCAGTAGCTGCGTAATAGCACTCTGCATCACCTAACAGCATCGCCTATGTGCTGTTAACGTGATTCAACTTTAAGTAGGATACGCTCGTCACTGCCGTTTGAAGTCTGACGAGAAGAGATTAATCAAACTAGCGTTGTAATAGGGTGTCAGCCCCCTGATACAACGCGAAACAATAAAGACTTGACTACACACGTAGAAACATTTGTATCAGGATCTCTGGACGCGGGTTCAACTCCCGCCGTCTCCATTATATAGCTCTCAGCCCTTGTGGTTGAGGGCTTTTTATTTTCGTTGCCCCAGTTACGCCAATGAGATAATATTTTAGGTTTTAAAACAAAAAAGTCATCCTATTTGGAAGACTTTTTTGTTCTAAAGTTTATAGTAACGAAGAAAGCTATAAATATTAACATTATAAAAAATAGTGAATTAATGAATATATCTAAGGTAAGAGATTTAAAAAAAGGTAGTTCACTAATCGTGAATAAAAGGCCAGTAATTAATATTACTATTGAAATAAGAATTATTACAATGAATGAAAATATGAAAAATGCCCAAAATTTCAAGCGTTCTTTTAATTTATTATATATTTTAAGCTCACTAAATAAGTCGAAATCATTAGAGTAATGAATTTTACGATTCATTATTTCATTAGAATTTATAATTATTCTTTCTAGATTAGAAGGTCTATTAAAAGTACAAATATAAGTATCTTCATATTTTTGCAATATGATTAATTTTTTGAATGAAATATCTAAATTGGGATAATCACTTTTCAATAAATAATAGTGTGGCATGGTATAGGCGTTTATGCTTTGTTTTATAAGTAGAATTATAAACGAAAACAAAAACGTGATTAGTGTAATAATTATAATGAACAAGTATAAGTTATCTTTATCTTTTAAGTATTCCTTTAAATCAATATCTGTCTGAGATATGAAAAAAATTTGAAAGAGAATTGAAATGAAAATAGAAGTTAAAGATAATATAAACTTATAAAAAGCACTATTTTTATTTTTTACATTTAATTTTATAAATTTGTCTTGAGTTAATGAAATTATTGAAAATATAATAAAAGAAAATAAAGTTAATGATATTGGCCCGATAAATGCCAAGCTACTCTTTACGTAAGTTAATATGTTTTCCATAATTGAAAAATCCTTTCGTGAATAATTATTCTTTTGAAATTTTTTTCTTCCTCTAAAACTCAATTCATCTATCTAAGTATTTTGTTCACCATCTATCAATCGTTTAATCAGCAACATTATTAAAATAATTACCAAATATTATATAGAACGGTTTGAATACGTGTTCTGATTTATGGCGTTTTTTATAATCTCTTAATGTTTCTATTATATGAGTTGGTGCGTAAACATCTCTAGTACCATCTTTTGTTTTAGGAATTATCATAACAGCATTATAATTAATTTTATCGTTGATATTTTTTTAGTCAATGGTGAATCTATAGAGAGAAATTATGGAATGGAGTTCTTAACTTTAATTTATGAATAATAACAAAGAAAAAAGAAAGATACTAATAAAATCCGTTGAATTAATTAATCATGATATTAGTGGATATCTTACAAAAATGATTTTTTCAGGTATTTGAAAAAACATAAGGTTGTTGAATATATATGTAGTAATAGAACTTGTTACAGATAGCTGTATGATTGATTTTATGTAACGTTCATTAGGATTCCAGTTTGAATTTTATATACAAAAATTATTCGGAGGACTTCTTTAAACCTCGTGTTTCGACTTGTGATTAATTGAGCAATAGTTTTTTGCGACCAAATTTCATATACTAAATATTTCAATGTGAAAAGATTCGCAATATGAATGATATATCATAAAACACTAGCTAGCAAAAACTAGGTAGGGTGATTTTTGTGTCATTAATTAACATCTGCAACTATGGTCTTCCAAGATATTAGTTGCACTTTTTATAAAATAATACTTTTACATTCATTTGGTGAAATGTATAATATTGTTAACTACACACAGGAAGAGGTATGGGAATGGATAATGATAAAATTAAAAACATTATTTGTAATGGTGATTTAACTTTATATTTATCAAAAAAACGCACTATAAAAGATTACAAATTATACGAATTAAAGATTTCAAAAGAAATAAGTACATGGTGTAAAGAGACACAATGTGATTTTATAGATAAAAAACAAAATTGTGATGTTGTTGACTATAATCCAGTAGCAAGTATTGATAATACAATCGAAACCTTAGATATAAAAGACTTAGAAGGTTTTGATTTAATTAAGGGAAAGTTTACACTACCTGACCATACTAATAATTTAGTGATACATAATTTAGATTTTCAGGTTTTCAGATTCCAATATAATAATGAGGAAGTTGTTATTTTTACGAGAAATCCGAAAATTGCAAAACTTGATAGAGGATTAATGGCGATTCCAGAAAAAGGAGTATATACTAAAATTAGTATTAAGAATCATATAACTTTAAATGAACATATAGAGATATTAATTTATAAAGATAAAGCATATGTGTATAAACATAATATAGTTGAATCATTATTTTTTACTAAAGAAATGTTTAAGGAAAAGGCTAAAAGTATTTTGGCAACAATAAATGAAAAAAACATAATTTCAAATTTTGATAAATTAGAAGAAGATATTTTAAATGATGGTAGATTATTTAAAAGAGTTGCAAAGTTATATAATGAAAATGATAGAGCTGAGTTGTTTATAAAAGAGAAGGAAAAGACTATTAATACTATTGAGGATCTGAAATTAGGTGTAAAATACGAACATACAGATGGGGAAAAGATAAAATTTATATATGATAGAAGTAATAAAGAGCAAAAAAGATTTTTCACTAATCTTATACTTGATGCGTATTATAAAACAATGATTGGTGGTAGAGCTGGAGAAAATAGCTCTTTCTAGTTAAAAAGGAGGGAGAAAATGTATAAATCAAGGAATTTTGATATTATAGGAGCTTTATTTAAAGCTGCATTATACATTTCTTCCTATATTCCACTTTTTGGGTTAATTTATATAAAACAAGCTGAAGAACACAAAGTAGGATTAATGAAAGTTTTTTTTATAAATAAAACTTTTTGGGTTATTATTATTATTATTTCAATTATTAGTTTACTTTTATTAATTATTTGGTTAATCGGAGAAGGGAAAAGTAAAAGGAAATATAATGAGATAGAAGCTTTAAATGTTGAAGTGTTGAATTACTTCATTACCTATTTAATCCCCATGTTATCCCTAGATGTTAGTAACAATTATAGTATTTTAATGAATGGTATTCTTTTTATGTTGATTGGTTTAGTGCATATAAGGTCTAATATGTATCACATGAATATTCTATTGTTAGTTATAGGATACAAAGTCTATAAAACTAAAAGTGGTCATATTTTAATAAGTAAAATTGAATTAGAAGATGAGACATGCGAATTAAATGTTAAACCTATAGGTGTGAGCAAATTTAATATTGTAAAAAGATGAATTCGAGATGATCTAAATAACTAAACCCCCAATAATGTAGTGAACCCAAAAAATTAAACGTTTTGGGTTCACTACATTATTTGGGGTTTTTATGTCGTTTCCAGAAAAATATTGTAAAAATTTACATAAAATGTATAATTAATACAGAAGGGCTCTAGGAGGTGTTTTTAGGATGAGTAGTTTAATAAAAAATATCATTAAAATTATAATTGTTATTTTAATGATATTAGTTTTAGTTTCTTTTGTTCAAGGTGATATAAACACAGTGATTTTTGGGATACTTTACTTTGTTTTTATTTTTATACTAATTTTTATTGATAAAGTTAACCAAAGGAGAAGATAATAATGAAAAAATTATGTCTAAGTATCATAGCAATTTCTGTTTTGTTAAGTACTTTAAGTATGGGATTACATAGTGCAGATGCTCAGGTAACACCTATAGAGGAAAAAACTTATATTCAAGATAATAAAATCTCTTCACAATATGTTGATGATGGAACAACATACTATGTTGAAGAAGAATTTACTGGAGATTACTCAGTTGAGACAAAAATATATAAAAATAATATTTCTAGTAAGAATTTAACTGAAAAAATTTATAGCTCAGTTGAAAATGATACATTAGTTCAAAAAAATGAAGACGGTAATATTATTTATTCAGAAAAAGTTGATAGTTTTTCTCCAGAAATAAATACAAATAATACCTCGACAGCTAATTCTCAAAAAGATGTTGTTATGATGGCTAAAAAGAAGGCGAAATGGGTAAAATCAGGAAAAGCATGGAGTGGTAGTAATAAAGCTAAAAAACTTACTATCGGTGCTTTAGCCATTACCATAGCAGCAATTACAAAAGTACCTGCAACTTATGCATGGGTAATTAATATCGCGAATTTCTTTTATCAAAGTACAGCGAGAACTGTTTATTATAAAGCCGTTCCTTATAAAGATGCAAATAGTTCTAAATATAGACCAACTGTTATGACTAAATATACTTTTTATAAAGATAAGGCTCATAAGAAGAAAATGGGTGCTAGAAATGTAGTTTTTAGACCATAATGAGTATTATATTTATTTAAGAAAAAGAATGGATTAGAATATAAATTACAGATATTAGCCCGCCTATAGGTATCGCCTTCAAATTGTTAGTATTCACTCTAACTTTCGAGGTGTGGTACCTAGGTGGGCTATGCTTATACCTACTATTTAGTAGTTTTGTTATACTAACAAATGATCTGTTTTGTAAATTGAATTTATTCGCTCAAGTGTCAAACGCGTGTCAATTTAGTTATAATTAAGGATGTTTCGTTACAAAGTTAAACTCTTATAAACGTTATACTTACAATATTTTACTATCATTTACATACTCTATAAAAGAATGCCGTCTCCATTATATAGCTCTCAGCCCTTGTGGTTGAGGGCTTTTTATTTTTGAGTGCACAAAATGGATGTAACAAACAAACCAAGGTCATTGATAAGTTACAGGTAGATTTATATAATGTACATCATAATAAGCATATAGAACGTATTGAACAGCGGGAAAAAATATTTACAAATAGACAATATACTTTCCGCATCCACTCTTCGTAGTGGTTATTTTTATGTGTATTTATGTTAGAATATTCAGTAAATCAAACGAAGATAAATTTTTAAAAATAGTGGGTGGCTGTAATGAGTGGTGCTATACATCATATAGAAATATATGTAGAAGATATAAATAAAACTAGAAAGTTTTATGAATGGTTATTACCTGAGTTAGGTTATAAGCTATACCAAGATTGGGAAAATGGTTTTAGTTTTAAATTAGATAAAACTTATATTGTTTTTGTAGAAGTCGAAGAAGAGTATAGAAAATATGGTTACCATAGAAAAAGAATAGGATTAAATCACATAGCTTTCAGTGTTTCAAATAGAAATAAAGTAGATAATATAAGTAATATTTTATTAGAGAACGGCATGAATATTTTGTATGAAGATAAACACCCATATGCTGGCGGTAAAAATCATTATGCTGTTTACTTCGAAGACCCAGATAGAATTAAGCTAGAAATCGTTAGTGAGGAGTGAATATTACATGATTCAATCTATAAATCACGTTACCTATTCTGTATTAGATATTAATCAATCTATTGTTTTCTATAAAGATATTTTGAAAGCTAAAATTTTAGTAGAGAGTGATTAAAACAGCTTATTTCATATTGGGTGGCCTGTGGTTAGCGCTTAATGAAGAAAAAGATATACCTAGAAATGAAATTCAATACTCATATACACATATGGCTTTTACAATAGAGGAAAGTGAATTTGACGAATGGTATCAGTGGTTAAAATATAACAATGTTAATATATTAGAAGGACGTAATAGAGATGTAAGAGATAAACAATCAATATACTTCACTGATCCAGACGGTCACAAATTAGAATTACATACAGGTACATTAAAAGATAGGTTAGACTATTATAAAGAAGAAAAGCCACATATGAAATTTTATATGTAAGGAGGTTATATTATGACAATTGAAGCAAGGTTATTTGAAGAAAAAGATTTAAATAAGATAAATGAATCTTTACCGTTTATGTAGTTTTCTTTATCACCATTAAATTTAACAAATAATGCTTCTTTTAAATTGGAATATTGTTTTGCGACATCTGAATGTTCAATTAAGTATGCTTTGAATGCGAGATATCTATTTATATCGAACTGATTATAAATATCGAATGTATGAACATGAAAAAGCCTTTCTTTTGTAACTTTATCACTTTTTGTAAAGTATCTTCTGTTTTTAATACCAAATTCACCAAGCACTTCATAATCAATGTTCTCAAAGTATGAATTATACTGGTCAACTTTGTTTATATCTTTAACAACAGGCAAAATATCGATAATAGGTTTAGCCTCTATACCCGGAATAGCTGTGCTACCAATATGGTAAATGTCAACTAAGTCTTGACCAAAAATTTGGCTAATCTTGTTAGCTTCTTTAGCGTAAATGTTAGCCCAATTTGAATTATGTGGTTCAATCGTGATTTTCATAGATTGTTCAACTCCTCAATATATTTAATTATAGTACCATTACACTAAATAAATATTCTAGTTTATAGTTTAAATAAGCTGTAGATTATTTATCAAAAAGTAATAAAATTACTTTTATAAGATTATTAGGAATAATTTAAATGAATGATGAATGTCTAAGACACATATAAAAAGAAATTTTTAGAATGAAGAAGTAATAACTGAAGAGCGAACTATACAACAGCCAACATTAGAACAACCTAAAGTCGGTAATGATAGCCAGCAAATTCAAGTCAAACAACGTGATCTACAAACATCTTCACAAGAAAAGTAATGAAAGAGAGGGTGATTACAGCACTCTCTTTTTTAAAAATATAAAATAACTAGTAAAAAGTTAAGAGCAATTTAATTTTGTGCTATCATTTTACTTCTTTTGTGATATGATATGTTTAATTATCATAAATGGAGGATAGAAAATTGAAAAAAATTATGTTGTTAATAATGGTGGCGGGATTATTTTTAGTAGGTTGCAATAGTTCGAACATTGAAAGAAAAGCTGAGTCGAATGATAACAAAAAGCATAAATCAACACACAGTAAACGTAAGGCAAATGAGCAAATGAAGACATTTAAAGTGGGAGAAGTTGTTGATGCAGACGGTGTTGATATAATAGTAACCAAAGTTGAATTTAATAATGATTATGATGAATATAGTGCTCCTGAAAATGGACAAGCGCTTAAAGTTTCATTTAAATTTAAAAATCATAATGATGACCAAGTTCTAGTTGATAATTCTGCATTTACGATGAAATCGAAACAAGAAAACTTTCAAGAGTGGTTTGGAACAGATGATAATCATGCAGGATTCTCTCATTTATTAAATAAAGGGAATATAGGTACAGGGTATATATATTATGATGTTCCAGATTCTCAAAGATATACGCTAGAGATGGATTTTGTGCCTTTATTCGATACGGTACGTGGTAAATGGGAAATTAGGAAATCTGATATTAAAGGGAATAGTAATACAAATTCAAGTACAAGTACAAATGAAACAACAAATGAAATGAAGGAAACAGAAGATGATAGTGAGGATTATCCTTATACTGCTGAGGAGTACAATTATTTAGTCGATGAATATAATTCTTTAACAGAAGGAGAAAAGATGAATCGTGTAAGTCGTGGTGTTACAAATAAAGAGTATAATGACTTATTAGAGAGAATTGAGAAAGAATACGATCGATTAGGCGATGAAGCAGATAAAGAATATGATGATTTTTTGAAAGAACAAGAAAAAATAGACGCTGAGTATGAAGAAGAAATGCGTAAAGAAGAAGAACGTCAAGCAAAAGAAGACGCAGCATATGAAAAAGAACAAGCAGAAGAAGATGCAGCATATGAAGAAGAAATGCGTAAAGAAGAAGAACGCCAATCGATAGAAGATGCAGCATATGAAGAAGAAATGCGTAAAGAAGAAGAGCGCCAAGCAAAAGAAGATGCAGAATTCGAAGAAAAAATGAAGGCTTTAGATGAAGAATAGTTACATATTAATATTATAATTAAAAAGGTTTATAAATATAAAAATAAGACACCTTCCAAACTATTTATAATCTGGATGGGTGTCTTATTTATTTTTGCTTAAATATCAATATTCAATATACATAGCGGGAGTGTTTTCTTTAACATATTTAAAGTCGTATTTTTTGTATAAATAGTTTGCTGGCATTTCAGATATTAAATAATGTATTAGACCTACTCTAATTATTACATATTAGTTATATACTAATTCTATTAGTAAAAATGACCATAAAAAATAACCATCTCTAACTTTAGCTGATTTTGATGGTTATTTTTTATAATGTATTCAATAAAGCTACCGTCTTTTTAACGGGATCGTGAGGGCGATGCATGTAAGTGCATCGTCCTTTTATATTATAAAATTACCATAATTTATAGATGTTGTCTATTGAGATAATTTTGACGATATATGCAGTTAACTATAACTTTTATAATGAATATCTAATCAGTTGTTATAAAAATTGAAAATGTGTATTGAATCAAGTGAATATTTAAGCTTTTCGCTATTAGACAAAAATTGGTAATGTAGATAAAATATTAAAGTGAGCAAGTTGGATAAATGGTGGCTAATCTCATGACAATGGGGTGATGCTTATGAAATATGGTTGAGCTCCAAGAAAGGTGCAACATTGACTGATTATGAGATATTAATGATTGTCATTTCAATCATTGGTATAGTGCTAATTAGTAAAAATGACCATAAAAAATAACCATCTCTAACTTTAGCTGATTTTGATGGTTATTTTTATAATTTACACAAAAAAGCTACCGTCTTTTTAACGGGCTCGTGAGGGCGAGGCATGTAAGTGCATCGTCCTTTTTATATTATAAAATTACCATAATTCATAGATGTTGTCTATTGAGATAATTGTGACGATAAATGCATTTAACTATAACTTTTATAAAGAATATCTAACCAGTTGTTATAAAAATTGAAAATATGCATAGAATCAAGTGAATATTTCATTACTTGCCCATTCTCTTTATGTGATAGAATTTAATAAATGTAAAAGACTATATAAATGAATAGATGAGTAAGTTTAATTATTTATAGTAAAAACTATCTAATATTGAGTAGGTGATTAATTTGGGAAAAGCAACAATAAGTGTTACAGAAAATACATTATTAAGAGATGCAAAATTAAGTGATGTTGAAGATTATTTAATTGTTCCTTTTGAAAAAGAATTATTAAAAATGTATGGTTCATCATTAGATCATCGTACTGAAAAGTCTAGAGAAAAAGCTGAACTTTTGATCAAAGAAATAAATAGTAACTCTTTAGAGTGGGTTATCGATTATGAAGGTGTGTTTATTGGACAAGTTAGTCTAAAACTTGAAGAAGAAGATAATAAAGCAAGATTTGCTATCGGTATATTTAATCCGAACTATTGGGGGAAAAGCATAGGAACTAGCGTTACCAAGGCAATATTAAATTATGGTTTTAATACATTAAACTTAAATAAAATATATTTAAGAGTATTGGATTATAATGAACGTGCCATTAATTCATATAAAAAAGCTGGGTTTATTGAAGAAGGCCGAGATAGAAAAGGAGCTTTAATAAATAATCAATATCATACAGATATTTATATGGGGATATTGAAAGATGAATATAAAGAATAAACCCACTTTAATTGGTGGGCTGTTTTTGTATGGTATATGATTATACATATTTTTTTAACTATTATTTTGGGAAGGTGTTTTCATGTCTAAGGTCATTATAATTAGAGGGAATTCTGGGAGTGGAAAACAACAGTAGCAAAATTATTGCAACAAAGGATTGGTTGTCAGACAATGTTGATTTCTCAGGATATGATTAGGAGAGAAATGCTGTATGACAAGCCAGGAAATCTAACTGTCGGTTTAATTGATAACTTAATTGAATATGGACTATTGAATTGTGAATTTATTATTATAGAAGGTATATTAAAAGAGCATAGATATGGTAATATGCTAAGAAAATATTTCTTAGGCAAAACAGATATATATGCATATTATTATGATATATCTTTTGAAGAAACTTTAAAAAGACATAACTCCAAAGGTGATATAGGTTTTGGTAAGAATGAATTGAAAGATTGGTTTGTTGCACATGATTATTTAGGATTAGAAAATGAAAAAGTTATAAAAGATGATGTTACAAAAGAAGAAATGATTAAAACTATACTTAAAGATCTAGATTTGAATTAATAAAAGAAACAAGATTTGTAATATATAACAAAGTGTCAACTAAGTATCAAAGTATTCTTGTTTATTATAATTTTTAAAATAGTATTCTGCCTTTAAATGCTATGTTTTAGGGTATCTAATCATAATAAATTTCATTGATTTACCTTTGATTTGGCTATTATGTATATCAAGTTGGAGTGAAAGACTATGAGAGAAATATATTCACATGACAGTGCTGAAAGTAGGTGAATTTAAGTTGAAAATCTTATTAACTTTATAAACCAAATGTTATAATATATTAGAAATAGATGTAACGATAGGTAACTAATTGTTGCATTTGGTAGTATATCTTAGTAAATAAGATATGTTATTGAGGAGGGAATCACTATGGATGTTATTTGGTCGAAGGACAATAAATTAGAAAAAATAAAATGGTTAGAAGACGAAAATAGTATAAACGATATGTCCTCACTGCAAATCCAGAAATTTTTATTTTTTTCTGAAATGTTTAATAGAGAAACCAACCAAAATTATGATTTATATAAGTTAAAAGCTTATGAAAAAGGTCCAGTTTTTAGTGATGTATATGGTGACTACACATACAGAAAAGATAAACTATTAGAAGAGGTAAGTAAAAAAGATATTAGTTTTTCTGAACAAGAAATCGAAAATATGAGAAGAGCCAAAATCTTAACATTAATTCATAATGATCAAGACTTATCTAATTTAACTCATAAATTCGATTTATGGAAATCAAAAGAAGAACGACTTCATTCTGGAGAAAGAGAAATAAAAATTCACGAAAATGATATTACATTACATGATTCAAAGTTGTTTAATCAATTATATAATTATGTAGATACTTTAAAAGAATACAAAATAGTGAAAGTTAATGATAAAGTGTTTTTATTTAACGAAAACGAAAAGGATTTATTAGAAGATCATATGTTAGAAACGCTAGAAAAAATTAGTGAAGATTCATCGTTAATAAATCCAGTGTATGTAGACATTGAGGATGGTGTATTGGTAGTTGATTAATGCAAGAGATGTTATTACTTTAAAGATCCCTTTTCCAACTATAAATGACACATTAGCATTACAAGCTCATATGTATGTGTGTTATGAAAATTCTGACACAAAAAAATTAATAAAAGCCCAAACGTATAAACCTTTATTGTTAGATAAGGTGAATTGTTATATAGATTCTGATGATTTTTTAAATGAACATCCATTTAAAAGAAGATCGCTCATAGATTTAGATAAATTCTTCATATGTAAAGATGTTACTATACCTTTAACTCTCAAAGTTAAAAATAAAAATGGAACAGTGTCCAAAAATATTTACAATCAAATTGATAATATGACAAAAGGGTTATCATTGTGTAAATCATTCCAGATCAATTCTAAAGAACTTAAAAAATTAAATCACAAAGTAATTTAACCCTATCTATAAATTAATATAGATAGGGTTTTTATTATTAAAACATCACTCTAATGTCACTCAAAAATTTAACAATATCTTAAATAAGTTGGTAATTATGTATTGTTGCTGCTTAGTTAAGTCATCCATATATACACATCCATATTAATTATTTATTACTATAGTATCCTTCCAATCTTTTAAACGCATTCTAATTGTTGTTCTTGCTTATGATGTTAAATATTATGAAATTTTTCAGTTATTATGCTAATTAATTCTTTACTTTCTTTTGACTTATTAATTTTATGTTTTTTATCCATGTTAACTAAAACGCTGATGAACTCTTTATTTAGTGTTGTTCTTTGATCAAAATAATCTTTTGTAATTACATCATTTAAGATTTTTAATCTGTAACTATCTAATTTACTTCTAGTGCCTTGGTACTTTGACCAATCACCTAGACTATTAGGTTCCTCACCATTGTCTAAATACCATAAATAACAAATAATGTTAGCCATCATATTAATTGAATAATTAAGATAATAATACTCTTCTCTTTTCTCTCTTTTATATGTTTCTATTAAATAAGATATATATTTATTTCTTACATAAACGATTCTTTCTGGTGATATAGTTACAGGTTTACTTGAATGAGTTTTAATTTGCGATAAAAAATCATCTGTATCTTTTATAATATCTATATTGTTTAACCAAATACTTGGTGTTAGTTCATCTTTATAATATACAAAAACATCTATCTTAAATAAGTCATCTAAATGAAATACGGAAAAATTATTTGATTTATCTTCTATAAATATTTTATTCTCAAATAAATCAATGAACTCGCATAAAAGTTTATCTTTTTTTGTTTGACTATCAATCACGATTCTTAAATCCATATCTGAAAAGATATCTGAATCATTTCTAGCAATACTACCTCCATAATATGCTGCGACTATTTTATCATTGTTACTAATATATCGTTCTACCATTTTTTTATACTTTTCCAACATAACCTCACCCAACCAGTTAGTAATTTTGAAATTAAGCTCTTTAAAGATAATTTTACATCATAACTATTGTTCAATCTATATTCTTTTTCTACTAAGTATTAATATTTGCGTACTCGATTTGGATACTCAGATAATAAAAAGGTCACTGAATTACAAATTCCATTTAAGTTAACACACTAATTCGATTGATCTAGTGTATAAGATCAAAAATAACCACATACTCATTGTAATTTAAATGATTTGAAATACTTTTATATGGATAGTTTTTGACTGCTAACTTGCCTAGAAATCCATTTGAGAGTTTCTGGTGTATATTTTTAAAAAATATATACTTATAGTGTGCAATTAGTTTATACTCAAATTAATCGTGTTAAATACATTTAAAGGAGAAAATGAATGAAAAAATTAATTATTTTATTATTTGCATCAATGTTAGTGTTAGGGGCATGTGGGCAGAAAGAAGAAAGTACATCTAATGATGATAATAAAGAGAATAAAAAAGAAGTTAAGAAAGATAATAGTAATAAAAAAGATAGTAAGAAGAAGGAAGACTCTAAGAAAGAAAATGCTAATAAGTCGGCATCTAATACTGAAGAAGAATCAACAGAAGAAGTGGTATCTAATGAGCAACAGTCAACAGAAGAAATACCGACTCAAGAAGTGAACACTTTGGAACAACCAACGCAACAACAAGAGGCTATGGAACAACCAACGCAACAACAAGAGGCTATGGAACAACCAACGCAACAACAAGAAGCTACTGATCAATCTGTTCAGCAATCACCTAGTAAAGAAGAAATAGTTGAACAATTCAAAAACGGACAAGATGTAAATGGTCAGGTTGATAATGAAGGCAATGAATATGTTCAGGCACAAGGTGGAGGAGATGCAATGGGATATTACAAACCAGATGGATCTTTTTGTACTGTGGGTGGTTGTGTCAGCCCAGAAGCTCAGGCAAGAATGGATAGAGAAATGGAAGAATCGGAATAAAACACGAAACCTCATTTAAAAAAGGTTTTTAATTGTTTATATTGATGATTAAAGTTTGTATTATGAAATATCAATTTATAACAAACAATAATATTTGCTAAATATGTTAACTGAAAATTTCATCATTTTTGTAATATTTTTAATGCACTTATAACCAATAGATTTCTTATTCCAATTTAAAAATATAAATGATTATACATGCTCGAATTTATAGTAGTTTGTATTCTTTTTTATAAAGTAAACTGTTTCTAATTAAAAAGATTGTTTTTTAGATGGAATAATAGTTGTGCAAAATTTAAAAGCATTAAATATTTGTATTATAAGACCATACAAAAAATATATAACATTGGAGGTATTTTAATGAAAAAAGCATCGTTATTCTTATCAATTTATTTATTAATTTTTATATTGGCAGCTTGTGGTAAGCAAAGTGATGAAATACAAGGGTCTTGGGCATCATCTGATAAAGTTTTTATAGTTGATGACGAAAAAATTATGGTATTTTATAAAGATGAAAAAGAAAAACCGTATACTACAATTTATTATACTATTGTAAACGAAGGTGACTATGATTTAACAGTTGATGTTTCAGATGAAAAAGATGATGAACCTTATAGTAGACAAAAATGGTATGTCGATCATGATGGAGCATTAAAATTATATATGGATAACAATGTTATAGAAGCTTTTCCATATGATGCAGATAGCTATGGTAAAGAGCAAACTGATACTAGTACAAGTGTTTCTGATGTCTTTTTAGTAACTATAATAATTATATGTTCCATAGCTGTATTTTTTGGGATTTCAAAAGCTATAAGAATCCCTAAAGTTAGGGAATTTTTCGGATTAGACGATTAAATTTTTAAGTTTAGGTTTATATAAAATATATTGTTATAAACTAGTGGCAACTGAGGGATGTTATTTAATGGATTATATTTTTATTAACGTTATAATTAAAAAGAGGCTTATTATCAAAGGAAGTTGTACATCTGAAACAAAAATTTAAAGAAATAAAATTCAATGAGAAGAAATCTTAAAAAATAGAAGTAGTAATACTAGATATAATTATTAAATAAAATCAGTTGTGTAATAATATAATACTATTCATATAATTTAAAGTGCACAAATTTTATGTTTTTCCTCAATTATAGGTATCAACACAATCAGTAATATAATCAAAACATAGTTATAACAATACTTATAGCGATAATTAAACGTATAGATAAACGGTATAATGAACTCCCATTGTCTCTATTATATAGCTCTCAACCCTTGTGGTTGGGGGCTTTTTGTTTTTGTTGCCACAGTATTGCCTCATCAGAGAAACAAGTCATTATCAAACTATAGTGTATAATGTAATTTAAAGTGTACTTATAGTGTGCGATTAGTTTATAATCAAATTAATCATGTTAAATACATTTAAGGGGGAAAATGAATGAAAAAATTAATTATTTTATTCTTTTCATCAATGTTAGTGCTAGCGGCATGTGGTCAGAAAGAAGATAGTTCATCTAATGATAATAATGAAGAGAATAAGGAAGATAACAAGCAAAAGGAAGACTCTAAAAAAGAAAATGCTAATAAGTCGGCATCTAATACTGAAGAACAATCAACTGAAGAAGTTACGACTGATGAACAACAGTCGTCAGAAGAAGTTAATACTAATGAAGAAGAAAATGAAAATTTGAATTATAAAAATGTTACTGATAGAGATACGTTAGTTAAAATATTATATGGTGACTACACTGAAGAACAAAAAGTTATTGCATACAATAGTGCAGTGAGTAATGATGTTATACCTCAAGGAAATGTATTAGAGGGGCCAGCAAGTGCTGCATATGAAAGTTCATTAAGAGTGGAAAGTGGTGAAGAAAAATCTATTTACGATGAATTACCTGATGATAATGAACCTTCTGATGAAATAGTTGATAGATCTAATGTTATGGATTTTGTTGAGGATTATGAGGGTGAAACTTTAGATACTGACTCATACACATTTAAAGAACCTGAGCATAGAGATGATGGTAGTTGGGGATTTGCTTACTATACTAAAGATGGTGAACTTGCGGGTTCTTACATTGTGGACGAGTATGGTATGGTTAGTAAATTTGATGAAGATGGAATTGAAGAATAAAAAAACCTCACTTAGCGTGAGGTTTTTTGTCTATATTGGTGAATATATAGTAATTTGCATTTTCAACTAATTATTCTACAAATGAATCTTCTCTGTTGAATAATAATATCCTTCTTTTTTTGGATGGATAAATATAGCCATAATAATCAGAATGCCTATTTTACCTATTATCATTAAAAGGATTAGTACGATTTTAGATATTGTTGTTAAATCTGCTGTAATACCGGTTGATAGTCCGACTGTACCGAATGCTGATATTGTTTCAAATAATATTTGTGACATGCTGAATTTTGGATTTTGAATCGATATGATAAATGTTGTGATTAATACTAAAATACTTGATAAAAAGCCGATTGTGATTGCTTTATTAATTTGTTCGTTGATAATACTTTTCTTAAATATATGAGAATGTTTTTGACTTTTTAATTGTGAGTATATATATACTAATATTATTGTAAAGGTAGTGACTTTTATTCCACCACCTGTACTCATGGGACCTGCACCTATGAACATCAACATATCGAATATTAAAAGGGTGGAATCATGTAATTGTCCAATATCTACAGTATTAAAACCAGCTGTTCGTGTTGAAACGGATTGAAATACTGATTTATATATTTGTACAATCCAGTTATCGTTTTTTAATGTATTATTTAATTCTAATAACCAAAATGATAGGGATCCGATAAAAATTAATGTTCCTGTAGCAGTTAGCACGATTTTTGAATGTAATTTTAATTTAGTTATTCTTTTTGATTGCCATAAATCTAATATAACGATATATCCAATGCCTCCTATTATGATTAACAATGGAACGATAACGTTTACTATTAAATTATCGCTATATGGAATCAGACTTTTAGAAAATAGTGAGAATCCTGCATTATTAAATGATGAAATTGATGTGAATATGCTAATGAATCCACCTTTTGCTATGCCGTGGTCAGGGATAAATACTGCGGATAATATGATTGCACCAATTAATTCTACTATTAAACTAAAAATAACTAATCGCATCGTTATTTTTAAGAGACCAGAATCATTATCCTCGCTCCATGTATATAATAATAATTCTCTATTTTTAAAAGAGATATTTTTTCTTGTTAAAATCAATATAAAAATGGTTAATGTAACAATACCTAAGCCGCCTATTTGTATTAATAATAAGATAACTAGATAACCTAAATCATTGAATTGGCTAGGTATATCCACTGTTGAAAGTCCGGTTACTGTAAAAGCACTTGTAGCAACAAAGAAAGCATCTATAAAGTGGATAGATTTTCTTCCTGTTATCGGTAAATAAAGCAATATGGAGCCAACAATTGTTGTAGTCAAAAATAGTGTAAGATAAAGTATCGTTAATTTAGATATAGTGTTCATGTTATATCACCTTTTATATGAGATAAATTGATATTAATCCTATATAACAAGAAAGGCAATTATAAAGTTGAAATTATTAATTCGATCAAACAAAAAATCTCTCAATCATTACGGTTGAGAGATTTTCTTACTTATTATATTTTTTCATCTGAAAAACATTTCACTTAAAAATTTTAATATAGCAAATAGGGTTAATAGTACACCAAACGAAAATAGAAAAATGTTGAAAATACTTTTTCCTTCCCATATTATTACTAGCAATCCTACTATTGTTATTATAATGCCACATAATAAGTACATATTTCCTCCGATTGTTTCTTCTAAATATTTCAAATTTATTTATTATTAATATTTTATCATAAGTATTAGAAAATTTTTATATGAAAGAATTGTGATCTAAAGATAAGATGATATTTTAGATGCAAGTTGCTACAGCAGGTTGCCCTTATTGCACAATTATAATACTATTGTTTTATAATTGTTATTACATAAATTTGATAATATAAAGGGTGATCGAATGGTTCGTGTATTTATTGGGATTGTTGTTATATTTAATGCTTTGTTAGTAATACTTGGTATTAGTTTTGATATATATACTTCAAATTTAGGGGTTAGAGATGTTTTTTATGAGTCTTTAATGGGTAAATTTAGACATCAGAATAAAGCAGGTACTACAATTGGTCTTGGCATGTCCTATTTATCACTGATATCTTTATTTCTTATTGTTTCCATCAAAAATTGGAATAAAGGGATGAAAATTGGGATACCCTCATTAATATTCTTTTTATTTTCGATGATATTTGTTTTTATTCAAATGTTAAGAGGGCTGAAATTCGTAATTGAATTTATTTTTACTAGAATGATTATCTAATCTGTGGGGGCATTTATGAGAAAAAAATATAAGAAGAATAAAGAGAACAAATTTAGTTTTTGGGATTTTTTTGAAGGGTTTTTTATAATTTGGGATTTGATTAAAGGTGCAGTTTTTATTATTCCAAGGTTGTTTGGATGGGCTATAAAATTACTTTTTAAAATATTTGATTAAAAACATCGTAAAGGTGTTTTTATTTTTTTTGCACATAAATTGTAAATATAATCTTTTTCTATTAAATTAAGCGATATTTTAAAATATTAATATTAATTTCTGAAAAATTTGGTATTATTAAAATAATGATAACTTAATTAGGAGAGAATATAATGAAAAAGGGTCTGTTATGGTTTGTAAGTATTATTATCGTGATGATTATCATAGGTGGTTGCAGTGAAGATAATACTGAAAATGACCAAGTTAGTAAGGAAAATGAAAAGTTAAAAAGTGAACAGAAAAAATTAGAAGAAACAAATAAACGTCTTGAAGATAAAGTGAAAAAATCTGAAGAGAAAAATGAATCAGATAAGAAAGAACAAGTTAAAGAAGAGGAAACAGTAGAAAGTTCAGAAGAGAAAGTTGAAGTAGAACAAACGGAAAGTACTTCTACTGCTACAAAGAAAGAAGAACAAAAGTCATATACGCCAGGTACGACTGATAGAATACCTGTTGAGCTTGCATCAACAGTTGATGGGGATACGGCTAAGTTCATTTATAATGGCAGCAAAGAATCATTTAGATTCCTGTTAATTGATACACCTGAAACGAAGCATCCTCGAATCGGGAAACAACCTTTTGGGCAAGAAGCTTCAGATAGAACGAAAGAATTACTCACTAATGCAAATAAAATTGAAGTCGAATTTGATGTAGGTGGCGAGCAAGATAAGTATCAACGATATTTAGCATACATATATGTTGATGGCGAAATGGTTAATGAAATATTAGTTAAAGAAGGTTTAGCAAAAGTAGCATATGTTTATCCACCTAGTACACGTTATTTAAATCAGTTAGAAAGTGCACAAGAAATAGCTAAAGAACAAAAATTAGGTGTTTGGAGTCTTGGAAGTGCGTTTGAAGAAGATCATTCTTCTGAACAATCAACATCAAGTACATCAGATGTTCAAAGCGAACTTGAGACAACGACAGAAACACCAAGTATAGAAAGTAATAGTGGTAGTGAATCTTATCCAAACTGTACAGCACTTAGAGAAGTATATCCAAACGGCGTACCAAGCACACATCCAGCATATGACTCGAAACATGATAGAGACAGCGATAACTTTGCATGTGAAGCAAGTTAATAAATAAACACCCTTAAGAGCCTGAGACAAATTAATTATCTCAGGCTCTTATCATTGTATTGGTATTATATGTATTAACTATTTTGAGTTCATGTTATCTCGTGAACTGTCATTTTATAAATGGTACAATTGATTTTAAATCATTTTATAGAGAGGTCATGATTATGACAAATTTATATTTTTTAAGACACGGTGAAACGGACTGGAATGTAATGGGAAGGATTCAAGGTAGGACTGATATTCCGCTTAATTCTAATGGTGTTCGTCAAGCTAAAGAGAGTAGTGAGTTTTTAACGAATTTAAATATAGATTACATTGTAACGAGTCCATTAAAAAGGGCGCAAGATACAGCGAAAATTGTTCAAGAGAAGATTAATGTAGATTTAATTGTAATGGAAGAGTTTATAGAATTATCTTTCGGTGATGCTGAAGGTATGACGTTAGATGAACGTTTAAAATTATATCCTGATCGCGTTTATCCAAATCAAGAAGAAGAATCTAGTTTTAAAACACGATTCTCTAAAGGGTTAGATATAGTACAAAATAAATATAGAAATAAAAACGTACTTATTGTATCTCATGGAGCGCTTATTAATGCGATCTTGTATCATTATTCTCATGGAGAAATTGGTACAGGGAAGATTAAACTTACAAATGGTGGGATTACATCACTTGAAATGACTGATGAGAAAGTAGAGGTTCTTGAATATAATAAAATAAATCATTTATCTCAATATAATCGAATAGGTGAAATCTAGGAGTGTGACATCATGAAAATCAGAATGTTTGAAACAAAAGATGCTCAAGAAGTATGTGACTTGATCATACATACGTTGAGAACGACAAATATCAAAGATGAATCTATTGAAGAAATAGAGAAGGTAGTTAGGACGATTACACCTGAATCTATAATAGAAAGAGCGAGCTTCACGAATTTTTATTTATTTGAAGATAATTTTAAAATTATAGCAACTGGAGCTATTGGTCCGTATTGGGGTAGTGAAACTGAAAGTAGTTTATTTACGATTTTTGTTTCTCCAGAATATCAAGGTAGAGGTATTGGCAAATTAATTATTGAAACACTAGAAAATGATTATTACTTTAAAAGTGCAAAGCGTATTGAAATACCCGCTTCTGTAACTGCAGTTCAGTTTTACAGAAAGTATGGATATGATTTCAAAGATGGTATTAAAGAAAAAGACGACGAAGGTATCCATAGAATGGAGAAGTTTAGGTAATATTGTTTGTTAAGATATATTTACTTAATGAATAAATCACAAAATAAATAATACCCGCTCTTTTAATAATTAAGAGTGGGTATTATTTTTATTATATTGACCATTTAATTAAAACAGATGAATAAGTTAATCCTCCACCAAATCCTACTAGCATTAGAAGATCATCTTTTTTAATCTTGTTTTCTGAAATTGCTAGGTTAATGGATAATGGTATTGTTGCTGAAGAAGTATTTCCATAGTGTGCAAGACTCATTAAAGTTTGGTCTTTTTGAATTTTAGACTTTTCACAAATAGATTCAATCATTCTAGCATTTGCGCTATGAGGTACAAACCAATCTAAATCATCTATTGTATAACTAGATTTATCGAGTGTATTACTTACAATTTTAGGGACCGTACTAACAGCCCATTTATAAACGCCTCTTCCGTTCTGAACAACGAAACCGGGATTTTCTAATTCTTCGTTAAACATTTCTTTAGATAATTCTGAGCAATATAAATTACCACCTTTATTACCATCAGAGCCAAAACTACTCGTAATAAAACTTGGATCATCTTCGGAATATTCAACTAAAAATGCACCAGCGCCATCGCCAAATAATATGCATGTGTTTCTATCCGTATAATCAGTTATTTTTGATAATGTTTCAGAACCTATGACTAAAATCTTTTTATTTTGACCTGAAGTTATAAGTCCATTTGCTATATTTAAACCATATGTAAAACCTGCACAAGCAGCATTAATATCTATTGCACCAGCATTCTCAAGTCCTAATTTAGCTTGAATATATGACGCAACACTTGGTGTTTTGTAATCAGGTGTTAATGTTGCGTTGATAATCATATCCACATCACTTAAATCAACATTATAATTTTGTTGTAAATCTAGAACTGCTTTATAACTTAAATCACTGGTATATTCATTATCTTTGGCAATTCGACGTTCTATAATTCCTGTTCTTTGTTGTATCCATTCATCTGATGTGTCTACAATTTTTTCGAAATCTTAATTGTTCATTGCTTTTTCAGGAACATAAGCACCTTGAGCTGTTATTTTTGCGTAAGAAATCACTTTTATCACCTTATTTATCTCTATATTTAGTACCTAGTACTATTATTACATACTTATACTAAGTATTAAATATTTGAATATATTTAATTATAAGTTTTATGTGTATAATAATCTGTTCTCGGGTAATAGAAGTAAAGAAGGTTAATAACCAAATAAAAGCTATGTATGAGGAGTTGATATAGATGGGTAATGTGGTAAGACGTATTCTAAGATATGTAGGTACAGCGCTTATATTTAGATTTATTCGTAAATTATTTAACAAAGGTACGAATAAAGGCTAATTAATGGTAAAAATTATTAAACTTTTTTGAAAGTATTGTAAATTCAATGTTTATTTATACAATACGCCGGGTATTTAATGAGTACAAAGCTATTTACCTAGAGTGGTTTTGAAAATATTTATTCGTATATATGTAAATTAATAAACACATCATAATTATATTGTGAAGTGTTGGACTGTCAACAGAGGGGACTTTGTTGACAGTTTTTTTATGGCCTTTTTGATTGTAATATCTTATAAGTAGTGTCGTTAGAGACATAATTCCGAGAAATGTCCGTAAGAAGTGTTGTAAGGGACATAATTCTGAGAAATGTCCGTAAGAAGTGTTGTAAGGGACATAATTCCGAGAAGTGTCCGTAAGGGGTGTTGTTAGGGACAAAATTCTGAGAAATGTCCGTAAGAGGTGTTGTTAGAGACATAATTCCAAGAAATGTCCGTAAGAACTAGTATCTAAGGAGCACAATTCGTAATTCTGCTAGTAAGCGCAGTCTAAGCAGTGCAATCTAAGCATCAAACGACATATGCACTTCAAGCGACACAATCAAGTCTATTCCCACAAAGTTCACTTTCTCCATACACAAAAAAGAGCCGAGACAATTAATTGTCTCGGCTCTTAAAGCAATTTATTTTCTGATTGCTTTTAAAATAAATGAAAGTACTAAGATTAAGATGATTGAACCGATTAATGCTGGAATAATTGCAATTCCACCAAATACTGGTCCCATATCTCCTAATAATGATCCACCAATTGCTGAACCGATAATACCTGCAATAATGTTACCAATAATTCCACCTGGAACATCTTTACCTAAAATAACTCCTGCAAGCCAGCCGATTAAACCGCCGACGATTAACATTAATATAAAGCCCATAATAATTACCTCCTATTTTTGCACTTCTTCTTATATATCCAAAGTGAAGGATGTTTAAACGCATCTTTAAAATATAAATTGGAAAAATACACATTTAAAGTAATTATTTGGAAAATATTTGATAAATTCAATGTTTTACTGCTGTTTGTATATAACATATTTTTAAAATATTAAGCTTTATGGCCTGCGATTAAATCTTTTCTTTCTAACAATGTACCACTGTTTAATAAGCTTGAACCTCGCATTACGATATTCTTTCCATATTTCATACGTATAAAATCTAAATGATTCTCTATTGTTTCTGTCTTAACTTGAAATGGATCGTCAAATAAAGATAATTGTTTAATTTGATTTGGAATAAACTTACCAAATGAAATAGCAATTGTTCGATAAAGTCGATTAGGTTCTAATTGTTTCGATAAATAGTCCCATAATAAATTTACGATGACGTAAGTATTCATAAACCCATTCTTATTTGTAAATTGTTTACGAACACCGCCTATATCAGCATAGCCAACACTAACACTTATTCGAGTAGGGTATAAGTTTAACTTTCTGGATCTATAATAAACTTCATCTACTTGTTCGTTTAATACAGTTTTGAGTTCATTCATACTGTAATCACGCATGAGTATTTGAGACTTTCCTAAAGATTTATCATATGCCTTATGTGGCTGCCTAATCATACTTTCGTCTATACCATTAGCGTGTAAATGTAAGTCAACACCAATAACGCCAAAGTCCCGCTTCAAATATTCAACTGGATAGTTAGCTAAATGACCTACTGTAAATATACCTTTTTTGTTGAGCTTAGCTTCTGTACGTCTATTGATACCCCACATTTCTCTTAAAGGTTGAATTGACCAAACTTTATTAGGAACATCTTCATAACGCCATTCTGATATACCGAGTTGGGTATGTTTAGCATCAATATCCATAGATAGTTTAGCAAGTAACATATTCGAACCAATTCCAATCGTACTGCGAATATGGGCAAGATTAAATATACGTTCTTGCAACTGCATAGCCAGTGAAAAAGGAGAATGAGCAAACAAATGATATGATTCTGAAACATCCATAAAAAACTCATCTATACTATATTGATGAAAATCTTCAGGTGCTACATAATCTAAAGCAATTTTACTAATTTGAGTTGATAGTTGAATATACTTTTTCATAGATGGATTAATAACATAAATATCTTTACGTTGAGGAATTTCAAATAAACGAGATCCCGTTTTAATGCCAATTGCTTTTAATGGTGGTGTAGAAGCAAGTACGACAGAACCTGGACGTTTCGTATCAGCAACAACAGCAAGCTTCGTTGTTAATGGGTCTAGACCCTTTTCAATACAAGACACAGAAGCAAAGAAACTCTTCAAATCTACACATAAAATATCCCGATTTAAGCAATAACTGTAGTCATACATAAAAATCACCCCAGTCATATAGTATCTTTATTATACGAACATACGTTCTGTTTTGTAAAGTGAAAAGTCGTATAAAAAGTAATATATTTATCATGTTGATAAACAGGTAGATGGGGATTTGGTGTTTTGAATGGAATGATATATTGTTTGTAATAAATATTTAATATAGCGAAATATTCTTCAACTATATTAATTAATTATATTTTGTAATACAATGTAACAATAAAATCTAAGGGGGATTATTATGAAGTATAAGTTTGGAACAGCTTTAATTTTGACATCTAGTTTATTACTTTCTCAATCTCATTTTTATGTAAATGCGGATGAGAAAAATAATGAACAGACTGAGAACACAAGCAAATCAATTAGTTTTGAACAAGCACAGAAGATGAACCCAAAAGAATTAACTAACATATTAACAGACGAAGATTTAAAATTACATAATAAAGTTGCTGAAAAGAATTCAACAGATATGGAAACAAATCGCAATACAAATGAAGCTTATCAAAACGTAAATAGTTATATTGATAAAAATAATATTAAGCCTTCAGCGATTACGCAAGATTCTAGAATGAATAGTTTGCCAAAATATGATTACAAGTCAGATAAATTTATTGGCGTGATTATTCATGAAACAGCAAATTCTAATAGTACGATCGATGAAGAAATTAATTATATGTATAATAACTACGAAAGTGCCTTTGTCCATGCTTATGCAGGTAGTAGTAAAATTGTGCAAACAGCCTCAAGTGATTATTTAGCATGGGGGGCTGGTGCAAAAGCAAATCCCTATTTCTATCAAATAGAGTTGGCACAGTCTAGTACATTCGATCAGTTTGCTAAATCAGTAAATAACCAAGCATACTTAACAGCTAAAATGTTAGATCAAAATGGACTGAAACCATCATTAGCTGATAATAATGAGGGGACAGGAACAGTTATAAGTCATAACGCAATAAGTCAATATTATGGTGGAACAGATCATACTGATCCTATTAATTACTTTAGCCAGTGGGGATATGATATGAATCAGTTTTATAGTCTAGTTCAAAAGCACTATAACCAGTTGAATGAATCAAGTGATACAATTACTGGAGATACACATACAGTCGTATCAGGAGATACATTATATAATATTTCTCAAAGAAGCGGCGTAAGTGTAGCTGAAATTAAAGAACTCAATGATTTAAGTTCAAATGACTTAACAGTAGGACAAGTATTGAATTTGAAATAAATAGGATAGAAAACTAATTTATATACAAGGTTTTGTTAAGCCTATATCAATAAAACAATTAAAACTGTCGACAAAGGTCAGACTTTGTCGACAGTTTTTTTATGCATAATTTTAATGTTTATATGCAAACAAGTTTGTACTTTATTTAACGATTAATCTAGGTATCACCTTAATATAAACAAGTTCTCCAATAAGTTCGACTAGCGTTTGAGTAACAATAACAGTGGTAACGGTTGTTGACCATTGTATAGGTAGCGATAAAGCTAGTGGCAAAACGACTAATGCATTTCGTGTGCTTGAGCTAAAGGCCAAGGTTCTTTTTAAGGTTACATTTAAATTGAAAATCTTCCCTGACAGATATCCTATGAAAGGTGCTAAAATCATAAAGCATAAATAGAGCGGTACAACTGACAGTACAACTTGTAAATCAGTAACAATTTTCGAAATTTGAGAACCAATAACGGTCGTTAACACTAAAGCCATCAATGGTACAGGTATCCATTCAGACAGAGTTAATATATTTATCATTTTATTAGATTTTTTGCTTAAAAATTGCAGGATAATGGCAATTAATAAAGGTAAAATAATTAATAATATAAATGCTTTCAAGAAAGGTTTAATATCAATATATTGAGAAAAATCTTGATTTAAAAATATCCAAAAATAGATAGGTAATAATAATACTTGTAAAATAAATAATATCGGAGTAGAAATCAACATGAGTTCAGCATTACCGTGTCCTAGTTTAGTAAATACAATAACGTAGTCAATACAAGGCGTAAGTAGTACTAAATAAATACCGATAAGAAGCGGTGTTGATGTAACATTAAAAACTACAACCAGTACAAAAACAAGTATAGGAATTAATATAAAATTTGATAAAATAAGTGCGAAAATAAACCTTGAATTCAATACTTTATTTCGTAAAGTTAAAAAAGGTATTTGAGAAAACATACCAAACATTAAAATAGCGATAAGAAATGAAATAGAAGGTTCAAAAATTTGTTTAGTATTTTCAAAAAAGAGGCCACAAAATATGCCTAGTAATATAAAAACAATATATATATAAATCTGTTTAGTTTCTAAAAATGATTTTAACTGAGACATAGAAACCTCCTATAGTAATCTTTATTCATATAAATCATAATATGTACTACTATTTAATTCAATCGGAGCAAATGATAAAGAGCGCTTTTATAAGTTAATAGGACAGAAATAAGACTTTTTAGAAAAAATGAGATAAAACGTAGATTAATTTGTCCCAGCCGCTTCTAAAACAATTTATAATCTTGATTTATTTCGAAACTTGAAACAAAATAGATGAAATAATATTATAGATACTCTATTATGTACAAATATAATAGTTAATAAATCAAGGGAGTAATGAAAATGGAAAGTTTTCTATTTAGCGTTTTAGGAATTTTAGTATTAATGGCTTTTAGTGTGATGTTAGGCATGACGGTAGTTAAAGCAATTAGAAATACTAGGTTTAGAGTTCCTTTGCTAAGTACCATTGTGTTATTCTTCTTAACTTTAGGATGTGCTGTGGCAGTTGTCTCAACTGAACCAATGCAAGATCATCAGTCAAAAATAAATTTTGATGGTAATGTAGCAAAGGCTCAAGTGAGTGAGTATGCTCAAAATAAAATGAATCATTCTAAAGAAGTTGATTATGATAAATATAAGCATGAAACTTATAATCACAATCAATTATTAAAAATAACAAATGCTAAGGTTAATAAAATAAGTAATAGTGAAGCTGGTAACAAAGTTGTAGAAGTTACAAAAGGTACCGGTGAAGACGAAGATTCTTATTTTCTTATTGATTATGACCATAAAAATTTAAAAGAAGGTCAAACTTATACTTTTTATGGTAAAGAAGATTTGAAATATGATACGAATAGTCAATTACATGGTTTTAATGTATGGAAAGTTGAATAATTTATATAATCTTGAGTGAAGCAGAAATCTATTTAGTAAATTAGATTTCTGTTTCACTTTTTTTATTCAAAAATAACTGAAGAAAAAATAAAAATTTTTACTTGCCAAAAATAAAATTATGTATTATATTTAAAACGTAGTCATTACGATTTACCTCCGAGAGATGAAATGACTACTTTACTTACGTTAATATGCGATTTCAAGACTGGGCCAATTTGTTGTCTCAGTCTTTAATCATTAATGAATAAAAAGGAGTATATAAAAATGGCAAAAAAATCAAAAATTGCAAAAGAACAAAAACGTATACAAATGGTAGAGAAATACAGAGAGAAACGTGAAGAGTTAAAGGCTAACAATGATTATGAAGGCTTGAAAAAACTTCCTAGAGACGCATCTCCTACACGTATTACACGCAGATGCCAAGTAACTGGTAGACCAAGAGGGGTTTATAGAAAGTTCGGTATGTCTAGAATTGCTTTAAGAGAATATGCACATAAAGGTCAAATACCTGGTTTGAAAAAATCTAGTTGGTAAAAATAAAGATGAACATGAAAAATAGTTGTATTGGGAGGGAAGTATTTTGAATAAAGTACCAGTTACAGTATTGAGTGGTTATTTAGGTTCTGGCAAAACAACACTATTGAATAATATTTTGAAGAATAGAGAAGGTTTGAAAATTGCAGTAATCGTGAATGACATGAGTGAAATTAATATAGATAAAGATTTAGTAGTTGAAGGTGGAGGCATTTCTAGGACAGATGAAAAGCTAGTAGAGTTATCAAATGGCTGCATTTGTTGTACGTTAAGAGAAGATTTGCTTATCGAAGTTGAAAAAATCGTAAAACGAGGAGATGTAGATCAAATCGTTATAGAATCGACAGGTATTTCTGAGCCAGTACCTGTCGCACAAACTTTTTCGTATATAGATGATGAATCAGGTATAGATTTAACAAGTATATGTCGATTAGATACAATGGTAACAGTTGTTGATGCTCATAGATTTGTAAATGATATGTATTCAGAAGACTTATTGAAAGATAGAGATGAAGGTGTCAGTGAAGATGATGAAAGATCTATTTCTGATTTATTGATTGATCAAATAGAATTTTGTGATGTGCTTATTTTGAATAAAGCTGATTTAGTAGCAGACAAGGACTTAGAACAACTTGAAATCATTTTAAGAAAACTACAGCCAAGTGCCAAATTTATTAAAACAAGTTTTGCAGATGTTTCATTAACTGAAGTTGTTAATACAGGATTATTTGATTATGAAAAAGCGAGTCAATCAGCAGGATGGATTAAAGAATTAACTGAAGGTGGACATGCTAATCATACGCCAGAAACTGAGGAATATGGTATTTCATCTTTTGTATATAAAAGAAGATTGCCATTTCATGCTGAGAGATTTAATCAATGGATGGAAAATATGGAAAACAATATTATTAGAGCGAAAGGTATAGTCTGGTTAGCACAGTATAACCATGTTGCATGTTTGTTTTCACAAGCAGGTTCATTCGTTAATATTCATCCAATTACATATTGGGTTGATGCTATGAACGAACAACAAAAAAGAGAAATATTAGATGAAAGACCAGAAGTAAAAGCAAACTGGGATCCTGAATACGGTGATAGAGAAACACAATTTGTTATCATAGGCAGTAATTTAAATGTAGAAGAAATAACAAAATCATTAGATAAATGTTTAGTTAATTCACATGAAATAGATGCAGATTGGTCACAATTACATGACCCATATGTATGGCAGTTGTCTTGATTAATATGAGTAAAGAGAGCGGAATAGAAATCTTTTCAATAAATTAGATTTCTATTCCGCTCTCTTTAATTTTAAAAAATAATGGATAAAATATTTTTGATTATAATTAGACTAACGATTAATACGATAATGCTTGAAAATTTATTCAATATTATAATATATTTCCCGGTTTTATCGATAGAACCGAGTAGTTTCCCAAGTATAGCTAGCAAAATAAACCACAGCCAAGAAACGACAATAGTGGAGATACTAAACAAAAGTTTATCTGTTCCTGAATATACGGTTGCACTTGTACCAATAACACCAATAGTATCCATAATAGCATGAGGGTTTAACAATGATACGGATAAAGCGAACCCTATTTGTTTTTTAGCGCTCATAGAATTATACGTTTTTAAGTGATCTGGCTTTTCATGCCATAACGACCAAGCCATATATAATAAAAATACAAGTCCGACAATATATATCACAATTTGTAAAATTGGAAGTGACATTAATATTAAAGAAACACCTAATATAGCAAGAACTATTAAAAAAGTGTCACATAGACCAGCTGTAATGATCACAGGCAAAGTACCGATTAAGCGTTTTTGATTTGCTCCTTGATTAAATACAAATACATTTTGTGCACCCAAAGGTAAAATGAGTCCTAAGGCTAATAAAAATCCGTGGATTATAGGTTGTATCATAATGAACACCTTTCTTTAATGATATTCTTTTAGAGTAAAGGCTTAATTTAAGCTTCTATATATTATAATAATTTAAAAATTTAAAAATAACCAGATTATATATAAAATACCAACCAGTATAAATGAAATAGATAGTAGTCTTAAAAATTTAAGTGAAATTATTGAAAGAGTAAAATAAATGCATTTTGATGAGTACCTACCTTAATTGGTGGGTATTTTTTATGCTTAATGGTATGATATAAAATAAAATTGTTGTAAAAAGGGGAATTCAGATGATCTTAGAAACAGAGCGACTTAAACTCGTACCACCAGCAAATACATATCTTGATAAATTATTTGAAGTACATCATGATCCTTTAAATCAAAAATATAATCCAGCAGGTCCAGTAGAAGATAAAGAAGCATTTAAAGAAACATTGTCAGAGTGGATTAAACACTATAAAGAACACGGATTCGGATATTATGTACTAATAAAAAAAGACTACTATGAACCATTTGGTATATGTGGATTACAATTTAAAAATATAAAAGGTCAAACTTATTTGAATATATATTACAGCATAGAAGCAGCGCAAACTAAACAAGGACTTGTAGCAGAAGCAAGCCAAAAAATAATAGAGCATGTAAAAGAAATCACTGAGAACCAATATAAAATAGTAGCATTAACTAAAAAGGAAAATACACCATCCATAAAAACAGCAGAAAAATTAGGACTCAAACACGACCCAGAACTAGATGATTATGACGGGGCAGGAAACGTATATTACTTTAGTGAGTAAAGGAGTGTTGGCATGGAAGTGCGTCTATTAAATAAAAATGATGTTATTGAATTTAGAGATCTAAGATTGCTAAGTTTACAAACTGATGCACAAGCATTTGCTTCTTTATATGAAATTGAAATAAGTTATCCACTAAGTAAATTTGAAAAACGTCTAGAATCAAGCGATATGAAATTTACAATCGGTGGATTTGAAGATGATAAATTAGTGTGTGTAGCAACTTTTTATAGAGAGCCTGTTAAAAAACTTAACCATAAAGGGAACTTAGTGGCAATGTATTGTCATCTTGATTACCGTAGTACTGGTATAGCTAGTAGAGTTGTCAATAAGTTGATTCAACTAGCATCAGAGTTAAATGAATTAAAGTTTATAGATTTAAGTGTTCTTTCTAATAATAAGCGAGCGATAGAATTTTATAAAAAAATGGGGTTTCAAAAGTATGCTACAGAACCAAAAGCTATTTTTGATGGTGTAAGTTATTATGATGAAGATATGATGAGATATGAATTGGTAAATACGGACCGATAAAATAAAATAGCGGTCCAGAAATGAGAAATACGGACCGATAAATAAAATTACCGGTCCAGAAACGCGAAATACAGACCGATAAATAAAAATAGCGGTCCAGAAATGAGAAATGCAGTCCGATAAATAAAATTATCGACCCGGAAACACGAAATACAGGCCGATAAATAAAATTATCGACCTGGAAACACGAAATACGGACCGATAAAAAAATTTATCGACCCGGAAACACGAAATACAGGCCGATAAAAAAAATTATTGACCCGGAAACGCATTATCTCATCTATAACATAGTAAACTTATAAGGATAGTTTGGTATTAAAAAGAGAATTGTGATAAGATATTCCCAATCATAATAATACATAAACTAATTGGAGGATATCTAATGGATTACTATTTACGAGATTTAAAACGTTCAGATATAGAAGATATTCATGCATATGCTAATAAACCTGAAGTGAGTCAATATCAATCATGGGAGCCTCAATCTTATGAAGAAACTGAAGAATTTGTGGAAATGTTATTAAACCGAGATGAAAATTGGATGTACAATGTCATTGTAGATGCTGATACTGATAAAGTTATTGGTGCGATACAACTGGTTAGTGACACAAAAAATCAAAGTGGAGAACTTGGTTATATTGTACACCCAGAATATTGGGGTAACGGTATAGCAACTGATATTGGAAGAACTATTATAAAATATGGATTTAAAGTTCTTAAATTAAATAGAATATGGGCTTCAACTGATATACGTAACTCAGCTTCAGAAATCGTTTTACAAAAGTTAGGTATGAAACATGAAGCGATATTAAGACAAGATATAAAATTAAAAGATGGTTATAGAGATTCATTAATATATAGTATTTTAAAAGAAGAATATTAAAAGGTGATATTAAAAGGTTCGATACTCGTTAAACAGTACTCGAACCTTTTTTAATTCTATTACATATATGATTTAGCAATTTCGAAGTGGGTATAAAATAGAACAAGGTTTTTATAGAGAGGTGAAAGTATGATAAATATTATTCAAGCTATTGGTTCTATTGGTACGTTTATAATGGCCATTTTATATTTTATATCTGTTATGATCCAAATTCGTCAAATTAAAATATCTTTTATTCCTTATTTATCCTTTGATCAGATTATTTTAGAAAAGCATAAGCGTGGGATTAAAGTGATGAATTTGACTGCTTCTGACCATGAGTATGTGAACACGGCATTTAAATTATTAAATTTAGGTGGTGGCTCGGCGAAAGATATTGAAGTTATATTAAAGTTAAATGATGAAGAAATACTTCAAAGGAAACGTATTAACATTTTACCTAACAATCAGTTTTATTTAATTCCTATTAATCAAAAAGTACTCTCTGAGTTTAGTGATACTATTGAAAATAATGGTTATGAAACTAATATGACGATTGAGTTGAAGTATAATGGTCAGGTATCTAAAAAACGCTCATCTAATGAATATAGAATCTCGATTGATAGTTTTGTTAATTTAGATGATAAAGAATTATATGAATTAACTTTTGAAAGAATTGGTCAATTATAGTGAGTGATAATTTAGTTTAATACTATTATTTTGATTAATTCATGCTATGATAAAATAACTAATCAATCTAAGAGGAGAGAAAAAATGAGCAGTATACTTTTTGTGTTGTTATGGGTAGTTATATCCATTGCCTTTATTGTTACTTTGGCTATCACAGTAATAAAATATGCCAAAGAAAAACAGTATAGCAGCTATTTAGCAAGTACAATCGTGCTATTTGTAGTTGGTGTTATAAGCTTTGTTTGTATTTTTGTGAGTTTGTCTTTTGATAAAGAATATTCATACAAACAATTATTCAAAGAAGACAAGCCAAAGGAAGTTAAACATATATCTGATACACCTAAGAAAGACTTAAAAGATTTAAAGTTAGGTGACAAAATTATCGCTAATGGTTTAGAAGTAACGGTCACTAAGGCTGAGTTTGTTCTGCCTGATGATGGTTATTCATATTCTCAAAACGGCAAAATATTAAAAATCAATTATAAATTCAAAAATTTAGAGAAAGATAAAAAATTTATAGATAATTCTAATTTTAATTTAACAATTGATGGAGAAGTACAGCCACAGTTTAATGGTATGAAAGATAATAAAGGTGGTTTCCAACATCAACTAGAAAAAGGTGAGACTAAATCTAGCTATTTATATTATGATGTAGCGGATATGGATAAGTATCAAGTAAATATGGACTTTAAACCATCTAAAAAAGAATATAAAGCAAATTGGACTATAGCGAAAAAAGATATTAAAGAAGATTTGAATAATGAAAGAACAACTGAAGAAGTGGTGCCACCACAAGAACAACAAACTGTTGAACAACCTAACAATTCTGCAGAAGAACAGAAAAAATTAGATGAAGCAGAGAAGAAACGTCAAAAAGATGCTGAAGATAAAGCGGCTAAAGATAAAGCAGCAAAAGAAGAAGCGGATAAAAAAGCTGCCGAAGATAAAGCAGCTAAAGAGGAAGCAGATAAAAAAGCTGCTGAGCAAGAGAAGAAACAACAAGAAGCAGCTGAAGAAAAAGCAGCAGCTCAAAAAGAACAAGATCAAGCAGCTGCCCAAAAAGAAAAAGAACAGGCAGCAGCAGAACAGAAACGACGAGAGCAAGAACAAGCTGCAGCGGAACGAGAAAAACAACAACAGCAACAAAAAGACCAAGCAGCACAACAAGAAAAACAACGAGCAGCACAAGAGGCAGCACAAAAAGAAAAAGAACGAGCAGCACAGCAGAAGCAATCTCAGCGTGATTCAAATTCGTCTGAAGAACGATAATTGAATTAGAAGAATATTTATATTTGAAATAGTAGAAAGAGGTAAATTAATGCAGACAGTATATTTCAACCATGATGGTGGCGTCGATGATTTAATTTCATTATTTTTGTTATTACAAATGGATGATGTGAATTTAATTGGTGTTAGCGCTATTGGTGCAGATTGCTATGTTGAACCAGCAACGAATGCGTCCTGTAAAATTATTAATCGATTTTCATCACAGCAATTAGATGTCGCTTCTTCGCAAGAAAGAGGTAAAAATCCTTTTCCTAAAGATTGGAGAATGCATGCATTTTTTGTAGATGCAATGCCGATTTTAAATGAAGATGTAGATATTAAGTCTACTATTTCTGAAAATGAAGCTTATGAAGATATTATAGAGAAAGTCATGAATAGTTCTGAAAAAGTCACAATGTTATTGACTGGCCCTTTAACTGATTTAGCTAAAAGCTTAAAAGTTGAACCTAGAATAGAAGAACGTATTGAAAGAGTAGTTTGGATGGGTGGAACTTTGCTGGATAAAGGAAATGTAGAAGAACCTGAACATGATGGAACAGCAGAGTGGAATGCTTTTTGGGATCCAGAAGCTGTTCAAACAGTATTTGATACGAATTTACCGATTGATATGGTAGCACTGGAAAGTACAAACAAAGTACCATTAACTCCGGACATTCGTAAACGTTGGGCAAACGAAAGACAATTTGAAGGTGTAGATTTTCTAGGTATTTGTTATGCGCTAGTACCACCATTAACACACTTTGTTACGAATTCTACGTACTTCTTATGGGATGTATTAACAACTACGTACGTTGGCAAACCAGAAATTGTAGAGAAAGAAGAACAAAAATTATCTGTAATCACTCATGGACCTAGTCAGGGTCGTACTTTCAAAAGTGAAGAAGGAAGAATCGTTAATATTGTGAATGATGTAGACCGAGATGGATTCTTTGATTTTATGACTGAATTAGCTAAAAAAATATAACGAATTAAACACTCCGTTGAATAGATTACTTTAATGTAATTTATTCAACGGAGTGCTTTATTTATTTTTATTAATTTTAAACATGAGTTGAATAGGATTGTGAGATATTTTTTATAAATTTCAGTTTTTTTGATTAAAAACATTTTAATAGGCTATATGAATATATAGACAAAATGGGGAGTGTTTATAAAATTATGAAATTCAAGAAAAAGAACGTTAATGTTGTAGACGCTAGTAAAACTAAAAAAACTGTCGTCGCAACAGGGATTGGTAATGCAATTGAGTGGTTTGACTTCGGTCTTTATGCTCAATTAGCAGTTATTATAAGTATGAACTTCTTTGGTAACATGCCAAAAGAAATTCAACTTGCATCAACATTTGCAGTATTTGCATTTGCTTTTATTGTTAGACCAATTGGTGGCATATTCTTTAGCCATCTTGGAGATAAACATGGGCGTAAAGTTGTGCTATCGACAACTATTATTATGATGGCACTATCAACACTAGCTTTAGGTCTTTTGCCTACTCAACATGAAATAGGGATTTGGGCACCAATCTTATTATTAATTGTTAGAATGGTACAATCATTCTCAACTGGTGGTGAGTATGCAGGTGCGATGACATACATAGCCGAAATTTCGCCAGATAAAACAAGAGGTAAGTTAGGAAGCGGACTTGAAATCGGAACGTTGTCTGGAAGTATATTAGCTGCAGCACTCGTAGGTATTATGTATGCTGTACTGAATGATGAACAAATGGCTTCATGGGGGTGGAGAATTCCATTTATTGTTGCGGCACCATTAGGAATCATTGGTGTGTATTTAAGAAATAATTTAGATGAAAGTCCAGCTTATGAAACAACTCTCGAAGAACAAGAAGAACTTGAGTATTCTTATAAAGATATATTTAGAAAATATTGGAGAGATATAATCGTTTGTTTCGCTGGTGTAGCATTCTTAAATGTAGCAAACTATATGGTTTTATCATATATGCCTTCGTTCCTGAATGGTACGATAGATTTAGGTGGTACCATGAGTAGTATGCTAAGTATTTTAACTATGGCAGCAATGATACCGGCAGTATTCTTCTTTGGTTGGTACAGTGATAAAGTTGGAAATAAGAACACAATTTTATTTGGACTAATAGGATTTAGTTTACTCTCAGTGGTAGCTTTCTGGTTGATGAGTATTCCATCCATTCCAGTAGTCATTGCAGGATTATTCATTATTGCATTATTTATGTCTACATTTGAAGGCGTTATGCCATCAGTGTTACCAAGCATATTCTATACAAAAGTTAGACTAAGAACACTATCTCTTGTATATAACATAGGTGCAGCAATTTTTGGTGGTTTAACACCATTTATTTTAACAACTTTAGTAGAAACAACTGGTCAAAAAATTGCACCGTCATATTATTTAACATTTATAAATGTAGTAGGATTAGTCATATTCTTGTTTATGTTCAAAACAACTTCAAACAAATCACTAAGAGGATCATATCCGAATGTTGATAATAAAGAAGACTTACAAGAAGTATATGAAAATCCAAAAGATGCATTATGGTGGAATCAGGAAGAAGAAACAAACAAATCATAAGAAAAAAGCATCGGGTGATTTCACCCGATGCTTTTTTTATAATTATTAAACAGCTTCAACATTTAATTTAACGTCTATATTATTTCTAGTCGCTTTTGAGTAAGGACAGAAATCATGAGCATCTTTTAAATATTTTTCTGCGTCTTCTTGAGATACATTTTTAACTTTAGCATCAATATCTACTTCTAGTTTTGGGCTTTCAGCATTTTCGTCATCTACTAAACGTACAGTTAAAGTAACTTCTGGTTCAGCGTCACGTACTTTGTTTTGTTTTAAAATTAAATCAAAAGCGCCATTGAAACATGAAGCATAACCCGCAGCGAAAAGTTGTTCAGGGTTTGTAGCGTTACCATCAGCCTGTTGTGGTGGTAACACGTCTACATCAATTGCTTTATCATCTGTATAAACATGACCTTTACGTCCACCTGTGTTTGTTGCTTTTGTTTCATATTGAGTTGCCATAAAAAAATACCTCCTTTAGTATATATTAAATGTTTACCCCTAATTTAATTTTTAAATCATAGTTTCATAGATAATAGATCAATTAAGGAAGTTTTTAATTACCAATCAATTAAATAAGATGTTTATAAAGTATGTTATTGGGTATAAATTATATAGAATGGATAATCATTCAATTATGATTTATGAAGGGTGATATAAAATGGCAGACGAAAGCAAATTCGAACAAGCAAAAGGTAATGTTAAAGAAACAGTTGGTAATGCAACAGATAATAAAGAGCTAGAAAATGAAGGTAAAAAAGATAAAACTTCTGGTAAAGCTAAAGAAGCGGTAGAAAACGCAAAAAATAAAGCAAATGAAGTTATCGATAAATTTAAGAAATAATAATTAATTGAATTATTATTTCTTTATAGTATAAAAAGAGCAGGAATTCATTTTAAAAAATAAATTCCTGCTCTTTTTTGATTATTTTATGTCGTCTTCATCAATTTCCCATTTCATTTTGTAACGTTTATCTGATGAGCGTAATTGTAATTGTACGTCATATTGATCCGCTTCTGGTACATCATAGTATGCATAACCTGTATCTGACTCACCAGGTTTTAAACTAAATGAAAATCCATCATTTTCATCATCCATACCATAGAATTTTGAAACTCTACTACCATCAGCTGTAATTCCGAAGTTAGTATCACCAACGATTAAACTTGAGTTATTAACATTATCTAGTTTGTAAGAAACTTTTAATATTTTATCTTTAGAAGGTTTACTATATTTATTAGTTGGTTCAACAAATTCAGCTTTTTCAACTGTAATTTTTGTACCGATTGCACTAATTGAGTTTCCTACTGTTGTGTTTCTAGTAACAGTAGATGAATCATCATCTTCGTCTGTAGATTCTTCAGTAGTTTCCTCTTCAGTAGACTCTTCTTCAGTTGATTCCTCTTCAGTTGATTCTTCTTCAGTAGTTTCCTCATCTGTAGATTCTTCTTCAGTAGATTTTTCTTCAGTACTCTTATTTGTGAACTCGTCAATTTGGTCTTTAATTGGGCCAGCAGCACATGCACCCAAAATAACTGCTAAAATAATGAATACTATTAAACATCCACCACAGCCAAAGAACCAAGGTTTCATACTAGAGCCTTTGCCATCTCCCGATTGGCGTTGCTCTTGCTGATGATTATTACCATCAGTAGAATCATTAAATGGATTATTTTGTTGTGCGTTTTGTTGTTCTGAGGTGTTTTGGTTGAAAGGATTCTGATCTGATTGATTAGAATTAGCCATAATATTTCCCCCTTTATGTATTATTTTTTAATAAAAAACAATTGTCTATGTATGATTTTAAAACCTTATACACAAGTAAATAATCAATGTAAAACAATTGTTTTATTTATTAATTATTTTTAGTTTATAGTAAATTGGGTAATAAATCTAGGTCTATTATAAAATATACAAAATATTTATAGTAAATTAATATTTTATTATTTTTCAGAATGTAAAAAATTGAAAATAGGGCAACACTTAGTTTAGAATAGAGTAAAAGGAGTGGTAATCATGTATAAAAATATTTTGTTTGGCATTAATACAGAAATGAAAAATGAAAAAGTTTTAGAACAGATTGCTAAACTTGTTGGAGAAGGGTCAGAAGTCACACTTTATAACGTTGTTAGCGAAAAAGATTTAAAAGCTTCTGTACGTACGGGCGTCCATTTAGATGAACTTAAAGAAAAAAGACAAGAATCGATGAAGCATATATTTGATTATTTTAATGAACAAAATATCAAATATAATCTTCAATTTGTTCAAGGGAATCCTAAATCAGAATTGGTAAATAAAGCTAATAGTGGAGATTTCGACATTGTTGTTTTAAGTAATAGAAAAGCAGAAGATGAAGATAAACTCGTGTTAGGAAGTGTCAGTCATAAAGTTGCTAAACGAGCTGCAATCCCAGTATTAATTGTAAAATAAGTTTTAAAATTATGATGGGTAGCTATTTATATGATATATTCAACCATCGTTTCATAGAAAAATTTCCTCGACTAATGTAAAATATAAATAGAAGAACATTGGAGGAATGACTATGACTGAAGAACAAACAAAAACGTTTCCATATATCGTTGCGACAATATCATTAGAAACAGCAGATGATATTAAAAAAACAGTTGAAGAACTCATTTCAAATAAAGATTCAATTGATATCGTTGAATTTAGAGCAGACGCTTTAAAAAACACTTCAATTGAAAATATTAATGAAATATTAGAGAAATTTAAAAAAGAATATCAACTTGCACCGATATTATTCACTTATCGTTCAAAAGGGCAAGGTGGAAATGGTGATTTTGATCATGAATCGTATTACAAATTAATGCAAGACATTATTTGTAATAAAAAAGCTGATTATGTAGATATTCAATTAGATACTTACGAAGATAATTTAATGAATTGCATAACAAAAGCACAAAATAATGAAGTTAAAATAATCATATCTCATCATGACTTTAAATCGACGCCTGATGAAGAAGAAATGTTTGTAACTTATGAAAAAATGGCAGAATTAGGTGCAGATATCGGGAAGCTTGCCGTAATGCCACACAATGAAAAACACTTATTATCTATGCTTAATGCTTTGAACAGAGCTTATCATAAGCTGGAAATTGATGTGATTGGTATTTCAATGGGTGAACTAGGAAAAATGACTAGAATCACTGGTGGATTATTTGGTTCTAAATTCACTTATGGCTTTGTAGGTAAAGAAGCAGCACCTGGACAAATTCATGTTAAAGAAATTAAGAAACAATTAGATTTATATCAACATTAATATATGAGCTTAAATTCTATTATATTAGAATTTAAGCTCATTTTTATGATATAATTGATAATAATTATCAATGGGAATTGGGAGTGTAAATAATGGAATTAAAGAAAGCGATTATAGAGAGAAGAAGCGTAAAAAAATATGACTATGAGATGTATATTGATGAAGAGAAATTATTTTCCTTAGTTGATTTAGCAACTTATGCTCCAAATCATGGAATGAGAGAACCATGGAGATTAGTATATATAAATAAAAAACAAATACCTGAATTTGCTGAAAAAGTAGCACAATCTGCATTTGTAAATGATCCTGCTAAACAAGAAAAATATATAAACAAAGTGACTAAAGTCGGTGGCATGTTTGTTATACTTTCGAAAAGAGATTCAAGACAAAAAGAAAATCTTGAAAATCAAATGGCGATAGGTGCATTTATTCAAAATTTAATGTTACTCATACACGATGAAGGAATGGGTTCATGTTGGAAAACACCTGAATTTATATTCAAACCAACATTCCGTAAAATCGTTGGCGTAAATGATGATGAAGATGTTAATGGATTTTTATATGTTACAGAAAAAGACCCAAGTGTAAAAGTAATGACAAGAAAAAACAATTCACTTATTACAGAATGGTAATAATATAATGTATTAGGCTAAGTTGTAGATTAAGTAGTGAGTTAATCGAAGACATCCTCAAAATTATCACCATAAAGTAAGAGGCTGAGACAATTAATTGTCTCAGCCTCTTACTTATTTAAATCAACTATTTATTATTTTAAGTTTTCAGCTAAAAATGCTTTTACATCTTCAGGTGTTTTGGCATTTGCTGAATGTAAGTGAGCAAGTTTTTCGTTATTTTTAAATACTAATAAACTTGGAATTCCCATTACATCATTTTCTGTAGCCGCTTCTGGAACTTGATCGCGATTAATTTGATACCAGTTGAAATTATGATATTCGTCGATGATAGGATCAATCCATTGGTTCATTCTTGTGCAATCTGGGCACCAGTCTGCAAAGAATTTTACAACTACTGGTTCTTCGCTTTGTGTGATCTCTTCGAATTCTGCATATTGACTAATTGTTCTCATTTTTATTATGCTCCTTAGAAATTTTTCTTATAATTAAAGTATATCGCATTTTCAATATTTTAAAAATTATTTAACTCATTACTATATGTTCGTTAGTAATATTGTTATAATAGATTTAAATAGACATATGGAGGTAAAGACATGATAAAATTTTATCAATATCCTAATTGTACAACTTGCAAAAAGGCAGCAAAGTTTCTAGAAGAGAATGGTGCTAGTTTCGAACCGATTGATATTACACAGTTAACACCAACAGCTAAAGAATTAAAGGATATCATTGATGGAACAGATATTACTGTGAATCAATTATTTAATACTCGAGGCGCTAAATATCGCGAGTTGGGTTTAAAGGATAAAATGAATGATTTGTCTGACAACGAAAAATTCGATTTATTAGCTTCAGATGGTATGTTAATCAAAAGACCTTTAGCAGTTTTAGGAAATAAAGTTACTTTAGGTTTTAAAGAAGACGAATATCGCCAAACGTGGTTATAAAAATAGTTGCTTGAATAATCGCTTTATGTCATGATTATAGGTGAAATACATATAGGAGGGGATTACTTTGACAGTACCTAGTGAGTTAAAATATTCTAAAGAACATGAATGGGTAAAAATTGATGGTGATGTTGTAACAATTGGTATTACTGATTTTGCTCAATCAGAATTAGGGGACATTGTGTTTGTTGAGTTGCCTGAAGAAGGTGACGAATTAACTAGTGGAGATTCATTTGGAAGTGTAGAATCTGTTAAGACAGTTTCTGAACTATATGCACCACTATCTGGAAAAGTCGTTGAAGTAAACGAAGAACTAGAAGATAACCCTGAGTTTGTTAATGAATCATCATATGATAAAGCATGGATGGTTAAAGTTGAGTTATCTGATAAAGCTCAATTAGATGGATTACTAGATGCAGACGCTTATAGTGAAATGATAGGTGAATAATATAATATTAAACTCCACGATGCAAATGGTATCATGGAGTTTTTTTAAATCTTGAATACGAAGTTGAACTATAATATTAATTCATTTGTAGAAGGTGATGGCCATGGCGATGATTAAAAAAGTAATAATCGTAGAAGGTATTTCTGATAAAAAACGAGTGAAAGAAGTATTAAATGATCATGTTCATATTATTTGTACACATGGAACAATGGGTGTAGAAAAAATGGACGAACTTTTAGAAGAAATTTATGGTTCACAAGTATATGTTTTAGTCGATCAAGATAAAGAAGGTAAACGTATTCGAAAATGGTTTAAGAAGTATGTGAGTGAAAGTCGTCATATTTATATTGATTCGACATTTTCTGAAGTAGCTCGCTGTCCAAGACAATATTTAGCGAATGTGTTAAACTATCATGGATTTACAGTAAACAATGATTTTGTATTGAAAGGGAAGTATCGTTACCATGAAACACACAGAAATATTGAACGATATATACAAGCATTTTGATAAGGATTTACATTTATTATTTGGCTATACACCTACATGTGGAACGTGCAAAATATCTGAACGTATGCTGGATATAGCGAACGAAGTAACACAATTACCAATCAATAAATGTGATTTAAATTTTTATCCAGAGTTCTGTAGAGAATTTGAAATCTTATCAGTACCTGTATTATTCATTATGAAACAAGATAAGGTCATAGAAAGAATATACGCTTTTCAGTCTGTTCCTTATATTGTTGAGAATATTCAAAAAGTTATTGACGATAAAAACTTATCATGATAGTATGAATTTAATTAAATACGTAGTAACTCTTATCAAGAGTGGTGGAGGGATGTGCCCTTTGAAGCCCGGCAACCGTCATATATTTATGAAATGGTGCCAATTCACAAAAAGTGTAAACTTTTGAAGATGAGAGAAAGACATATTTCTAACGCCTTTCTCTTGATAATTAGAGTAAGGCGTTTTTAATTTAAAGATTAGGAGGCAGCAGATTTGATTGAGTTAAATAAAGTTGTTAAAACTTTCAAAACAAAAAAAGGTGACATTACAGCTGTTGACCATGTCGACTTAAAAATAGATAAAGGAAGTATATATGGTGTAATTGGATTTTCTGGAGCTGGAAAAAGTACATTAATCCGAATGTTTAACGGTCTGGAAACGCCAACTGAAGGTGAAGTTATAGTTGATAGTGCAAATATTGGCAAACTTTCTAAACAAGACCTTAGATTAAAAAGACAAAAGGTAAGTATGATATTCCAACATTTCAATTTACTATGGTCTCGTACGGTTAAAGATAACATTGCATTTCCTTTAGAAATTGCAGGGGTATCTAAAAGTGAAATAAACGAAAAAACAAAAGCACTTATCAAAAGAGTGGGTCTTGAAGGCCGTGAAAATGCTTATCCATCACAATTATCCGGTGGGCAAAAGCAAAGAGTTGGTATAGCTCGAGCTTTAGCAAATGATCCGCACGTATTATTATGTGACGAAGCAACAAGTGCATTAGATCCTCAAACTACTGATGAAATATTAGATTTATTAGTAGACATAAACAAAGAGCTCAATTTAACAATTATACTTATTACACATGAAATGCATGTCATTAGAAAAATATGTGATCATGTTGCAGTCATGGAAAATGGTAAATTTGTCGAAGAGGGAGAAGTTATCAATGTATTTAATGACCCTCAAACATATGTTACACAGCGTTTCGTAAAAGATGACTTAAAAGCTGATGATCTTCAAAGAACATTAGAAGATTTCAGAAAAGAACAACCAAACGGAGAAATTTGGAAACTGAATTTCGTCGGTGGAACGAGTTCGGAACCTGTGTTAGCAAAAATTATTAAAACATATAATGTCGATATTAATGTCATTGAAGGTGATGTTAAGTTGACTCAAAATGGCACATTTGGCCATATGATCGTTCATTTACCTCAAGGTGATTATTCTAAAGATCAAATTAAACAAGAACTTAATGATCTTGGTGTGAAAGTAGAGGTGAATGTAAGTGAATAAATCATTTGGAGATATTATAACTGAAATGATTACAATGCCTAATGTTAAATGGGATGCCGTATGGGAAGCGTTATATGAAACGCTATACATGACGGTAATATCAACAGTATTTACATTAGTATTTGGTTTAATATTAGGAACATTACTATTTTTAACATCAAGAGGGACATCTAAGAGCTCTCGAATATTTTATTCAATCGTATCATTCGTCGTTAATTTATTCAGAGCAATTCCATTCATCATCTTAATTCTACTATTAATACCTTTTACAGATATTTTATTAGGAACAATCAGTGGTCCAAAAGGTGCACTACCAGCATTAATCATAGGTGCATCACCTTTCTATGCTAGATTAGTAGAAATAGGTATGAAAGAAATCGATAAAGGCGTTATTGAGGCAGCTGTATCAATGGGTGCTACAACATGGACAGTAGTAAGAAAAGTGTTAATTAAAGAATCATTACCTGCCTTAGTTTCAGGTATTACAGTGACAGCAATTGCTTTAGTGGGATCAACAGCAATTGCAGGTGTAATTGGAGCAGGTGGGTTAGGTAACTTAGCTTACTTAACTGGATTTACACGAAATCAAAATGATGTCATTTTAATTTCAACAATCTTTATATTAATTATTGTATTTGTAATCCAATTTATTGGAGATATTATTGTTAAAAAAATTGATAAACGTTAAAGGAGTGTTTCACATGAAAAAAGTTTTTGGTTTATTATTCATTTCACTATTAGCAGTAGTGCTAGTTGCATGTGGTGGAGGAAGCGGCGATGACAAAGGCAAAAAAGAAACAATTAAAATAGGTGCATCACCAGCACCACACGCTGAAATATTAGAAGAAGCAAAGCCACTTCTTAAAAAAGAAGGTTATGATTTAGAAATAAAAACAATTAACGATTACACAACACCTAACAAATTATTAGATAAAGGAGAACTTGATGCAAACTTCTTCCAACATACACCTTATTTAGATACTGAATCTAAAGAAAAAGGATATAAAATTGAGTCTGCAGGAAATGTACACTTAGAACCAATGGCAGTTTATTCTAAAAAATATAAAGAATTAAAAGACTTACCAAAAAATGCTACAGTATACGTTTCAAATAACCCAGCTGAAGAAGGAAGATTTTTAGCATTCTTTGAAAAAGCAGGATTAATCAAAATTAAAGAAGGCGTTGATCCAGTAGACGCAACATTCGATGACATTACTGAAAATAAGAAAAATATTAAATTCAACAATAAACAATCAGCAGAATTCTTACCAAAATCTTATCAAGCAAACGAAGGTGACGCTACAATTATCAACTCTAACTTTGCAATTGAACAAGGATTAAATCCAATAAAAGATTCAATCGCAGTAGAAGGTAAAGAATCACCTTACGCTAACCTTATCGCAGTACAAAAAGGACACAAAGACGATAAGAAAATAAAAGCATTAACAAAAGTATTACAATCAAAAGAAATTAAAGACTTCATCGATAAAAAATATGATGGTGCAGTAATTTCAGCAAAATAAATTTATAAAAAGAGCATCTAGCCGAATGGCTAGATGCTCTTTTTATTTTATTGAGCGAGTTTTCATAGTCTTGACCGCTAATAATTTATACCATGCCATTAGCGAAATAAATAACAATCATGAAGACTGCTATTGCGTATAAAATAATGCCAATTGATCTATAGTTTCTTACATTAAATGTAGCGATACTAGCAATTGTCAATGCGGTTAAAAGAGTGTTGTATAAACTACTAATATTTATGACGCCTACTAAATTTAATAATAATATAAAAGCACATATTGCACTTATTACAAATGCAAATTGTTCATAGCGTTTCATTTGGACTTCCTTTCTGTATTTCAAATTTTATTTAACATCATTATAATATACATTTTCCTAAATAGCCTTCTTAAGCCATTCAAATAGATTTTACATAAAATGAGAATAGATTGAAATGATTATCATTTGAAAGACTTTTCAGAAAAATGTTATTTATGAAGCGTTTCTTCTATATAAATTGAGCGAAAGTGTTTAATTGACTTAGTAACTACGTTATAATGTGAAGGGTAAAGAATCATAACAAACTTTGACGTTAGATTAAAATTATTATAAACTAGAAAAGATAATGTAGGGTTATCTTTTTTAAATGTGAATAAATTCTCTGGAGGGAAAAAATAATATGGCATCAAAATTAGAAATCAAAGATTTACACGTAGAAATCGAAGGCAAGGAAATTCTTAAAGGTGTAGATTTAACAATACAACAAGGTGAAATTCACGCAATAATGGGACCAAATGGTACTGGTAAATCAACTTTATCTTCTGCTATTATGGGACACCCTAAATATGAAGTAACTAAAGGTGAAATCCTTTTAGATGGTGAAAATGTATTAGAAATGGAAGTTGATGAACGTGCTCAAGCTGGTTTATTCCTAGCTATGCAATATCCATCAGAAATTTCTGGTGTAACAAATGCTGATTTCTTACGTTCTGCTATAAATGCTAAACGTGAAGAAGGCGACGAAATTAACTTAATGCAATTCATTAAGAAATTAGATAAAGAAATGGATCTATTAGAAATGGATCAAGACATGGCTCAAAGATACCTTAACGAAGGTTTCTCTGGCGGTGAGAAGAAACGTAATGAAATTCTTCAATTAATGATGTTAGAACCTAAGTTTGCTATCTTAGATGAAATTGACTCAGGTTTAGATATTGACGCTTTAAAAGTTGTATCAAAAGGTATCAACAAAATGCGCGGTGAAGACTTTGGTTGCTTAATTATTACTCACTATCAAAGACTATTAAATTATATTACACCAGACTTCGTACACGTTATGATGCAAGGTCGCGTTGTAAAATCAGGTGGCGAAGAATTAGCGAGACGTCTTGAAGAAGAAGGTTACGAGTGGATTAAAGACGAACTTAATATTGAAGACGAAACAATCAACGCTGAATAATATATAAGAATTATAGTCAAGTAGGAGGAGTATAAATGGCAACTGAAACAAAGTTAAATATTAACATTGAAGACATCGTTAATTATTCAGCATCTCAGAACGAACCACAATGGATGACTGATTTAAGAAAAGAAAGTTTTCAAAATTTAGATAAATTAGAAATGCCTAAACCAGACAAAACTAAAATTGATAGATGGAATTTTGATACTTTTAACACTCATGTAGTTGAAAGTGATACATTCGATTCAATTGAAAGTTTACCTGAATCAGTACAAAAAATTATCGATACTGAAAATGCAACAAACTTAATTGTTCAACATAATAATACGCCTGCTTTTACTAAAGTAGACGAAAAATTAATTGAACAAGGTGTTGTAATTAAAGACTTAAAAACAGCTTTAATTGAAAATAGTGATTTAGTGCAAAAATACTTCATGACAGATGCTGTTAAAGTAGATGAACATAGATTAACTGCACTTCACGCAGCATTAGTAAATGGTGGTGTCTTCGTATACGTACCAAAAAATGTTGTCGTTAAAGATCCTGTACAATATGTCGTGCTTCATGATGATAGCGATGCGAGCTTCTTCAACCATGCGATTATCGTAACTGAAGAAAGTGCTGAAATAACTTACGTTGAGAACTATTTATCTACTGTATCTTCAAATAAAGGTCAGTTAAATATTGTTTCTGAAGTTATAGCTGGAGCTAACTCAAATATCACTTATGGTACAGTTGATTTCATGGACAAAGATTTTACTGGACATATTATTCGTCGTGGCACAGCTGATGCTGATGCAACAATTGATTGGGCATTAGGCTTAATGAATGATGGTAGTACAATCAATGACAACACTACTTATTTAATGGGGGACCGTTCAAACTGTAACCTAAAAACAGTAGTAGTAGGTCGTGGAGAACAAAAACAAAACTTTACAACACAAATCATTCAATATGGTAAAGAATCAATCGGACATATCTTGAAACACGGAGTTATGAAAGATAGTTCTTCATCTATCTTCAATGGTGTTGGTTACATTAAACATGGTGGTACTAAAGCAGATGCACAACAAGAATCTCGTGTTCTTATGTTATCTGAAAAAGCACGTGGAGATGCAAACCCAATTTTACTTATTGATGAAGATGATGTAACAGCAGGACATGCAGCTTCAGTAGGTAGAGTAGATCCAACCCAATTATACTACTTGATGAGTAGAGGTATTTCTCGTGAAGAAGCAGAGCGCTTAGTTATTCACGGTTTCCTAGACCCAGTTGTATCTGCATTGCCAATTGAAGACGTAAAACGTCAATTACGTGATGTTATCGAACTTAAAGTAACAACACAAATATAAATAAAGGCACAGAAAGGTCTGATAATGTGGCCGAATCAACATTTAATGTAGAAAAAATTATAAAAGATTTTCCAATATTAGAGCAACAAGTTAACGGTAGTAGACTCGTGTACTTAGATTCATCAGCCACAAGTCAAACACCTACGCAAGTAACGAATAGTATAGTAGATTATTACAATCGCTATAATTCAAATGTTCATCGTGGTGTGCATACACTTGGTACGCTTGCAACGGATGCTTACGAAAAAGCGCGTGAAACAGTTAGAAGATTTATAAACGCACAGTATTTTGAAGAAGTTGTTTTTACAAGAGGTACAACAACAGCAATCAATTTAGTTGCACATAGTTATGGTGACGCAAATGTTTCAGAAGGTGATGAAATTGTTGTTACACAAATGGAACATCATGCTAATATCGTACCTTGGCAACAATTGGCTAAAAGAACTGGTGCAAAGCTTAAATTTATTCCGATGTCAGAAAGTGGCGAACTTGAAAAAGAAGCCATCGATAACACGATAAATGATAATACTAAAATTGTTGCAGTAACTCATGTATCAAATGTATTAGGAACGATAAATGATGTGAAGTATATTGCTGAAGTTGCGCATAATCATAATGCTGTTATAGCAGTTGATGGTGCACAGTCAGCACCACATATGAATGTTGATGTTCAAGATTTAGATGTGGACTTCTTTAGCTTTAGTGGACATAAAATGTTAGGTCCTACTGGAATAGGTGTCTTATATGGTAAGCGTAATTTATTAGATAAGATGGAACCTATTGAATTTGGTGGAGATATGATTGACTTTGTTGGATTAGAAGATGCAACATGGACAGACTTACCAACTAAATTTGAAGCAGGAACACCTCTTATTGCTGAAGCAATTGCCTTAGCTGAAGCTATAAGATATATTGATTCTATCGGAATGGATAACATTCATCAGCATGAGTATGATTTAGTTAGTTATGCATACAATGAAATGTCTAAAATCGATGGATTAGATATTTATGGACCAGCTCCTGACAAAAGAGCAGGGCTAATAACATTTAATGTAGAAGGTGTACATCCACATGATTTAGCGACTGCACTAGATTCTGAAGGTGTCGCTGTAAGAGCAGGGCATCATTGTGCGCAACCATTAATGAAATGGTTAAACCAATCTTCAACAGCACGAGCAAGCTTCTATATTTATAATACTACTGAAGATGTTGACCAGTTAATTCAGGCACTTAATGGAGCGAAGGAGTTTTTCTCTTATGAATTTTAATAACTTAGATCAACTATACCGTTCTGTCATTATGGATCATTACAAGAATCCTCGTAATAAAGGTGTTCTTGAAGATGGATCTTTAACAATAGATATGAACAACCCTACTTGTGGTGACCGCATCCGCTTAACATTAGATGTTGAAGATAATGTTATTAAAGATGCTAAGTTTGAAGGTGAAGGTTGCTCTATTTCAATGTCTAGTGCATCAATGATGACTGAAGCAGTAAAAGGTCATTCAATCGAAGAAGCTTTAGCAATGAGCAAAGAATTTTCAAATATGATGCTTGGAGAATCTTACGATATCAATGAAGAAATGGGCGACATTGAAGCTCTATCAGGAGTGTCTAAGTTCCCAGCACGTATTAAATGCGCAACATTAGCTTGGAAAGCATTTGAAAAAGGAACAAAAGAGCAAGATAACGCGTAACTTTTGAACAATGGGCGAACGCTATTATAATAGAGGAGTGAAGAAAATGGCTAAAAAATCACCAGAAGTTGGAGATTATAAATATGGCTTCCATGATGAAGATGTTTCTATTTTCCGTTCAGGTAGAGGTTTAACAGAAGAAATCGTTAAAAAAATATCTGAAATGAAAGACGAGCCACAATGGATGCTTGATTTTCGTTTGAAATCATTAAAACAATTTTACAAAATGCCTATGCCAATGTGGGGTGGGGATTTAACAGAATTAAACTTTGATGAAATCACATATTATGTAAAACCTTCAGAACGTTCAGAACGTTCATGGGATGAAGTTCCAGAAGAAATTAAAAATACTTTCGATAAATTAGGTATACCTGAAGCAGAACAAAAATATCTTGCGGGTGTATCAGCACAATATGAATCAGAAGTTGTTTACCATAATATGGAACAAGACTTAGAAGATCAAGGAATTATCTTCAAAGACACAGATTCAGCATTACGTGAAAATGAAGATTTATTTAAAGAATATTTCGCAACTGTAATTCCAGCTGCTGATAATAAATTCTCAGCATTGAACTCAGCAGTATGGTCAGGTGGATCATTCATTTATGTACCAAAAGGTGTAAAACTTGAAACACCACTTCAAGCGTACTTCAGAATTAACTCTGAAAATATGGGTCAATTTGAAAGAACATTAATCATTGCTGACGAAGGTTCTTCAGTACACTATGTTGAAGGTTGTACAGCACCTGTTTACTCAACAAATTCACTACACTCAGCTGTAGTTGAAATTATTGTTAAAAAAGATGCATACTGTCGTTATACAACTATTCAAAACTGGGCAAATAATGTTTATAACTTAGTTACAAAACGTACATTTGTTTATGAGAATGGTACGATGGAATGGATCGATGGTAACTTAGGTTCTAAATTAACGATGAAATATCCATCTTGTTTCTTACTTGAAGAAGGCGCTAGAGGTATGACTTTATCTATCGCACTTGCAGGTAAAGGACAAGTACAAGATGCTGGTGCTAAAATGATTCATAAAGCGCCAAACACTTCATCAACAATTGTATCTAAATCAATTTCTAAAAATGGCGGTAAAGTTGTTTACCGTGGACAAGTACACTTTGGCCGTAAAGCTACAGGTGCTCGTTCAAACATTGAATGTGATACATTAATTATGGATAATGAATCTACTTCAGATACAATTCCTTATAATGAAATTATGAATGATAACATTTCATTGGAACACGAAGCGAAAGTTTCTAAAGTATCTGAAGAACAATTATTCTACTTAATGAGCCGTGGTATTTCAGAAGAAGAAGCTACTGAAATGATCGTAATGGGCTTCATTGAACCATTTACAAAAGAATTACCAATGGAATACGCTGTAGAAATGAACCGCCTAATCAAATTTGAAATGGAAGGTTCAATTGGTTAATCATTAACGACTACAGTAATACAATTTTATTAAAATAAATAACACCCAATCCGAAAGAAATACTACGGATTGGGTGTTTTATTTTTAATCTATTTCAGATAATTTTGCTGAAGATGTTCTGTTTCTTAAATCTACTTCAATTTCTTCTAAACTACGTCCTCTTGTTTCAGGAAGGTATTTTATAACGAATATCATTGCTAATATTCCGATTGCTGCGAAAATCAAGAATACTTGTTCAATACCCATTACTGACGTGAGTATCGGGAATAATTGAGCGACTAATAAACTACCAATAGATAATGATAATGTTGCAATTCCTGTTGCTGCACCTCGTGCTCTCATTGGGAATAATTCTGGTAGAACAATCCATAAAATAGGTCCCCATGTGAATGCGAAGAAAATAATAAACATTGTTAAGCATGCTACGATTATCCAAGCACCGACTGTGGAGTCTAGACCGATTGTCCATACAAGTGTTGCCATTATAAGTAATGAACTAACCATACCGATATTCCCTGTAATGAGTAGTTTTTTACGATCAATTTTATCCATAATCATAATCGCGAAAATAGTAACAATCACATTAACAGAACCAATTCCTACTGTACCTAAAATTGCAGTTGCATCTCCTAAACCTGCTTGACTAAAGATAGTAGGAGCGTAATAAATGATAGCATTGATACCGATTATTTGTTGTAATAAAGCAAATATACAGCCAATGAGAAGTACAGGTCTTAACCACACAGATTTCAATACTGTCCATGTGCTTTCTGATATATGAATAATTTCTTTCATTTCATCTATTTCTTTATCGATTTCAGATTGTTGACGTGTTATAGCCATAACTTTTCTAGCTGCTTCTTCACTTCTATGCTCAAGTAACCATCTTGGACTTTCTGGCATAAAGTAAACACCAGCCATAAGAATAATAGATGGTACAACAGCTAAACCTACCATCCATCTCCATGCCTCAGCATCAGCGAATGCATAGTTTACTAAATATGATGCTAGAATCCCTATTGTAATCATAAGTTGGTTTAACGAGCTGAGTGATCCTCTTGTATCTGTTGGTGCCATTTCTGAAAGGTACACTGGTACGATTGCTGTAGAACCTCCGACTGCTAAACCAATGATAAATCTACCGATAACAAGTATGACCATTGATTGTGCAAATGAAAGTATTAAAGCACCAAGTATAAATACGATAGCTATTATAAATACTAGCTTTCTTCTCCCGAGTTTGTCTGATAAAGGTCCACTTGCGCCCGAACCGAATATTGCACCAACTAACATGGAACTTACAACAAGTCCTTCGGTAAAGCTTGTTAGTGGAATATCATTTTTTATAAATAGTAAAGCGCCAGAAATAACGCCAGTGTCATATCCATAAAGCAAACCACCTAATGCACCAAGAAAGAATATTAACTTTGTTCGATAATTGCTTGCTTCCATCCTATTACCTCCAAATATTTTGAATAAGAACCGCGAATAACTAAAACTATTCGAGGAATAATTTATTTCAAAACCAGATTTAATTATTCTAAATAACTAAAAGGTTGTAATTATCTAAATAATCTGATTTAATTATAAATGTAAGCCTTTTCAATTATAAAATCAAGTTTTATTTCAAAATAAATCAATTATATAGTTATTGCACATTACTTAATTAAGGTGAGGAGGACTGTTATGAAGCAATCATCAAGGATAAATGTGAATTTGATGAAAGATTATAATAAACAACTTGTATTAAGAACAATTCAAAAGCACGGACCTATATCTAGAGTCGAGGTTGCGAATAGAATTGACTTATCTCGGCCATCAGTTTCAGAAATTGTTTCAATATTAATTGAAGAGCAATGGATTGAAGAAAAATCCTCTGAAGTAAAAGTAAGAGGAAGACAACCTATTCCTCTAGATATTAATAAAGAGAAAAAAGTCATAATTGGTTTAGAAATAGGTGCATATTCTACTAAGGTAATTGTTAGCAATTTAAAGGCAGAGATATTGAATGAGATAGCAATTGAAATGGATGTACATAAAAATCCAAATGAGATGATTCAGTATTTAGGAAATCAAATTAATTTAATTACTGAAAGATATAAAGCAAATCAAATTGAAGTACTTGGTATCGGTGTAGGCATGCATGGACTCGTTGATACTGAAAAAGGTGAAAATATATTTGCTCCTAATTTAGGTTGGAGAAATGTACAGATTAAATCAATATTAGAAAAGATTACACAATTAAAAGTCTTAATTGATAATGACTGTAATAGCGCAGCACTAGCAGAAATGTGGTTTGGACAAGGTAAAGATGAAAGTAATTTTATTTCAGTAATTGTTGACTATGGAGTTGGTGCAAGCATTATCAACAATGGTTCTATTTTTAAAGGGAGTCATCATGTTACAGGGCAGGTTGGTCATATAACGATAGATCCTGATGGTCCTTTGTGTTCATGTGGAAATTATGGATGTTTAGAAACTTTAACTTCTGAAACAGCTATTTTAAAAAAAGTAAAACGCAAATTAAAAATAGGTGAGAAAAGCAATATTTTAAATCAAAAGGATAACATTGAAGACTTAACCATCGATGATTTCTATATTGCAGTAAATAAAGGTGATGAATTTTGCATAAATATTGCGCACGAAGTTGCAAGAAATCTCGGGTTAGGATTCACTATTTTAATTAACTTATTTGGACCAAGATTTATAGTTCTTGGTGGTAGTTTAACTAAAATAAGTGATGCATTAATACCTGTTATAAAAGAAGTGATTCAATTAAAAGTAATGGGTGAAGAAGCTAAACATACACCAATCATTACTTCAGCTTTAGGAGATGATTTATACACTATTGGTGCAGCATCTTTAATCGTTGAAGATATATTCTCTTTACCAAGACCAAATAAATAAATTCAAGGAGGAGTCATAATGAGTAATTTAAATGAACAAGTTGCAATTGTCACAGGTTCTGGAAAAGGAATCGGAAAAGGAATCGCTAAGCAATTAGGGAGTAAAGGTACGAAAGTAGTAGTAGCGACTATAGATTCAGATTTTGGGAAAGAAACAGCTGAAGAAATCAAACAAAGCGGTGGAGAAGCTTATTTCATTGAAACAGATGTCTCAAAGGAAGAAAGTATTATAAATATGGTTAAAGAAACAGTTAAACAATATGGACAGATTAATACACTCGTAAATAATGCCGGAATTACGGTGTTTAAATCAATAGAAGAAGCTACTGTAGAAGATTGGGATTCTATTATTAATATTGATTTGAGAGGTACGTTTCTTTGTACAAAATACGTTATTCCAGAAATGAAAAAGCAAGGAGGAGGTTCAATTATCAATATCTCTTCTAATCATTCGATTGCAACTTTACCTGATACTGATATGTATGCAGCTGCGAAAGGTGGCGTAAATGGCATGACACGAGGTATGGCATTAAGTTTAGGTAAATATAATATACGAGTTAATGCTATTTGTCCTGGTTTTACAAATACTTCACATTTAAAAAATTGGTTTGATTCAATGGACAATGAAGATGAAGTAAGAAAAGGTGTGTTAGATTTACATGCTACTTCAAGAATAAATGAGCCAGAAGATATTGGCAAATTAGCACAATATTTAGCTTCTGATGATTCGGAAATGATGACAGGTGAACACTTAGTTATAGATGGTGGATTGTCAGCTAGATTATATAATGCAGAAGGTTATTAAGTTAAAGGAGTGAGGAAATAATGGATGTTTTATCTATTGGTGAAACGATGGTAGTTTTTTCTCCGAATGAAGTTGGTCCTATGCGTTACGCACACAGCTTTACGACTCATATAGCAGGAGCTGAGACAAATACGCTCATTGGCTTAGAAAAGTTAGATATAAAAACAGGATGGATTAGTCAACTTGGAAATGACGAACTAGGACATAAAATACTTTCATTTGTAAGAGGTGAAGGCATTAATGTTGATGCAGTTCAATTAATAGAAGATGCACCTACTGGTATTTTTCTTAAAGAAAAAGTACGTCAAGATCAAACACGTGTACATTATTATAGAAAAGGTTCTGCTGCAAGTCTCATGACAAATTCAAATATAGATAAAGATTATATAGCAAAGTTTAAATATTTATATGTTACTGGTATTACACCAGCACTAAGTGAAAGCTGTAAAGAGACAACATTCCAATTAATATCTATAGCAAAAGAACTAAACTTGAAAATTATATTTGATCCTAATTTGAGGCTTAAATTATGGAGTGAAGATGAAGCTCGAGAAACCCTTTTAAAAATGATTTCATTAAGTGATATTGTGTTACCTGGAATTAGCGAAGGTGAATTTTTATTTAATGAGAAATCTGAAGAAAAGATTGCTCAGAAAATTATAGAACATGGTGCATCTACTGTTGTAGTGAAACTAGGGAGCAAAGGTGCATATTATCATAATGAAAATTATGCTGGATATGCAACAGCTTCAAAAAAGATTGAAGTTGTTGATCCGGTTGGTGCAGGTGATGGATTTGCAGCTGGATTTATAGCGGGTTATATTGATGGATTGTCTATTCATGAGGCTGTCGAACAAGCATGTAATGCAGGAGCACTTGTGACTACTGTTAAAGGTGATGTTGAAGGATTGCCAAGTAAAGAAGAAATCGAAAAAATGAAAAATACAAACATTACTGATGATGTAATCAGATAAGGAGTAATTATAATGGATACTTTAAAAATTATAAAAGAAACTAAGCTCATTGCAATTTTAAGAAATGCAGATCCAAATAATATTTTACCTATTGTTAAAACGTTATATAAAGCAGGAGTTAGGGCAATAGAAGTTACAATGAATTCGCCTAAAGCTCTAGAATCAATAGAGTTAATAGCTAATGAAATGAAAGGAAAAGTAGTCGTTGGAGCAGGTACAGTATTAGATGCTGAATCTGCAAGATTAGCGATATTAAGTGGTGCTACATTCATCTTATCTCCAACAGTTAATAAAGATACAATTAGAATGAGCAAGAAATATGGTGCAGTTAGTATTCCAGGAGCATTAACACCTACTGAAATATTAGAAGCGTATGAATATGGTGGAGATATCATTAAAGTATTCCCAACTACTACGATGGGTCCAGAATATATTAAAGATTTACAAGGTCCATTACCACATATTCCACTTTTACCAACAGGTGGGGTAGATTTAAATAATGTTGAAGATTTTATTAAAGCCGGTGCAGTTGGTGTTGGATTAGGAAGTGCTTTAGTAAATACTAAAGTCGAAATTACCGATGGATATTATGATGATTTAAAAAAAACTGCGCTATCATTTTATAATAAAGTAAATTCTGAAAAAGGACGTGTATAATATGAAAATAATTGATTATGAATTGTTTCAAGTACCACCTCGTTGGTTGTTTTTAAAAATCACGACTGATGAAGGCATTGTTGGATGGGGAGAACCCGTAATTGAAGGTAAAGCGAGTACTGTTGGGGCAGCAGTAGATGAATTTATGCAACAATTAATAGGCAAGAATCCATTAAATATAGAAGATCATTGGAATATGATGTATAGAAGTAGCTTTTATAGAGGTGGTCCCATATTAATGAGTGCAATCTCTGGAATTGATCAAGCACTATGGGATATTAAAGGTAAATATCATAATGCACCTGTACACGAACTACTAGGTGGTGCGTGTAGAGAATCTATGAAAGTTTATTCTTGGATTGGCGGAGATAGACCTCAAGATACATCTATGGCAGCAAAAAAAGCGCATGATAATGGTTTTGAAGCAATCAAAATGAATGCAACAGAAGAATTACAATATGTAGATAGTTATGAAAAAATAGATAGTGTAATAGAACGTGTAGCTGGCATTAGAGAAGCGGTTGGTAATCAATTAGGCATCGGTATTGATTTTCATGGGAGAGTTCATAGACCAATGGCTAAAGTATTAGCTAAAGAATTGGAACAATTCAAGCCAATGTTTATTGAAGAACCAGTTTTAAGTGAAAATATAGAAGCAGTAAGAGAAATTAGTCAAACTACAACAATTCCAATAGCATTAGGAGAGAGACTTTTTTCAAGATGGGACTTTAAACCAATATTAGAAAGTGGCTATGTAGATATTATACAACCTGATTTATCTCATGCAGGTGGTATTACTGAATGTAAAAAAATTATTTCTATGGCTGAAGCATATGACGTTGGCGCAGCACCACACTGTCCACTAGGTCCGATAGCATTAGCATCTTGTTTACAAGTAGATGCAACATGCCATAATGCTTTTATTCAAGAACAAAGTCTTGGAATTCATTACAATAAAGATAGTGATATTTTAGATTATATTAAAAATAAAGAAGTGTTTGAATTTAAAGATGGGTATGTGGATATCCCTAAAAATCCAGGACTAGGTGTCGAAATAGATGAAGAACATGTTAGAGAAATGGCTAAGCAAGGTCATGACTGGCATAATCCTATATGGAGACATAAAGATGGAAGTATAGCAGAGTGGTAGTTAATAGGGAGTAGGACAATTAATTTGCCTTATCTTCTTAGTCATAGCACGCTTATATTAACACAAGTTGAGAGAAGTGTAAGCAAGGGTAGCCATATTCACACAAGTCAGTAGAAATGTGAATAACCTTTATAAAAAAAGAGCAGAAATTCAATGTTGAAATTGAATTTCTGCTCTTTTTAAATTATTGTCCCATCCTCTATCGTTAATTTATTTCTCTATATTCAAATACTTGAAGTGGATTAAATTTAATTAAATAATGATCATACCAAGTACTTAAACCATATTTTTGTTTATAATGTTCTAAAGCTTCGTCAATATATCCTTCCGATACATCTAAATAATTGCTTAACTCAAATTTGTTTTGAATACCTGATTGATATGCTTGGACTATACTTTTTAAAGGTATGATTTTTTCGAATCCTAATCTTCTTGCTTTATGTTCGAATTTCCATTTCCATAATTCATTTGTATCAAGTATATCGCCATACGTTATATCATGATGGGCCAATTCTTCTCCTAGAACTTCTAACTTTTCTTTGTTAGATAAATCATCTTTCAATAAAATTAATCCATCTACATATAAACCTTTCAATTGATGTGGAAGGTTATTTGTTTCTTTTATGACGATGTGTTCATTATTGATAAGTGTTTTTTCGTATCTATTCAAATTATCCCCACCATAAGTTTTGTATAAAATATGTTTTATTTATTTCTTTGTTTTATGAAATCAACATATTCTAATACTTTTTTTAATTCTTCTTCAGTTAATTCTCCATCTAGATGTGCTGCAATTGTTTCGGCAGTTGAATTATATGTCCCTTTAGCTTCCCCATCTAAAATATAACTCACACTCACATTAAACAATTTAGCCATTTCTTCTATTTTTTTCATCTTTGGTGCTTTACGACCTGTTTCCCAATATGAAATGGATTGCTTTGAAACTTGTAATTCATCTGCTAATTGTTGTTGCGTCCATCCATTCCTTGTTCTTAATAAACTAATTTGTTCAGAGAGTTTATTTTCAGACACCATAAGTTTCCCGCTCCTTATATGATTTATACTTATATTATAACTCTTGGTTATATTTTTTCAATGAAATAATAAGAAATGTAACCTAAAGTTATTGACGTCAACCAAAAGTTATACTATAGTGTAACCAAGGAGGTGATAAACATGGTTAAAATGAATTTCAAAACAGATAAAGTTAATTTGAATTATTCAGAAGATGAGAACAGAATCCAAATTGATCCGGATAAAGTTAAACAGTTCATCGCAATGATAGGTGGTTTTGTTGGAGCGTTGTACTTAGCTTTAAATGCTTCTGGTATTCAAGTCGAATGGCTGAATCCTCAAAAGTTAAATGCATGGATGAATGTATTAAATACAGGTATTCCAATTGTGTTTGTACTATATGGAATTTGGAAAAATACATTCATTTTAACGAATCACTCTAGGGAACAGGAAAAGATTTTAAAGCAATCAGGTAAGAAATAAAAATTGAGAGGATGATTGAATGTTAACAGCAATAAATTATTTAACTAAAAAAGGATGGGAAATATCTTCAGATCCAAGAACGTACGATAACTATCCAAAGCAATATGGATATAGAAACTACACAGAGGATGGTATCAATTATGATGCTTATTGTAGCGGATATCATAGAGCTTTCGACGTATTTAATAATAAGACAGATAATATTCCTGCAGTTGCAAGTGGAACAGTAATTCTCAGTGAACCGTTTGGAAACTTTGGTGGAACAATGGAGATTAGAGATAGCAATGGTAATGATTGGATATATGGGCATATGGAAAGAGATTCTTTGAAATATTCCAAAGGAGATAAAGTCATTCAAGGAGATATTATTGGCTTACAAGGTAATTCAAATTATGCTGACAATCCAATGAGTGAACATTTGCATATTCAACTACGTCAAAAAGGAGAAAACATAGCAAATGAAATCACAAGAGTTTGCAGTGGTATGCCAATAGAAAAATATGATATTACAAAATTAAATCAAAAATTAGATCAATCTAAAAATAAAGGAGCAGTTCAAATGAGTAGGAAAATTATGATCGTAGCAGGGCATGGGTATAATGATCCAGGAGCAGTAGGAAATGGTACAAATGAAAGAGATTTTATTAGAGCAAATATTGTGGATAGAGTAGCTAATTATTTAAGCCAAGCAGGAAATGATGTTGCTGTATATGGTAAAAACCAAGACATGTATCAAGATACAGCATATGGACAACAAGTAGGAAACAAGACAGATTATGGGCTGTATTGGGTTAAATCACAAGGTTATGAAATAGTAGTAGAATTTCATTTAGACTCAGCTTCAGCATCAGCAACTGGAGGACATGTCATTATTCCAAGCGGATTAGCACCAGATAACATTGATAAAGCATTACAAGCAGCAATTCAAAAACATGTCGGCACAATTCGAGGCATTACTGAAAGAAGTGACCTATTAAATTGTAATGTTGCAAAAGCAGAATATATCAACTATAGACTTGTAGAATTAGGATTCATCACGTCAACAAAAGATATGAATGCCATTAAAAATAATTTAAGCGCATATACAAAATCATTAGCAGAAGCAATACACGGAGCAGCAATTGGAAGTAATCCATCAACATATACAGTCGTAGCAGGAGATACGTTGTGGGGAATCAGTCAAAAAACAGGCGTGACAGTTGCAACATTAAAAAAATTAAACGGCTTAACATCAGATGTGATACAAATCGGACAAGTATTGAAATTGAAATAGGAGATGTAAAAATGAAAGTTAAAAACGAAAAAAATACCTTAGACATAAACATTACCCAATGACGGCCATCATTTAATAAGTCTATGCAAGGTATCTAACTAATTTAAATATAACACAAAACCCTTGCTATCAACAAAAGATAGCGAGGGTTTTGTAATGGTAAGAAATGTATAATTTATAATTGACAGAATATTATGAATTATTTATATTATAATTAAGCTAGCTTAAATCACATAAGGGAAGTGTAAGAATGAAAAATATAACAAGAATAACTATATTTTTTACATTCCTTACTTCGACATTTTTGTTTTTGAATTTTTATAAATATTACGATGAAATAGGCATTCCTGGTTATGAAGAAGGATTTATAATAACTAATTTGGATAAAAAGCTGAGTAAAAAAGAAGCAAATAAAGTAATTGTTAAACTATCAAATAAGTATAATACTAACATTATAAGAGAGAATAAGAATTATGAAGATAATGGGAAATCAAAATATTTAGTGCAATATAAAAATGATAAGCACAGCTTTTCAGAGCGTCCATTTACTTACGATAAGAAATACAAATTATTAGAACCAAATGATGTAAAGGTAAATCAGTTAAAACTCGTTGGTACATTCTTTTTTACTGATGAACCTTTACCTCAAACGTTCTATAAAGAATTAGAAGATAATGGACTTACTTCGGTATATTTTAATCAACCTATTTTCTTTGTCCTTATAGACTATTTAAATGTATATAAATTGATTCCATCAATTGGAATGTTGATGATCATTTTATTTATTGCTATTTTGTATCATAATGTAACCTCAATTAAAGATATGTCTATAAAAAGGTTACACGGGTTTACTACACAGAAAATTTTTCGAATTAAATCAAAAGAACTTTTTATCATTTTTCTTAAATATTTCTTTGTAATTAATATGATTATGACAATAGGTCTCTTAATATTTAATAAATTAGTACAGTTCATATATGTTCAATTATCATTTTTGGTTTTCGCATTAATATTTTTAACCATCCTATTTATAATGATGTCTATATCTTTTATCATCGTATACAAAGAGTCGTTTAAAATAACGAAATATATTAAGTATGATGGGATTGGAAATATTCTTAAATACTTACCAGGTGCAATTAAAATTTTGGTAATGTTAACCTTATTAAATGTTATTAATAGTTCGATGTTTAACTATAATGAATTAAAAGACAATTTAGTAAGTGAAAAATATTGGATTAAAAATAAGGATTTATTTATGACCGAAATATCAACTAATGAAAATGGTACAGATAAAGAAAAAAATGACAACGTTGAAAAAAGAATCTTAACTTTAATAAACAAAATTCCCGAAGATAAATGGCTATTATCTTATAACAATTATTATGATTGGAAAAATAAAGGCGAGAGATATGATTTAGAAAATGCTATTTTTGTAAATAAGACTTATGTAAAGAGAAATGGAATTAAAGTAAAGGGTGAAAAACAAATAGACTTTTCGAGATTGACTATTTTATTACCTGAAAAGGCATATAACAAGAAGAATATTTTTCAATTAAAAAAAGAAATGAATGAATATATCAACCAGCTTAATGATGAAAGAAGTATTACTAATAAAGAAAAATATTTAAATGTAGAGGTCTTGAAAACTGATAACCATTTCGAATTATTCAATTATAGTAGTATGTTTGAACTAAAAAATGCTATTTCATATAATCCGGTCATTGTAATTATGCCTAAAGAATTAAATCCATTTTCTTTTTATTCGACAGCTGCATCTAATGGAAGTTTATTGTTTAAAGACTATGATTTTATACAAAATAAAATAGAAAAATATAAACTAGACGATGAAATTCAAGGTTTAACGAACATTTATAGTAAAGTCATAGATGATATTCAACAACTAAAATTAAATTTAGGAATATCTTTGATTACGGCCATTTTTGGGAGCGTTGTTCTTTTTAGTGTTTATATTTTTAATGTATGTTTATATTGCGATTCTGAAAAGAAAAAAATATTTGTTAAGACAATTCATGGATATTCTTTTGTGAAAAAGCATTATCACTTTATGATGATAAGTATTGTTTCTTCATTGATATCTTTGTTAATTGTTAAATATTTTGATGTCTTATCACTTTCATTTCCGGTGATTTGTTCAGTTATATTATTTGAAATATTATCTTTGATTTTTGTGATTCGACGTTATGAGTATTACTTATTAAAAAATGCACGACGAGGTGAGAGTCAGTAGTGAAACGAATATTTATTATTATTATTTCTATTATATATGTGATTTGTATATCCTTACTTATTTTTAAATATACTGAAGAGAAAATAGATAGATTTAATCCTTTAGTTAAAAGACAGTGGAGTTATGCTAAAGTGCCTAATAGTGAATATCCTGATAAATTAAGTACTAAAGAAATTGAAGAAATCCAAGATTATAAAGATATCGAATCGTTTGATGAAAATGGTAAAAAGAATAGTTATTTATTAGATTTTAAAGGATTTAATCCAGCTGAAAAATATGTCAAAATTGATCACAAAGGAAAATGGGTATTCTTCATTGATTATATAAGTAAAACTGAATATGAAAAGAGAATTCAACAATGATTCAAGTGAAAAATTTAAGTAAGCAGTTTAATGAACATTATTTATTTTCGGATTTTAATTTATCTGTTAACGAAGGTGAAATGATTGCTATAACTGGGAAAAGTGGTTCTGGTAAATCAACTTTATTAGCTTGTATGTGTGGACTTGAAAAGTTTGATAAAGGTGAAATTGAAATTAATAAACTTAATATAGCTAAAATAAAACAAAAAGATAAAGTGTTAATATATAGAAATGAAATTGGATATTTATTTCAAAATTATGCTCTCATTTCTCATGAAACAATCAATTACAATTTAGAAATTGTATTGAGTTATAAGAAATTAAATAAAGGAAAGAAGAAAGAGCAGAAGTTAGATGCCTTGCGTAAAGTTGGTTTAGATAAGTCACTAGATACAAAAGTTTATACTTTGAGTGGTGGAGAGCAACAAAGGGTAGCGATTGCAAGATTATTATTAAAAGAACCTCTTATTATATTTGCAGATGAACCAACTGGTGCATTAGATGAAGTTAATAAACATATTATCTTAAAATTATTACTAGAATTCAAAGGAAAAACAACGATAATAATTGTTACACATGATGAAGAAGTTATGAGTTATTGTGATAGAAATATACAGTTAAGTAAATGATATTATGGAATAGTTAAAGTAGGAAGAGACAAATTAATTGTCTCTTCCTTTTTTATTATATAGACAAAAAGTAATCTTCTTTTTACATGATTTTAATCAAACAAAATGAACTATAAATACTCGATATGGTATGATAAATGTGGTGATAATATATGATAAAAATTGGCCTAACTGGATGGGGAGATCATGATAGTTTATATGAGGATCTTTCTAATAAAAAAGATAAATTAAAGGCATATGCTGCTCATTTTCCAATTGTGGAATTGGATGCGACTTATTACGCGATTCAGCCACAAAGAAATATTGAGAAGTGGATTCGTGAAACACCAAATAATTTTAAATTTGTTGTTAAAATACATCAGGCTTTAACTGGTCATGCTGAAATAACTGATTTTGCTTCAGGTAAGGTAGAGTTGTTTAACTTATTTAAAGATTCTATGGCGCCCTTAAAAGCTTCTGGTAAATTAGCGATGATTCTAGTTCAGTTCCCACCTTGGTTTGATTTACAACCTCAAAATATTAATTATTTACGTTATGTTAGAGAGCAATTAAAGGATTTTGATGTGTGTATTGAATTTCGAAATCGTTCTTGGTTTAAAGATGATGTAAAAGAATACACTTTAGAATTTTTAACTGAGATGAAATTTATTCATAGTGTTTGTGATGAGCCGCAAAGCGGTGAAGGTTCTATTCCATTTATTAATCGTATTACACATGATGTAGCTTTTGTTCGATATCATGGGAGAAATGTTAATGGATGGACTAAAAAAGACATGACTGATCAAGAGTGGCGTGATGTAAGATATTTATATGATTATAATGAAGCGGAACTAAAAGAACTATCAGATAAAGTTAAGATCTTAAACCATAAAGCAAAAGATATATATGTAGTATTTAATAATAATTCCGGTGGTCATGCTGCACAAAATGCCAAAACTTACCAAAAGTTATTAGATATAAAGTATGAAGGGTTAGCACCTAAACAACTTAAATTATTTTAGAGGTGGAAATTATGGCATATTTAGTGTTGATTATTATAGGCGTTTGTTCTGCAGTTATAGGCGCTTTAGTAGGAATAGGTGGCGGTATAATTATTGTTCCATCACTTGTTTACTTTGGAATTGATCACCATTTACTCTCAGGTATGACGCCACAAAGAGCAATTGGTACATCATCTGTGATTTTAATTACAACAGGTTTGACTGCTACGTTAGGCTATTTAAAAACGAAACAAGTTGATGTGAAGAATGGTTTAATATTCTTGATTGGCATTATTCCTGGAGCTTTAGTAGGTGCATATTTAAGTAAATATTTCACATTAGATTCATTTAATTTATATTTTGGTATTTTTCTAATACTTATATCTATTATTTTAATGATTCGAAATCAAGTGAAACCAATTAAATATTTTCAACAAGAAAAATATTTAAAATCATTTATTGATAAAACAGGAGAAAAACATCAATATGGCATACCACCAATTGCAGCTGTTATATCAGCATTTATTGTAGGTATTACGACTGGATTATTTGGAATCGGTGGTGGCGCATTGATGACACCACTCATGATTATTGTATTTAAATTCCCACCACATGTTGCAGTAGGGACAAGTATGATGATGATTTTCTTCTCTAGTTTATCAAGTTCAGTGAGTCATGTTATACAAGGCAATGTATTATGGGTACATGCAATTGTATTGATTATCTCAAGTTACTTTGGAGCGAAAATTGGAGTGAAAATTAATAGTAGAATGAAATCAGACACAGTTGTTTTAATTTTAAGAATTACAATGTTAATCTTAGGTATATATTTGATTATAAAAAGTATTTTATAAGGAGTTGAATCTGTGAAGCTTACAATTTTTCATACGAATGATATACACAGCCATTTAAATACATATGCAAAAATATCTCAATATATTAAAGATGAAAGAAGCAAACTTCAACATGATTCATTATATATTGATATAGGTGACCATATAGACTTGTTCCATCCATTAACTGAAGCATCTCAAGGTACTGAGAATGTTAAAATATTAAATGATAGCAATGTAGATGTTGTGACACTTGGAAATAATGAAGGCATGACAATCTCTCATGATTCACTCAACCATTTGTATGATGATGCTCAATTTGATGTAACATGTTGTAATTTGTTTGATCTTAATAGTAATTTACCTAATCATTTAACATCTCATGTACTCAAAAATGTTAATGGCATTAAAGTATGTTTGATAGGTTTAACAGCACCATTTAATCATATATATGAAACTTTAGACTGGAAAGTGACTTCACCGTTACTTGCATTAAAAAATGAAATCTCACAAGTTCAAGAAGATTATGATGTATTAATTGTTATGAGTCATGTAGGAATCTTTTTTGACGAACAGTTATGCGAAGAGTGTCCAGAAATTGATGTGATTTTTGGAGCACATACACATCATTATTTTGAACGTGGAGAAGAAAAAAATGGGGTGTTGATGGCTGCTGCAGGTAAGTATGGACACTATGTTGGGCAAGTAGATTTAGAGATCGAAAATAATAAAGTTATTCATAAAGAAGCAAAGATACTCGATACAACTTTATTGGATGAAATTCCTAATAATTATGAAGAAAAAGGGAAATCACTATTAGATAAACCGGTTTTAAATAGGAGAATAACTTTACCTCGCCGTTTAAATAGTGCGAGTTATACGACGGATTTACTTTGTGAAAGTGTATTAGAGTTTACAGAAGCAGATTGCGCAATCATAAATGCAGGCTTAATTGTTAAAGAAATTGATGATAGTAAAATAACTGAATATGATATTCATCAAATGCTACCTCATCCAATAAATACTGTTTCAATTGAATTAAGAGGCGTGGAGCTTAAACAAATTATTTACAAAGCGATGGAACAGTCCTATATGGATGAAATTGCGATTGGTTTTGGATTCAGGGGAGATATTTTTGGTGGATATGTATTTAAAAATATCGGCTATATAGAATCCACTGGCCAATGCTTTGTAAAAGGTATTGAAGTTCAAGATCACGAGCAATATAAACTAGGAACAATTGATATGTATACATTTGGTAGATATTTTCCGATATTGAAAGATATGAATATAAATTATATTATGCCCGAGTTTTTAAGAAATATTTTTGAACAAAAGTTAATACAAAAAGAAAAGAAAGTGTAAGGAGCATTTAAATTTATACGTATTTTGGTTATAATGAACGAAGATGAAAATTAATTATAGAAGGGTGTTCACGTATATGGCTACTAAAAATGAAGAAATATTACGTAAACCAGACTGGTTAAAAATAAAGTTAAATACTAACAAGAACTACACTGGATTAAAGAAAATGATGCGTGAAAAGAATCTACATACTGTATGTGAAGAAGCAAAATGTCCGAATATTCATGAATGTTGGGGAGAACGACGTACTGCAACATTTATGATTTTAGGAGCAGTATGTACAAGAGCATGTCGTTTCTGTGCAGTTAAGACAGGTCTTCCAAACGAATTAGACTTAGACGAACCACAACGTGTTGCAGAATCAGTACAATTAATGAACTTAAAACATGTCGTTATTACAGCTGTTGCAAGAGATGATTTGAAAGATGCAGGTTCAAACGTTTATGCTGAAACTGTACGTAAAGTAAGAGAATTAAATCCATATACAACTATAGAAATATTACCTTCAGATATGGGCGGTAGTTATGAAGCGTTAGAAACTTTGATGGATTCTAAACCAGATATTTTAAACCATAATATCGAAACAGTTAGAAGATTAACACCAAGAGTTAGAGCACGTGCAAAATACGATCGTACGCTAGAATTTTTAAGACGTTCAAAAGAAATGTATCCAGATATTCCTACAAAATCAAGCTTGATGGTAGGTTTAGGAGAAACTGTTGAAGAAATCTACGAAACAATGGATGATTTACGTGCAAACGATGTTGATATCATGACAATCGGACAATATTTACAACCATCACGTAAACATTTAAACGTTCAAAAATATTATACGCCGTTAGAATTTGGTAAATTAAGAAAAGTAGCAATGGAAAAAGGCTTCAAGCATTGTCAAGCTGGCCCAATGGTACGTAGTTCATATCACGCTGACGAACAAGTAAATGAAGCAGCTAAACAAAAACATATTCTAGGTGAGCAGGAACTTAATAAACAATAAGGTGATTGAATGTTAACTAAAATAGAAAATAACTATTTTGAAGTAATTAAAGACGATCAACAATCATTCAATGAAGAACAATTTACATCACGTTATTCTGAAATACTAGATAAATATGATTATATTGTTGGCGACTTTGGCTATGACCAACTTCGTTTAAAAGGTTTTTATCACGATTCTAATAAAAAAAGCGATGCCAATAAACGATTTTCGGCAATACAAGATTATTTACTCGAGTATTGTAACTTTGGATGTAAATATTTTGTACTAAGACGTTTATCTAAAGGAGAAATCACGAAATTAACAGCTGAAGACGCTGACTTTGTAGATGAAGATAATAAATTAGATGATGTAAAAATCGAACCATCAATACAACAAAATAGTAAACAAGAAATCGAAGAAGTAGAAATTGTAGAAGAAAAAATTATAGAAGAAGACACAGTTGAAACACAACAAACTTCTAGAAATACTTTAAAAGATTATTTATAGAAAGTAGAGGCTGGGACAAATTAATTGTCCCAGCCTTTTTACATAGGCCATCTATATTCAGACAAGGTGGAAGAAGTGTGAATGATATTTAAATTTATAGCATATTTTTCTCACATCCTTCATTTTTGGACCGTTAATTTATTTTATCGGTCCATATTTCTGATTTCTACACCTCATATAAGTACAACTGCGGAAAGGACACACATAGAAAAATGCCGACAAAGTTTAAGACTTTGTCGGCATTTTGAGACTAAGATAAATCTATGAACCAATCTAAATTCTAATCTGGATTGGTTATTTTTCATGAACATTTTAGTAATAAGTGCTATTTGTGATAGTCACATAACTAAGTCTCAATTCATTAAATATCTATAACATCGTGTAAATATTCTGTTACTTCTTCTCCTTCTTCAGGTGATAAACCTAGGATGTGGCTAATATAACCATCTTCTTCTAAATCGTCTTTTCCGATTATTCCAAATTTATTGTTTTGAGTATTAAGCACGATTGTTTTACCGTAATGTCTGTCTGTATAAATAAGTGTTAAGTCATATCTACTATGTTCACCTACAAAACCGACAAATTGAATTTTTGCTTCATCTTCTTCATCATATAAAAACATTTCTACCATAAATAGTTACTCCTTTATTTAAAAGCTTTCTTTAATTGTTTAGTATACAGAGCAATGCCGTATATTTCAAAATTATGATATTATTATATATGAATAGGAGGTTTTCTACATGTATTTCGTAGATAGCAAAACATTAAATTTAAAAATGAATTATTTAGAAAAATTAACAGTTGATTTTGAAGTTGAGAAGGATTCTTCGTATGCTTTAGAAAGAATTGCACACATGATGATTGAATCTGTCGTAGATATTGGGAACTTAATTATTGATGCTTTTATATTAAGAGACCCTGGAAATTATAAAGATGTAATTGATATTATGGAACTTGAAAAAGTATTCCAACCTTCAACTGCTGAAGCTATTAGAAATTCTATTGATTATAGAAAAGAATTAATTCGTAATTATGAAAGCATTAATCACGACGAATTAAAAAAAGCTTTTGAAATAGCTAATCCTTTTTATAAACAAGCAATTGAAGACACTAAACATTTTTTGAAAAATGAAAATGTACCCGTTACAGCATTTGGTGAAGGAGATAAAAATGAAAGATTATAAAGGTTATTTTATTGATATTGACGGAACTATGTATAAAGGTTCAGAAATAATTGAAGGCGCAATCGAGTTTATAGAATATTTAAATGCAAACAATAAAGATTATTTATTTGTAACAAATAATTCTTCCAAAACTCCTGCTGAAGTAGCTGAAAAATTAAATAAAATGGGGTTTAATACTTCAGGTGAGCATGTTATCACTTCAGCTATGGCTACTGCAGGATATATTAGTGAAGAATCACCAGGAGCTTCTGTATACATGGTTGGTGGAAGTGGATTGAAATCTTCTTTGAGTGATGCTGGTTTAGTAATTAAAGAAGATCAAAATGTAGATTATGTTGTTATGGGACTGGATGTTAATATTTCATATGAAAAATTATCAGTTGCATGTTTAGCAGTAAGAAATGGTGCGAAATTTATTTCAACAAATAAAGATGTTTCAATACCAAATGAAAGAGGCTTCTTACCAGGTAATGGTTCATTAACTAGTGTTGTAAGTGTTTCTACTGGGCAAACGCCAATCTTTATAGGAAAGCCAGAAACAATTATTATGGAACAAGCAGTAGAAAAAATAGGTCTCTCAAAAGAAGAATGTGTAATGATAGGTGACTTGTATGATACTGATATTTTAGCAGGTATCAATAGTGGAATTGACACATTACATGTGCAAACGGGCGTTACATCTTTAGAAGAAATTAACTTAAAAGAGATATTACCAACTTATAGTGTTAAGAACTTATTTGAAGTAATTAAATAACTGAAATAAGGAGATGGGAATATGGGAGAGAAAGTATTAGTTGCTAGACAGTTGCCAAATAAATTTATTCAACAAATAGAACAATTTGCAGAAGTAGATGTTTGGGATAGTGAATTAGAACCTATGCCAAGAGAACAATTTTTAAAGCGTGCTGCAGATGCCACAATTGTAATCACAACATTAAGTGAGAAAATAGATGAAACCTTTTTTGAATCTGCACCTAAAATTAAAGGAGTCGTAAATTTAGCAGTAGGGTATGACAATATCGATATTGAACTGGCTCATAATAAAGGTGTTATTGTAACAAATACACCAGAAGTGTTAACAGAAACGACTGCAGAATTAGGATTTACATTAATGTTAACTGCTGCAAGAAGAATTGTAGAAGCGGTTGAGTATGTAGAAAATGGCGAATGGAAAAGTTGGGGTCCATACTTATTAGCAGGTAAAGATGTTCATGGATCTACAGTTGGTATATATGGAATGGGTGCAATAGGTGAAGCTTTCGCCAGAAGATTAAAAGGGTTTAATTGCAAAGTGATATATCATAACCGTTCTAAAAAAGAAAAAGCTGAAAAAGAATTAAATGTTGAATATAGAAATATGGATGAACTGTTAGCAGAAAGTGACTTTGTAGTTTGTACTGCTCCATTAACATCTGAAACCAAAGGCATATTTAATAAAGCAACATTTAAGAAAATGAAAGATAGTGCAATATTGATTAATATCGGTCGCGGCGGACATGTCGTAGAATCTGATTTAATAGAAGCAATTGAGAAAAAAGAAATTCTCGGTGCAGCATTAGACGTAGTAGAAAATGAACCTATAGCAATGGATCATCCATTTTTAGAAATGAAACAAGTAATAGTTGTTCCTCATATAGGTAGTAGCTCAATAAACACAAGAGATCATATGGTTCAACTTTGTGTTGATAATGCAAAACAAATTATCGCAGGTAGTGAACCAGTAACACCAGTGTAGAAATAGAGATGACAAAGATTGAAAAAGCGTGATTTAAGTCTATTTCGCTCCAGTAAACGACTTTTAATTTAATGATTAGATGGTGAGATAATTAATTTATCTCACCATCTTTTTTTTATAAGAGGTATTAAAATTAAATTTCATTAAACTTGTTTATAAGGACTGTTATGACAGTTTATATGTCAATTTTGTAATGTGTTTAATCCCTTTTAAATTCCAATAAATGCTAAAATTTTACATATTTTCGTTGATATCTCTTTATACATAGAATATAATATAAAAATAGAATAATTACAAAATAAAAACATGAGGAGATTTACAATGGAAAAAATTAGGCAAATATTACTATCTGAGAATTGCAAAATAGTTGGTTTAACCATTTTTTATTTCTTAATCATGATTGTTTTATTTTGGATTTATGCTGGTGGTAGTGCAAGTAACGATTTTATATATAATGAATTTTAATGAAGGAGAACATTTATGAGAGACATCTTAGAACAAGTAGAGTTTATGAGTAAGTGGTATACCGATAAAATTGCTATAAACTATAGAGAAGAAGAGATGACTTATGGTGAACTAGATCTTTATTCAAATAAATTAGCTACGTTAATCCAAGATTCTGATAAGCCAATTGTATTATATGGTCATATGTCACCATTTATGATTGTAGGTATGATTGCGAGTATGAAAGCAGGCATTGGATACGTTCCAATAGATATATCGATTCCTTTAGAAAGAATAGAGCATATCATTGAGAAGGTAGAGCCTGCTTTTATTTTTAACACAACTGGTAATTTATTGAATAATATACAAATTAATCAAATAACAATAGAAGCATGTAAAGAAGCGCAAATAAACTTGGAAGAATTAAATAGAATTAATAATTTAGATACTGTTTATACAATTTTTACATCCGGATCCACTGGATTGCCAAAGGGTGTACAAATTAGTTATGAAAGTTTAATGGACTTTACTAACTGGATGTTACAACTTAATAAGCTTGGCGACAACAGTATGTGGTTGAATCAGGCTCCATTTTCTTTCGACTTATCAGTTATGGCAATATATCCATGCTTAATGACAGGTGGGACGTTGCAACTAGTTGATAAAAAGATGATTGAAAAGCCAAAACAATTATATGAATTACTAAATAGTAAAGACATTGAATCTTGGGTATCAACGCCATCATTTTTAGAAATGTGTTTATTATTACCAGGATTTAATCAAGATCAACATACTAAATTAAAGCAGTTTTTCTTCTGTGGAGAAGTGCTGAGTCATAAGACAGCACAGAAATTAATCAATCAATTTAAAGATTCGATTATTTACAATACATATGGCCCAACAGAAGCAACGGTTGCTGTAACAAGTATTCAAATTACTCAAGAAATTCTAGATAAATTTAATCCTTTACCAATTGGTACTGTACGGCCAAATTCACAATTAAAATTAGCTGATAATGAAGAATTAGTGATAATTGGTAAAAGTATTAGCCAAGGATATTTAAAAGATGAAGAAAAGCACAATAAAGTATTTAAAAATATAGATGGTCGAATAAATTATTTTACTGGAGATAAAGCAGAGTTTCGTGATGGTTATTGGTTTATACATGGAAGAATAGATTTCCAAATAAAAATTAACGGCTATCGTATGGAACTAGAAGAAATTGAAATGGTTTTAGAGCAATTGCCAGAAGTTAAACAAGTCGTTATATCACCAATTAAAAAAGGTGAAAAAGTTCAATATTTACATGCTACTGCTATTCTTACAAATCAAGAAATAGATAACGAAAATGACATGATACTCCATTTAAAACAGGAATTAAAAATTCATTTACCTGAATATATGATTCCTAGAAAATTTAGTTTTGTGAATAATCTACCACTAACTGCTAATGGTAAGTTAGATAGAAATAAAGTATTAGAGAGGTTAAAACCATGATTCCATATGGGGATTTTACCTATTTTTATATCTGTTTAGCCTTAATGTTACCAGTAATTATATTAGGGTTAGTCGGAAAGAGAAGTCTTGTTTATAACCGAATAATTACGTTAGTTATGCTCATACTAATATTTTCGGATGAAAATAAAAACTTATTTGATAATAAATTTTTAAGTTATCAATTTATTTTCTTTGCTCTATATATATGTTATCAAGTTGTATTGATTAGAGTTTATATTTCGATAGCAAAGAAAACAAACCAGTTTAAAAATTATGCTTTTGCAATAGTACTTTCAATATTACCTTTAATTATTGTGAAAATATTACAAAGTAGTTGGCTAGGGAATTTTCAAATAACAGTTCACGGTAATAAATTAATTGAATTTATAGGATTTCTAGGTATTTCGTATATTGCATTTAAAAGCGTTCAACTCATTATGGAAATTCGTGATAATAGAATAAAGTCAATCAATACAATGAAACTAATTGATTTTATTACATTCTTTCCAACGATATCTTCAGGTCCTATAGATAGATATAAGCGATTTATAAAGGATGAAGAAAAGATTCCTGAACCCAACGTTTATTATGGAATGCTTATAAAAGCTATACATATGGTGTTTATGGGATTTTTATATAAGTATATTATTGCTTATTACATAAATGAAAATGTAATTAAAGTTACGCCAATTGATACAGATCCTACCTTTTTAAATTATCTTTATTACATGTACGGATATAGTTTTTATCTGTTTTTTGATTTTGCAGGATACAGTTTATTTGCTATAGCATTTAGTTATTTATTCGGAATTCAAACTCCAATTAACTTTAACAAGCCATTTAAAGCTAAAAATATTAAAGAATTTTGGAATAGATGGCATATGAGTTTATCTTTTTGGTTCAGAGATTGTATATATATGAGGTTTGTTTTTTGGGTATCCAAAGAAAAATTACTAAAAGATAAGCTGTTAATATCTAACCTGGGATTTTTAATCAATTTCTTTATTATGGGAATTTGGCATGGTATTGAAATACATTATATTCTTTATGGTTTATATCACGCATTCTTATTTATTGCATATGGTTATTTTGAACAATGGCGCAAAAAGCATCCGCCAAAACTTAATTATAAGTTAATGAATGTGATCGCAATATTAATTACATTCCATAGTGTAGCATTTGGATTTTTATTATTCTCAGGAAAATTAATACATTAAATAAGGGAGTTATATTATGAATTTTGAAGAAAAAGTATTAAATATATTAGCTGAAGTTGCTGAAAATGATATCGTAAAAGAAAACCCTGATATCGAAATTTTTGAAGAAGGGATTATAGATTCATTTGCAACTATAGGCTTGTTGTTAGAAATTCAAAATAATTTAGACATTGATGTTACAATTACGGATTTTGATAGAGATGAGTGGGCAACACCGAATAAAATTATAAAAGTACTTAAGGAATTACAATGAAAATAAAATTATTGTTGCCTTTATTGTTAAGTGGTATTTTATTTGGCTTATTTTTATTAATTCCAGTTGAATGGCTTACATCTTTATCTAAACAAGACAATATTAATAAAGAAGCAATTTCTTTAAATGATTCTGTACTAAAAGGCGTGCACTCTCAAGAGGAAATGTTGTTAAGTAAACATTATTATCCTATATTTGGCTCAAGTGAATTGGAAAAACAAGATATATTTCATCCAGCGCATATTTTGAAAGATAAAAATGCTAAATTAAAGCCATATTTAATTGGAACAGGTGGCTCTACAGATTTAATCCATGCAATTAATGTTGGCAGCCAAGCACACAATCTAAATGGAAAAAAAGTAGCTATCATCATTTCACCCCAGTGGTTTACTGATCATGGGTTAACAAATGATAACTTTAGCGCTAGATTTTCACCATTACAAGCGGATCATTTATTTAAAATTAAATCTTTGAGTCCAGAATTAAAAGACAGATTTGCAAAAAGATTAGTTCAATTTAAACAATTAAAATCAGATCCATATTTAAATTCTGTATTAAGTAAAAAAAATCATCAGTATGATGAAGGAACGTTTATGAATGATTTTGAAAATAACATCCATGAAAAACATGATGCTTTAAAGTCTATTTTTGGTAGAGAAAAAGTCGCTTTAACCAATAGTTCTAAACATCATTTTAGTCATATGAAATGGGATGAAATGAGATTATATGCTAATCAATATGGTGAAAAGCATTCTACAACTAATAATTTCGGAATGAATGACCAATATTGGAATTTATTAAAAGAGCAACGAAAAAGATACAATAGAAATTACGAGTTCAATAACAAGTCGAAAGAATTCGATGACTTACAGTTGTTAATTGACACATTAAAAGAAGTAAATGCAGATCCATTATTTGTTGTTATTCCAGCAAATGGAAAATGGTATGATCATATTAATGTTAATAGAGACAAAAGAGAAGCAGTATATCAAAAGATTAATAAAATGCTCACATCGAATAATATGAAAGTATATGACATAACCGATAAAGAATATGAACCATTTGTCATAACAGATGCAGTTCATATAGGTTGGAAAGGTTGGGTCTATATTAACGAGCAAATGATTAATCATATAAATGGACAATATGATAATAAAGTAAGTCGACAATATTAATAATATTACCTAGGAAATATTAAAAAACACCGTGCCAACTTTATGGCACGGTGCTTTTTTAATACTTATAAATAAAATGAAAGTGATTAGAAAACTTGTTCTACTTCTACAACGCCAGGTACTTCTTCTAGTAAAGCACGTTCTATGCCAGCTTTTAGAGTAATTGTAGAACTTGGACATGTACCACATGCACCGAGTAATCGTAGTTTAACGATACCATCATCTACATCTACTAATTCACAGTCACCACCATCGCGTAATAGGAATGGTCTTAATTTCTCAAGTACATCACTAACTTGATCAAACATTGTTTGTTGTTCAGTAGTCATATATATAAATACTCCTCTCATCAAGTGTTATTAGATACATTAATCTTATTTATCTATTATAATAGATATAAGGTAAAAAATCTATTCATCAAACTAGGGGGATGATTATATGTCCAAAGCAAGTATAGTAGTTTATGGTGCAGATGTTGTATGTGCGAGTTGTGTCAATGCACCATCATCGAAGGACACATATGAATGGTTACAAGCTATTTTAGGAAGAAAATATACGGATTTAGAATTTGAATACACTTATATTGATTTTTTAAAACAGACTGAAAATTTAACAGATCATGATCTTCAGTTTATTGAAAGAATTAATGAAGATGAATTGTTTTATCCACTTGTTACAATAAATGATGAATATGTTGCTGATGGTTATATTCAGTTAAAGCATATCACGAGATTTATTGATGAACATGTCGCCATTGAACAATAAAAAAAGTAGCAGATATTTCTGCTACTTTTTATCATTATCCATTATGGTATTTATATAACCAGAGTACTCCTGATTTAATGACTCTTGCTAATCGTCCTGTAACTGTTTGTTCCATTAGATAAGCGAAGCCTTGTTTCTCACCAAGTGAACCTACAAATCCTTGAGGTTTTAACTCGGGCATTTTTTCTGGTAAAGGTTTATCAGTCCATTGTAATTTCATAACTTCAGCAATTTGATCTGCTTGTATTTCTGCTAAATAAGCACTTGGTGCGTGAGGCAATGCTGCACAGTCACCTACAATATATACATTTTTATAAGTTGGAATTTGATGATATTGGTTTACAATAACTCTTCTACCATCATTAGTATCAACTGGAAGATTTCTTACGATTTCAACTGGTTGAATGCCGGCAGTCCAAACGACTAAATCTACATTATGAATGTCTTCATTGTTGTATAATTGGCCAGGCTCAACTTGTGTAATATTTGAATTAGGAACAACTTCTACATTATGTTTATCAAACCATTTCTTTACATATTTACTTAACTTTTCTGGAAATGCAGGTAAAATTCTAGAACCTCTATCAAAAAGTTTAATCTTGATATCTTGTCTGCTTTCACGTAATTCACTAGCTAATTCGATACCACTTAAACCCGCACCAACAATTCCGACAGTAGCATCACTTGGTAAGTCACATATTGCTTGATATGTTTTACGAGCATTTTGTACTGTTTGAATACTGTAAGTGTAGTCTTTTGCTCCAGGTACATTATGATATTTATCTTCACATCCTAAGCCGATAACAAGTTCATCGTAATCAACACGTGAGTCACCAACTGAAACAATTTGATTATCTAAATCAATATCAGTAATTTCCCCATATACTGTATTAATTTTTTTGTCTTTAGGAAATTGAACGCGAATATCTTTATCTGGTTTTGTACCTGCTGCTAATGCGTAGAATTCTGTTTTTAAACCATGAAATGGCATACGATCAATCAGCGTAATTGAATAATCGGACGGTAAAATGCTTGGAAGGATTTCTTTCATCAAACGCATATTACCATATCCGCCCCCTAATAATACTAAGCTTTTCATCGTTATTCTCCTTTGTCCATAAATCAAATTTCTACAAATTTGTATGTATATATTTTATAATATATAAGTATACTTTTAGTATAATCTTTTTTGGCATAAACTACAATGAATGTTAAAATAGTTTAATGAATATAAAGTGAGTAGGTGAACACATTGAATCCGATTGTCGAATTTTGTATTTCAAACTTAGCCAAGGGTGCTGATGTAGTGTTTAACAAGCTCGACAATGATCCAGAAGTAGATGTATTGGAATACGGTTGTCTACAAAATTGTGGACCATGTGCAAGAGGGTTATATGCACTAGTTAACGGAGATATGGTTAAGGGAGAGACACCAGAAGAATTACTAGAAAATATATATAGTCACATAGAAGAAAATTGGATTTTTTAGGAGGAATAAATATGTCAACAGTTATATTAACTGAAGCAGCAGCTTATGAAGTTAAAGATATGATGAAAAGTAACGATATGCCAAATGGTTATTTAAGAGTATCTGTTAAAGGTGGCGGTTGCACAGGATTATCTTACGGTATGTCTGCAGAAGAAGAACCTGCTGAAAACGACGAAACACTAGAATTTTTTGGTGTTAAAGTAATAGTAGATAAGAATGATGCTCCGATACTAAATGGTACAACAATTGACTTCAAAACATCATTAATGGGCGGTGGATTTTCTATTGAGAATCCTAATGCAATTGCAGCTTGCGGTTGTGGAAGTTCATTTAAAACAAAAGACGTTGCAGGTACGCCAGAGAATTGCTAAGGAAATAACATGTGACACTTGAATTTATCTTTATAAAAATATACAATTGTACTTGTATGTAAATAGCAGTATCATTACTTGTGATGAAAAACACAAAGTGACACAACTTTCCTATAAGTGTCAAACAAATATTAGAAAGTATAGGTGAAAATAATGGGATTTGAACGTAAAAAAGTTCTCGTATTAGGGGCAGGTTACGCTGGCTTACAAACAGTAACTAAATTGCAAAAATTAGTTTCAAACCAAGATGTTGATGTTACTTTAATCAACAAAAATGATTATCACTATGAAGCTACATGGTTACATGAAACTTCAGCTGGAACATTAAATTACGAAGATGCTTTATATCCAATTACAAATGTAATTGATAGAAATAAAGTAAACTTTGTAAAAGCAGAAGTTAGTAAAATCAATAAAGATGCTAAAACAGTTGAAACATCTAATGGTATATTTGAATATGACATTTTAGTTGTTGCATTAGGATTCGAAAGTGAAACATTTGGAATTGAAGGTATGAAAGAACATGCTCTTCAAATCGAAAATATTAACACTTCTCGTCGTATTTCTAAGCATATTGAAGATAAATTTGCTAATTATGCTGCATCTAAAGAAAAAGATGAAAATGATTTAGCTATTTTAGTAGGTGGCGCTGGTTTCACTGGTGTTGAATTACTAGGGGAATTAACTGAACGTATCCCTGAATTATGTAAAAAATACGGTGTAGATCAATCTAAAGTTAAAATTACTTGTGTTGAGGCTGCTCCAAAAATGTTACCAATGTTCTCTGAAAACTTAGTGAACTATGTTGTTAAATATTTAGAAGAACGTGGAGTAGAATTCAAAATTTCTACACCAATCGTTGCTTGTAACGAAAAAGGCTTCGTAGTTAAAGTTAATGATGTAGAACAAACTCTTGAAGCAAACACAGCAATCTGGGCTGCTGGAGTTAGAGGTAGCAAATTAATGGAAGAATCATTCGATGGCGTTAAACGTGGTCGTATCGTTGTTAAAGATGATTTATCAATCGATAATTACGATGATATCTTCGTTATCGGTGACTGTTCAGCTGTTATGGCTGGCGAAGGAGACAACAAACGTCCACTTCCAACAACAGCTCAAATCGCTATGCAACAAGGTGAACACCTTGCTAAAAATATTAAAAACATCTTTAACGGTGAAAAAACAGAAGCTTTCTCTTATGATGACAAAGGTACTGTATGTTCATTAGGTAGCCGTGACGGTGTTGGTGTCGTTATGGGTCGTGAAATTACTGGTAAAAAAGCAGCATTCATGAAAAAAGTTATCGATACTCGTGCTATTTTCAAAATCGGTGGTATCGGATTAGCCTATAAAAAAGGTAAATTCTAATTGATTAATTATTAAATGTAGAGACCTGCTATTAGGCGGGTCTCTTTTTTTAAAGGAGGTTAGCTATGATATCTTTACCTCAAGTTATCATATCAATGGCATTGTTTTTTGTTTTGTTTTTTGGCATCGCATTTATATTGAATATGCTATTAAAAACTACTTGGCTAATGGTTGTATTTTATCCATTCGTTATTTTTGCGATTGTAGATAAAATATCGACAGCTATGTATTTTACAGAACCATCAACAGCATTTTCAAAACTTATTTCTGGCATAACAAATATACATACAGCTGACATATTAATGCTCGGTTCAGGATGGATTGGTGCGATTGTAGCAGGTTTTGTTATAAGGAATTTAAGAAGAAGTGGTTATTCAATGTTTTAACAAAGGGGATAATAATATGAAATTTAACATTTTAGAAAAATATTCAAATAATGAATTTCCAATTATAATAGGTTGCCCAAGTCATTTAAATCAAATGCATAATTTTGAAGAAGTGAATAATATATTAAATGGGCAGTTAGATAATTTGAAAAAACAACAAATTATAAGTAGTGAACTAGGTGAAGTTACAAGTACTGCCGTTACTGTTAATAATAATATTGTTAAATTAATTTCTATAGGTTTAGGAAATTTAAAAGAAATTAAAGAAAACGATTATCAAGTTATATATGGTAATTTAAGCCGTTATCTACATAGCAATAAAATAGAAACTGTTAATTTATTTGATGATACATTTTTAACACAAAATGTTACTGAAAAAGAACGATTATATCGATTCGGATGGTTATCAAAACAAGCTGTATTCCAATTTGATCATTATAAGTCAAATAAATCAGCGAATGTTGAAACTACGATAAACTTTATTTCTACATCTAATGAAGATATTGAGTCATACATTAAGCACGGTGAGATTTTAGGAGATAGTATCAATTTGGCGAGAACTTATTCACAAACACCTCCTAATATTTTGACACCTGATTATTTTGCACAACAAATTGAAGAACATTTTAGAAACTCTAAAGTTCAGGTCACTATCAAAGATGAACAAGCTATTCGCGAGGAAGGTATTGGCTTATTAGATGCAGTTGGTAAAGGTTCTGTAAACCCTCCACGTCTAGTTACTTTAGAGTATAAAGGATCTAAAAATGATCCTATCGCCTTAGTAGGAAAAGGGGTCACATACGATTCTGGTGGTTATCAAATTAAATCCAAAACAGGCATGCCTACTATGAAATACGATATGAGTGGTGCTAGTAATGTAGTAGCAATGGTTAATGCGATCTCAGAATTGCAATTACCTGTTCACATTGTTGCTGTATTGCCGTTAGCTGAAAATATGGTATCTAGTAATGCAATGAAACCTGATGATGTATTTACTGCTTTAAGTGGTGAAACTGTTGAAATTACAAATACAGATGCTGAAGGTAGACTTGTTTTAGGAGATGCAGTTTCATATGTTGCTCAGTATAAACCAGAACTTATTATGAACTTTGCTACATTAACAGGTGCAGTAGTTGCTGCATTAGGATTAGGAAAAACAGGTATATTCTCTAGTGATGCAGATCAATATATTGAAGATGTAAAGAAAGCAGCAAGGTATTCAAATGAAGTAAGTTTCGAATTACCAATTACAGACGAAGAAAAAGATGATATTAAGTCTTCAGAAGTTGCCGATTTAACAAACTGTATATTAAATAAAAATGGTAAAGCGTTATTTGCTGCAGCATTTGTAACACATTTCAGTGGAGATATTCCTCATTTACATTTTGATATTGCTGGATCAGGTGAAACTGAAAAAGTATCGTTCCGTGGACCAAAAGGCGCTACTGGTGCAATGATTCCTACGGTTATTCATTTCTTAAAAAACAGATAATGCGATATATTATTAAATAATCGAAAAATGCTTACAAAGTCACGCTGGTTTTGTAAGTATTTTTTAAATTATATTATTCTAAAAATTCTGACTAGTTATCGATATATTGACATCATATTTCTCAACTGATATGATAAATTCATCATTTTACTTTATCGTGGTAGAGAGTTAAAGAATGGAGTGGGTCTTTTTGGAATTTAATGCAGTACTTGTAGCTGTTATTGTAATGATTATACTTTGTTTAATGAGACTTAATGTCGTTTTGAGTATTTTCGTGGGTGCATTAACAGGTGGTTTGTTAAGTGGTATGTCGCTTGATAAAGTGATATCTACATTTGGAAAAACAATCGTTGATGGTTCAGAAGTTGCACTATCATATGCTTTATTAGGTGGATTTGCGGCACTTATTTCATATAGTGGAATTACGGACTACATAGTTGGTAAAATCATCAAATCAATGAAAAAAGAAAATTCGCAAAAAAGTAGACTTAAAATTAAAATTACTTTGGTAGCTGTATTACTGGTTATTTCAATTTTAAGTCAGAATATTATACCTGTCCATATAGCTTTTATACCAATCCTTATACCACCATTATTAAGTTTATTTAATGAATTAAAAATGGATAGAAGGTTAATAGCAACAGTAATAGGTTTTGGATTATGTTTTCCTTATATATTATTACCATACGGATACGGACACATCTTCCAGTCAATTATATTTGATGCATTTGGCAAAGCAAATGTAGATATAGAATTTTATAATATTTGGAAAGCAATGCTTATTCCTTCAATGGGCTATGTTGTTGGATTAATAATTGCAATCATACTTTATTGGAGACCAAGAACATATAAAACAATAAAAATAGAAGAAGAACAAGAATTGAAAACTTTAAAACCATATCCTTTAATTGTTACTGGAGTTGCCATTTTAGCAACATTTATTGTTCAGACATTTACAGAATCAATGATTTTCGGTGCTTTAGCTGGTATTTTAATCTTCTTCTTCTCAGGATTATATAACTGGAAAGATTTAGATGTTAAATTAGTTGAAGGAATTCAAATAATGGCATATATAGGTGTTGTTATTTTAACTGCGAATGGTTTTGCGGGTGTAATGAATGAAACGAATGAAGTAGGTACACTAGTTAAAAGTCTCTCTTCTATTACAGGGGATAACAAAGCTTTTAGTATCATAATGATGTTGATAATAGGATTGATTGTGACATTAGGCATAGGTTCTTCATTTGCAACCATTCCCATTATTGCAAGTTTATTTATCCCATTCGGACAAGAAATTGGTATGAGTTCTATGGCACTAATAGCAGTTATTGGTACTGCAGGTGCATTAGGCGATTCAGGGAGTCCTGCAAGTGATTCAACATTAGGTCCAACAGCAGGATTGAATGTCGATGGCGAACATGATCATATAAGAGATACTTGTATACCTAATTTTATTATATATAATATACCATTATTGATATTTGGCTTTATCGCTGCTATGGTATTATAGTATCAATAAGGGGGATCATAATATGGACTTAATAGAAAATCTTCAAATAGAAACAGTAGAATCAAAATATGGTTATATTGAAATGACAATGCCTGTAACTGACAAAGTCAAACAACCATTTGGATATTTACATGGTGGCGCAACAATCGCATTAGCTGAAACAGCAGCATCTGTTGGTGCACATATATCTTCAAATGAAGATGAAATACCTTTAGGATTAGAGATTAATGCAAATCATATTAAATCTATACGAAGCGGTGAAGTAAGAGCTGTGGGGAAAGCACTTCATATCGGACGTACTACACAAGTATGGGATGTTAAAGTAACAAATGAAGAAGATCAATTAATTTCAGTAATCAGAGCAACAATAGCTATAAAAAAGAAAAGATAAAAATAGAGGCTGAGACATAGATTTATAGAATCCCAAAGAAAAAGACGAAATTCACGATAAAGAGTGAATTTCGTCTTTTTTAATTCCTAAAGTATTGTTTCTAAGGTATTACTTCTACGATTTTGTAAAGTGCTGACGCCTGAGGGAATAGTATGCGTGAGAGACTACAGGCTCGAACCATACCCTAGGCAAGCATGCACGAACAAAATCATAAGATATTATAAACAAAATAAAGAGAGCTAATCCAAAAATTATGGATTAGCTCTCTGAATTTGAGATGCCCAAGTTCATTGTTTATTTTGCATCTTTTAAATCGTCTCGAATTGTACGTTCAGTAGGTTTAACGCCCATATAATACGCACTTCTTGAAACTAAGTGTCCTGCTAAAGGACCTGTAATAAATATGAAAATAATACCTAGTAATAATTGAACATTGAAATGACCTTCTTTACCTATGAAGTAGATCATTACACCTAATAAAATTAACATAACTCCAAGAGTTGAAGCTTTACCAGAAGCATGTGCTCGTGAGAACACATCTGGTAATCTTAGAATACCTAACGCTGCGAAAAAGCTAAAGCATGCACCAATGACCATCATAATTATTGAGATACTAATAAGAATCGTTTCTATCATTTTCAATGATCTCTCCTTTATCCATGAATTTCGCAAATGCTGCAGTACCTAAGAATGCTAAAATACCTATTAATAAAAGTATAACGAATAAATATCTTGTGTTAGTTAATACAGAGAACAATGCAATCATTGCCATTAAAGTTATGCCTAATGCGTCAAGAGCGATTACTCTATCAGCTAAAGTTGGTCCGATTATGACACGAACAAGAATACCTATCATAGAGAGTGCAACGATGATAATCGCGATTATTACGAATATATTTGTCATCGTATGCTCACCTCCTTGATTGCTTTTTCAAATGAATCTTTAATAGAACTTATTTCCGAATCTATATCAGAAAAATCTATAGAGTGGATATAAAGTGTTTTTTTATCATCTGAAATGGCTACGACGATTGTTCCAGGCGTTAATGTAATCAATTGTGATAGTAATGTAATTTCCCAATCATGCTCTAGTTCTGTTGGGTATGCAAAGAACGCTGGTTTATTATGAATTTCTTTTTGGATAACAATTTTAATTACATCTATATTAGCAAGTATCAATTCTTTCATAAATAATATAGCTAATAAGATACTTTTCCATACTGGACGTAAGTACAAATGTTTGCCAGGTAGTAGGGGTAAAGCAACTAATATAAACAATATACCGAATAAATATCCAAATATGAATGCACCAAAAGTATATGTTTCAGAAAGCATCATCCATAGAGTTGCTAATAGAACATTAATTAGTACTTGTATAGCCATTAATAATCGCCTCCTAACGCATTTACATATGTCTCAGGGTTATAGAAAGGCAAGGCTGCTTTTTCTATAAGAGGATATAAAAAGTCTGCGCCAAGTCCAAATAATATTGCCACTACTGTAATTGTGATTGATGCGATCATTAACTTATTAATTGGTAATTTAGGATTGTAAACATATCCTTTTTCTTCTCCCCAAAATGCCATTAAGAAGATTCGTATTACTGAGTAAAGGACACATAAACTAGATAATAATACGACAATACCACTTATATAATGACCATTTTCAAATGTAGACATTACGATAAAATACTTACCGTAGAAACCACTTAATGGAGGTATCCCGGCTAATGATAGTGCAGCAATAAAGTATATCCATCCTAGAACTGGATAATGGTTGATTAGACCACTATATTTTCTTAAATCTGGTGAACCAGTTATTTTAATGATGACACCAATTAATAAGAATAAAGAAGCTTTAATAATCATGTCATGTAGTAAGTAATAAATGCTACCCATCATACCATTTTTGTCCATCATTGCAGCACCGATAAGAATGACACCAATCGCAATCATAATGTTATAAATAATAATCTTTTTAACATCATAGTATGCAATCGCACCTATACAACCCATAATAATGGTTAGTATAGCAAGTACAATCAATGTTTGAGTTATAAACTCACTATTCGTTGAATAGAATAAACTGAAAGTACGCATGATTGCATATGCGCCAACTTTAGTTAGTAATGCACCGAATAAAGCAATAATCGGGATAGGTGGTGCGTAATAAGCTCCAGGTAACCAGAAATACAATGGGAACATACCTGCTTTAGTAGCAAAAACAAATAAAAACATAATAAAAGTAATTACGACTATATTTAAATTTGCTTCTGAAAGGTCAGCAAGTTTAACGTGTAAGTCACCCATATTTAATGTTCCTGTTATGGAGTAGAGCATACCAACACCAAGTACAAAGAAAGCTGAAGTTAAAACGTTAACTAATATATATTTAATACTTTCTTGTAATTGAATTTTTGTTCCACCAATCACTAGTAATAAATATGATGACATTAAGAATACTTCGAAAAATACGAATAAGTTAAATAAATCGCCTGTCATAAAGGCACCGTTAACACCAGTAACCATCATTGATACACCAAAGTAATAAAAATATCTTTCCCGGTGTATACCAATCGATTGGTGTGAGTATATGAGTACTACGAGAGTAATAAACAAACTCGTACTAACTAACAAAGCACTCAACATATCAACGTATATGACAATACTATACGGAACTGGCCAACTACCTAAGTTCAGTGTTTGTGTGCCATCCATATTAATCATATAGATATTATATAAACTTACTAAAAAGGCTAATGTAAAACCAGTTAGTACGACTTTACGCTTTAAATAAGGTCTTGGACCTACAAAAATTAAAGTAACAGCCGTTAAAAATGTAATGATAAGAGGTACAATAATCAAATTATTCATCTTTCGGTACCTCCTTCATCTCTTCTAAATTATCAGTTCCAAGCTCTTTATAACTTCTAAAAGCTAGTACTAAGAAAAATGCTGTAACAGCAAATGCAATAACAATTGCTGTTAAAATCAATGCTTGTGGTAATGGATCAACATAATTTTTGATGCCTTCTTCTTCAATTGGTAAAGCACCTTTCTTTAATCCACCCATAGTAAGAAGCATTAAATGAACGCCGTGTGAAAGTAACGTTGTACCAATAATAATCCTAATTAAACTTTTAGAGAGAACTAGGTATACTGATACAGATATAATAATACCAGAAACGAAAATCATTAATATTTCCATTATTCATTCTCTCCAATCGCTAATATAATCGTTATCGCAGTACCTACAACAGCTAGCAGTACGCCTAAATCAAATAGCATTGCTGTATGCCAATGTACTTCACCAAATATAGGGAGATGAAATTCCCCAAATGCGTGTGTAAAAAATGTTTTATTGTAAGTCCAACTTAAAATAGGTGTAAGAACACAAAAGAATAAACCAGTGCCTGTCACCAATTTAAAATCAAAAGGAAACATTTTCTTTAATGTTTTAGTGTCAAATGCTATCCCGATGATGATAACTGCAGATGATAGTAATAAGCCACCAACGAATCCGCCACCAGGTGTATAGTGTCCACCAAAGAATATAGAAACAGCATACATCATAATAATTAAGAAAATGATTATGGAATTAAACTGAAAGAACACATCATTCGATTGTTTCTTCATGTTCTTCACCTCCATTTTTATCATTATTACGTAGTTTAATTAAAGTATAAATTCCTAAACCAGCAATACCTAATACTGCAGATTCAAACAATGTATCAAAACCACGGAAGTCTACAAGTATTACATTGACCATATTTTTACCTGCTGCTAAGTCATAAACATTATCAATATAATATTTAGAAATTGAATCATAATGTCTATTACCATATGCAATTAGCCCAATTGTAATTACAGCAATACCTATACAAATAGAAATTATGAAATTACCGATTTTAAATTTACGGTTTTCATCGTGTCTATTCATTTTAGGTAAATGATAGAAACATAATAAGAATAGGGCAGTTGAAATTGTTTCAATAGATAATTGTGTTAGTGCCAAATCAGGTGCACCAAAGAATACAAAGAATAACGCAACTGAGTATCCAACTGCAGCAAGCATAATGATACTGAACAATCTTGATTTTGCTAATACGATACAAAATGTACTTACTAAAATTAATCCCATTAAAATCACTTCATATGGTCTAATTTCGCTTATATTATCAAATGCGATACTAACAGGATGCGTGAATAAAGTTAGTGCAGTCATAATAATAAAGAAAGCAAATATATACATTAAGTATGTTCTAATAAATCCAGTCATATAACTTTGAGTAATTTTATTAGATAAATAAGAGCTTAATTGAATACCTCTATCGTAATAATAATTAAACGTTAAATATTCTGGCTGAATATTGTAAACACCAATCCATTTTTCAACGGATTTAAATAATATGAAACCTACTATAAATACAATTAATGTACCTATTAAAGCAGGTGTGATACCGTGCCAGTGTGATATATGTACTTCAGGAGCATCAGCAAATGGTGCTATAGCTCTTACAGCTGGAGCAATAATACTTTCACTTAATATATTTGGGAATAACCCGAAAAGCACTACTAAAAATGTTAGAATACCTGTTGGCAACAACATAAGCATTGGTGCTTCGTGTGGCTTTTTAGGTAATGCATCTGGTTTATAATCACCAAAGAATACTTCATGTACATATTTAAATGAATACACAAACGTGAAGATGCTACCTACAATAGCGACGATTGGTAGTAAGTAACCAATTGTTGATAAGCTGAAAACATCTGCTTTATGAGCATCAAACATTGCTGTTAAAAATAACTCTTTAGATAAGAATCCGTTAAACGGTGGCACACCAGCCATACTTAAAGCTGTAATAATCGTGAATGTACAAGAAATCGGCATGATGGTCATTAGTCCACCTAACTTTTTAATATCTCTTGTACCAACTTCATGATCAATTGTACCTGTAATCATAAATAACGCGCCTTTAAATGTAGCATGATTAATTAAATGGAAAACTGCTGCGATTATACTCGCTAAGAATAATTGACTTTCTTCTCCAGAGTAGTGATAACTTACTGCACCAATTCCTAACATCGACATAATCATACCGAGTTGAGAAACAGTTGAAAAAGCTAAAATACCTTTTAAATCTTGCTGTTTTACGGCATTAAATGATGCCCAGAATAGTGTTATTAAACCTATTGCAGTCACCGCCCACACAAATCCTGCGCTTGCTGCGAAAATCGGTGTAGTTCTAGCAACTAAATAAATACCTGCTTTAACCATTGTTGCTGAATGTAAATAAGCACTTACTGGGGTAGGTGCTTCCATTGCATCAGGTAACCATATGTGAAATGGAAATTGTGCAGATTTAGTCATTGCACCAATTAAAACTAAAATCATCGCAAAAATAAAGTAAGGTGATGATTGTATTGTTTCTGCATTCTGTATAAGTGAAGTAATACTCCATGAATTACCAGCTAATGCTAAACAAATGAATCCACCCAGTAACATTAATCCACCAAATACTGTGATTAAAAGTGACTTTTGAGCACCATATATTGATGACTGTTTATGACGCCAATAAGCGATTAGTAAGAAACTTGAAATAGATGTTAATTCCCAGAATAGATAAAGCATAAGTAGATTATCTGATAAAACAACACCTAACATTGCACCCATAAACATTAATAAATAACAATAAAAATTCCCTAATGATTCATTCTTACTTAAATATGTAATGGAATAAAGAACGACTAATGCTCCAATACCTGTAATTAATGATGCAAATAATAAACTCAAACCATCTAGATGAACTGAAAAATTCATTCCTATTCTTGGCATGAATTCCCAAATGACAATAAATGGTTTGTCCGAGTCTGGAACCTTTATGTATGACATAAAATAACTAAATATAATAATAGGAATCGGTAATACAAACCATCCTAGATGAGTTCCTTTATAAAACTTATATAAAATTGGTATTATGATTGCAAAAATTAAAGGTAATAAAATCATAATATGCATTAAACTCATTTAATAACCTCCCTCCAAAAATTCACCTAATTAATATTATACACAATAATCTCAATGCTTGAAAATACTAGCATTACTATATTTCAGAATTTTTAGGCGATTTTTAAATATGAAGAAACTCGTAATAAATTTCTTGAATTTTTTTGTAAAATTTATATATTAACCTTATATTGTCTCGAATAATCTTTTTTCAATTGTTCTATACATTTTAATGCTTGATCACTATAAGCGTTATTTTTTTTCTTCATCTTCTCTTCTAATTCATAAATAGAAGATTTTAGTGATTCAATATAATTCGGAACCTCTTCATTATACGCTTTCAAAAATTGAGCTGTTGTATATCTTTTTTCAAACTGACTCAATGCTTTTCTTTCATGGAAAAACACATTTTCTACTTCATTAGGGCTATGTAAATCACCTTGTCTAGGATGTCTCAATACTGCTAAAATTTTAACAAGAAGTTGATCTCCTTTTTCTTCAATTACTTCTACAACATACTGACCAGTTTTATGTGGAAATTGATATAACATGTTGATATCCCCTTTCTATTAAATTATGTTATGATATCACTATTGTAATTATTTTAACATGAATGGAGAATTTTAAATGACAAACTATCCACAATTAACAAATGAAATACTAGAAGGTGAAAGAGTTGTAGAAATTAAAACAACTAAAGGTAATATGACTTTCAAATTATTCCCTGAGTTAGCACCTAAAACAGTAGAAAACTTTATCGGCTTAGCTGAGAAAAAATATTACGACGGAATTATTTTCCATAGAGTAATTAATGACTTTATGGTTCAAGGTGGAGACCCAACAGGAACTGGTATGGGTGGAGAAAGTATTTATGGAAGTGCTTTTGAAGATGAATTCTCATTACAAGCATTTAACTTGTATGGTGCATTATCAATGGCAAACGCTGGTCCAAATACAAATGGTTCTCAATTTTTCATCGTCCAAATGAAAGAAGTACCAGCCAATATGTTATCTCAACTTAAAGATGGCGGTTGGCCAGAAGAAATAGTTGATCGTTATGCTGAAAAAGGTGGAACACCTTGGTTAGACCAAAAACATTCAGTATTTGGTCATATCGTTAAAGGTGAAGACATTTTAGAAGAAATCGCTAATGTTAAAGTTGGCGCTAATGACAAGCCAGCTGAAGACATAGTAATCGAGACAATTGATATTATAAAATAAATCGACATTCAATTGTCATAAAAAATCAATTCATTCGACTTAATCTTTGTTATAATCTAGATGCTAAGGGAGTGGTCGGATTATGATGGAATTTCTTTATTTTCCAGATAATAAATTAGAATATATTCCTGCTGTTGCTACGTTGTTATTATTTATGGTTTTGGCGTACATTGTTTTTATGATGTTTCGTAAAAAATCAAAAAAAGACGAAGAGAAAATGAAATCATTTGAAAAACAAGTGATGGATCATTTAGAGCAAGAGGAGAATAAAAGTAAAAAATAACTAAGTGAATATTGCTTTGCACCAACTTCTATCTGATTGAAATCCTATGAAGTTTGAGGATTAAACAATTGTAAGATCATGGTAATAAAAGTAATATCATTATTAACTAGTTGAGAAATGTAATATAAGAAAATACTTTGGGATATAAATGTCCTAGAATTTATTAAGAGCAGAAATTCATTTTAACATTGAATTTCTGCTCTTATTTTTTATGAAAATTATTGTTCAACTCATAGACTTTGTTGGTATTTTTTATGCGCATGCTTTCCGCGGGCATGTTATCAGCCTGTAGTCTTCGAATCACGCTTTTCCCGCAGGAGTCAGCGCTAAAAAATACCAAATATTAATTAAATATTTATTATATAGTTGGAATTCATTCAAGAACTGATTCTATGTTTAATAAATCTACTTATAAACATGACCAATATGAAATGTTTTATCTTTTTTTCTATATAAATATGGATATTCATACGATTTTGTAAGTGCTGACGCCTGAGGGAATAGTATGAGTGAGAGACTACAGGTTCGAACCATACTCCTAGGCAAGCATGCACGAACAAAATCGTTAGTTTCTATAAAAAATGGTTATTAGTAGTATTTTTTTGAGTTATGTTTTATGTTCCAAGTTCATTCTTAAGTTATATTTATGCATTGTATTTTCAGAATTATATATCAAATTAATGGTTAATTAAAAATAACTATGCTATGATGTAAGTGTTAATAACTATAAGTACAAGGGGTTTTCTAAAAGTGGGAAAACAATATAAAGTTGGTCAGTTTGTAAAGGTAAAAGTGACTGGCATACAGCCATATGGCGCCTTTGTTGAAACCCCTGAACATGTGGAAGGTCTCATTCATATATCAGAAGTGATGAATGATTACGTGCATAATCTCAATCAATTTTTAAGTGTTGGTCAAATTGTTAAAGCAAAAGTGATCAAAGTTGAAGTAGATGGTAAACTAAATTTATCACTAAAAGAGAATGAGTATTTCAAGAGACAAGAGCGTAAGAAAGAAAAGCGTTCAGTTCTAGATGAAATACGTGAGACAGAAAAATATGGGTTTCAACCTTTAGAAGAAAGGTTGCCTAAATGGATTAATCAATCTAATAAGCATCTTGAAGACGATTAAATAATTATTTAATCGTCTTTTTGTATACATATTTTTTGTTTAAAAGAACTATAAAGAATAAAACACTGCTATTTGTAAGTGAAAATTATGAAAAAATATTAAATTTTTATAGTGTTTAAGTGAACTTTTAATCGTCTTTTTGTATATTTATTTGAAGTAATTTTACAACTTATTTTAATCCTTAATTTTTGGAAAAAAATAGCTTGAAGTAATCTATAAAAGTGTGTCATTATAGGGATGTAAGGGGTTTCTTTTTTGCCCCATATAAACATAGGGAGGTTTACTTTAATGATTCCATACAAACACGAACCATTTACTGATTTTACGAAAGAGGAGAATAAGGCTGCTTATTTAGAAGGTCTTAAAACTGTTGAAGGATATTTAGGAAAAGAATATCCGATTATTGTTGGAGGGGAAAGAATTTTTACTGATGATAAAACACGTTCTTATAATCCTTCTAATATAGAAGAAACAGTTGGACTAGTTTCTAAAGCAAACAAAAAGCATGCTGAAAAAGCAATGGAAGCGGCTAAAGAAGCTTTTAAAACTTGGAGAGAAACTGATCCAAGTGTTCGTGCAGATGTGTTATTTAGAGCAGCTGCAATTACTAGACGCCGCAAACATGAATTCTCAGCGTTACTTTCTAAAGAAGGTGGTAAACCATGGAAAGAAGCTGATGCTGATACAGCTGAAGCGATTGACTTTATGGAATACTATGCGCGCCAAATGTTAGAACTAAAAGACGGTAAAAAAGTAGAAAGCCGTCCTGGAGAATATAATAAATATAATTATTTACCAATTGGTGTTAGTGTCGTTATTTCACCTTGGAACTTTGCATTTGCTATTATGGCAGGAACTACTGTAGCACCAATCGTTACAGGTAATACGGTATTGTTAAAGCCATCTTCAAAAACACCTGTTATTGCTTATAAATTTATGGAAGTTCTTGAAGAAGCTGGTTTACCAAAAGGGGTAGTAAACTATATACCTGGTTCATCAAGTGAAATCGGTGATTACTTAATTGATCATAAAGATACAAGTTTAATTTCATTCACAGGTTCTCGCGATGTTGGTGTATCTATTTATGAAAGAGCAGCAAAAGTACAAAAAGGTCAAACACATCTTAAGCGTGTAATTGCTGAGATGGGTGGTAAAGATACTATCATTGTTGATTCTGAAGGTGATTTAGATTTAGCTGCAGATTCTATAGTACAATCAGCATTCGGTTTTTCAGGACAAAAATGTTCTGCATGTTCTCGTGTAATTGCTGTTGAAGATATTTATGATGATTTATTAGATAAAGTGGTTGAGCGTACTGAAAAATTAACAGTCGGCGATTCTACAAATCATGAAAATTATATGGGGCCTGTAATCGATGAAAATTCATTAAATAAAATTAAAAAATATATTGAAATCGGTAAAAAAGAAGGCCGTATTGTAGCTGGTGGAACAACTGATGAAGAAAAAGGTCATTTTGTTAACCCAACTGTTATAGCTGATTTGAAACATGATGACAGAGTGATGCAAGAAGAAATCTTTGGACCAGTTGTTGGTTTCAGTAAAGCGAAAGATTTTGATCAAGCAATCGAATTTGCAAACAACACTGAATATGGCTTAACAGGCGGCGTTATTTCTAATAATAGATTTAAATTAGAACAAGCACGCAAAAACTTCTTAGTAGGTAACTTATACTTTAATAGAGGTTGTACAGGTGCGATTGTTGGATATCAACCATTTGGTGGGTTCAAAATGTCTGGTACAGACTCAAAAGCTGGAGGCCCAGATTACTTAGTACTTCATTTACAAGGACGAACTACGTCAGAAATGTTATAATAATGTTGGAATATTCAAAATACAGTAGGGCGTATACATGCTCTACTGTTTTAATGGGAGGAGATTTAATATGACAAAATCACAAGAAATAATTGAACAAACAAATACATTTGGTGCTCCAAACTATTTGCCATTACCAATTGTAATTTCAGAAGCAGAAGGCATTTGGGTGAAAGATCCAGAGGGTAATCGTTATTTAGATATGTTATCAGCATATTCAGCTGTTAACCAAGGTCATCGTCATCCGAAAATCATCCAAGCATTAAAAGATCAAGCGGATCGAGTAACACTAACTTCACGTGCATTCCATAGTGATCAATTAGGTCCATGGTATGAAAAAATATGTAAACTTGCCAACAAAGAAATGGTACTACCTATGAATACAGGTGCAGAAGCTGTTGAAACAGCAATTAAAGCTGCAAGACGTTGGGCATATCAAGTGAAAGGTGTAGAAGATAATAAAGCAGAAATTATTGCGATGAATGGAAACTTCCATGGTCGTACTATGGCTGCAGTTTCACTTTCTTCAGAAAAAGAATATCAAAGAGGTTATGGTCCATTATTAGGAGGATTTAAACTCGTTGATTTTGGTGATATTGAGCAAATTAAATCAGCTATTACACCTAACACAGCAGCTGTGTTAATTGAGCCTATTCAAGGTGAAGCGGGTATTAATGTACCTGAAGATGGCTATTTAAAACAAATTAGAGAAGTCTGTGATGAAAATAATGTGTTGTTTATAGCAGATGAAATTCAAGCAGGTTTAGGAAGAACTGGAAAATTATTTGCTACTGATTGGGATAACGTACAACCAGATATGTATATTCTTGGTAAAGCATTAGGCGGAGGCGTATTTCCAATTTCATGTATTGTAGGTAATAAAGAAATATTAGAAGTATTTAATCCAGGTTCTCATGGTTCTACTTTTGGTGGTAATCCACTTGCTGCTGCTGTTTCAAATGCAGCATTAGATGTAATAATTGATGAAAAATTACCAGAGCGTTCATTAGAGCTTGGTACTTATTTCAAAGATGAATTGAAAAAAATCGATCATCCATCTATTAAAGAAGTAAGAGGTAAAGGATTATTCATCGGAATCGAGTTAACTGAAGATGCTAGACCATATTGTGAGAAATTAAAAGAATTAGGACTATTATGTAAAGAAACTCATGATACAGTAATTCGTTTTGCACCGCCATTAATCATTGAAAAAGAAGATTTAGATTGGGCACTTGATCAAGTTAAGTCTGTTTTTAAATAAAAAAGCTGATAACGTTTACAAAAAAGTGTTAAAGACCTTTTAAAAATAATCAATTATGTTACAATTATTTAGAGATTAAAAGTATTTAAAAAAGAGGCGAAGAGGATCATGAGCGAAAATTTAAATTTAGTTTCATCGACACAAGAAATTATTGGTGTAGCCCTTAATAAATTAGGTTTTGATGAGGGGATGTACGATTTAATTAAGGAACCAATGAGATTATTAACAGTGCGTATACCAGTTAGAATGGATGACGGTTCTGTTAAGACATTTACTGGGTATCGTGCCCAACATAATGATGCAGTTGGTCCAACAAAAGGTGGCGTACGTTTCCATCCTGATGTTGACGTTGAAGAAGTAACAGCTTTATCTATGTGGATGACATTAAAATGTGGAATTGTAGATTTACCATATGGTGGCGGTAAAGGTGGTATCGTTTGTGACCCAAGACAAATGAGTATTCATGAAGTTGAAAGATTATCTCGTGGATATGTTCGTGCTATTTCTCAAATAGTAGGGCCAACAAAAGATATACCAGCACCAGATGTATTTACAAATTCACAAATTATGGCTTGGATGATGGATGAATACAGTCAAATGGATGAATTTAATTCACCTGGATTCATTACTGGTAAGCCAATTGTGTTAGGTGGTTCTCAAGGTAGAGACCGTTCTACTGCATTAGGTGTAGTTATTGCAATTGAACAAGCTGCCAAAAGACGCGATAAAACAATCGAAGGTTCTAGAGTCGTTATACAAGGCTTCGGTAATGCCGGTAGTTTCTTAGCGAAATTCTTATATGACCAAGGGGCAAAAATTGTAGGTATCTCTGATGCTTACGGTGCACTTCATGATCCTGAAGGTTTAGATATCGATTATTTATTGGATCGTCGTGATAGCTTTGGAACTGTTACTAATTTATTTGATGATACTATTTCAAATAAAGAATTATTTGAAATTGACTGTGACATTCTTGTTCCAGCAGCAATCTCAAATCAAATTACTGAAGAAAATGCAAATGACATAAAAGCTAATATTATTGTTGAAGCAGCAAATGGTCCAACTACAATGGGAGCTACTAAAATTTTAAGTGAACGTGGTATTTTATTAGTACCAGATGTATTAGCAAGTGCGGGTGGCGTAACTGTTTCATACTTTGAGTGGGTACAAAATAACCAAGGTTATTATTGGACTGAAGAAGAAGTTAATGAAAAATTACGTGAAAAACTAGTTAAAGCATTTGATACAGTTTATAACTTATCAGAAAACAGAAAAATAGATATGCGTTTAGCAGCTTATATTGTAGGTATTAAACGTACAGCAGAAGCAGCTAGATACAGAGGTTGGGCATAAGCTTCGATCCAGTAATCTACTGTGAATAGAATGATTTGAGGGTGAGACAATTAATTTGTCTCACCCTCAAAATGATTTTGGGACATGAAATTCTATCTCAAAATAAATAAGCATATCACTTAACTGATTTTTTAAAGTTTATAGTGATATGCTTATTTTTTAAATCTTACGATTTTGTATGTGCATGCTTGCCTAGGGGTATGGCTCGAGCCTGTAGTCTCTCACGCATACTATTCCCTCAGGCGTCAGCACTTACAAAATCGTTAGAAACATTCATTTTTATATGCATTTTTTCTACGATTATACTTATAAGGGGTTCATTAAAAGCAATACTAGGTAAAATTGCTGATAAGAGGTGCGTTAAAAGCAATTCTCAGTAAAATTACTGATAAGAGGTGTGTTAAAAGCAATACTAGGTAAAATTGCTGATAAGAGGTCCATTAAAAGCAATACTAGGTAAAATTACTGATAAGGGGTGCGTTAAAAGCAATTTTCAGTAAAATTGCTGATAAGAGGTCCATTAAAAGCAATACTAGGTAAAATAGCTGATAAGAGGTGCGTTAAAAGCAATTCTCAGTAAAATAGCTGATAAGAGTTACAGTAAAACCGGATTTGACTACAAAATGGAGGCTGAGACAATTTAATTGTCCCAGCCTCTGGAATAATACTTTAATTTTAAATAAGTTCTTTAGCTACATTAATCTGATGTTGTACGGACTCTTGTCCTGTTGAACCATAACTTTTTCTACGGCTTAAGCAATTTTCAGGTTTTAAATAATCATATACATTTGATTCGATTTTATTGTTATATGATTGATATTGTTCTAAAGGCACGTCTAATAAATACTTTCCATTTTGTATACACCATAATACGATTTTACCTACAATTTCGTGTGCTTCTCTAAATGGTATATTTTGTTCTACTAAGTAATCTGCCAATTCTGTCGCATTTGAAAAGTCTTTATGAACTGTTTCATTTAAACGATCTTTATTGACTTGCATTGATGTAATCATACCTTCAAATATACGTAAAGATCCTTTAATAGTATGAATAGCATCAAACAATCCTTCTTTATCTTCTTGCATATCTTTGTTATAGGCTAAAGGTAGTCCTTTTAATGTAACTAACATACTCATTAAGTAACCAGTTGTTCTTCCTACTTTACCTCTAATCAATTCTGCCATATCTGGATTTTTCTTTTGTGGCATGATAGAAGATCCTGTTGAAAAGCTATCTGATAAAGTTACGAACTTAGCTTCATCTGTGGACCAAAATATTATTTCTTCAGCAAATCTTGATAAATGGACCATCGTTAATGAAATGTTATGCAATGTTTCAACAATGTAATCACGGTCACTTACAGCATCAAGACTATTTTCATACAAACTACTGAAACCTAGAAGTTCTTGTGTACGATGTCTATCTATTGGATGTGTAGTACCACTTAATGCTGCTGCACCAAGTGGATTAATATCAATCCTTTTAATGCTGTCATTAAATCTTGATTTATCACGTTCTAACATCCAAAAATACGTCATTATATGGTGAGCAAACGATATTGGTTGCGCTCTTTGAAGGTGTGTATAACCCGGCATAATTGTATGAATATGATCATCTGCAATGCTGATGATAGATTTTTGTAAAGATTCAACAAGTTTAATAATTTCTTGGACATTTTCCTTTGTATAAAGATGCATGTCAGTTGCAACTTGATCATTTCTACTTCTACCTGTATGTAGCTTTCCACCGACTTGACCAATTTTTTGAATTAATGCGTGTTCAACGTTTAAATGAATGTCTTCTAATGATTCTGATAGTTCTAAATTATTGTTGTAATAATCTTGTTTTATTTCTTTTAAACCTTGAATAATTAATTCAGCTTCATCATTTTGAATAATATTTTGTTCAGCAAGCATTGTTGCGTGCGCAATACTGCCTTGTATATCTTGATCAATCAAATTTTTATCAAAATGGATAGATGCATTGAATGCATCTACCCATGATTCAGGGTTAGACTCGAATCTTCCACCCCATGCTTTTTTTGTCATTTTAAAACACCCTCTGTTTCTAATAATGCTTTAACTTTTGTAGGTAAACCAAAGATTTCGATAAAGCCTACTGCAGCTTCTTGATTAAATGCATCTTCTTTAGTATATGTTGCAAGTTCTTCATTATATAAACTAAATGGAGATTTACGTCCATTTACAATAACATTTCCTTTGAATAGTTTAACACGTACTGTACCAGTTACTTGAGTTTGAGTAGAATCAATAAATTGTTTTAAGCTCTCAGTTAAAGGTGAGAACCATAAGCCATTATAAATTTGTTCTGATAATTGTTTTTCGATAACTGGTTTGAAATGTGCAACATCTTTAGTTAAAGTAATCGTTTCTAAAGCTTTATGTGCTTCCATAATTACTTTTGCACCAGGTGTTTCGTACACTTCACGAGATTTAATACCAACTAGACGATTTTCTACATGGTCAATTCTTCCGATACCATGTAAACCAGCAATTTCATTTAAATTTAAAATGAGTTGATCTAATGGATACGACTTATTATTTATTGAAGTAGGTAATCCATTTTCAAAAACAATTTCAAGTTCTTCTGGTGTATCCGGAGTTTCTTCTATTGGATTAGTTAAATCATATGCATCTTCTGGTGGTGTTGCGAATGGATCTTCTAAAATACCACATTCATTACTACGACCCCATAAATTTTGGTCAATTGAATAAGGAGAGTCTAAATTGATAGGAATTGGGATATTATGTTTTTTTGCATAATCAATTTCTTCCTCACGACTCCAAGACCATTCACGAACTGGTGCTAGTACTTTAATATGCGGTGCTAATGATTTAATAGCAACTTCAAAACGTACTTGGTCATTACCTTTACCAGTACAACCATGTGCGATAGCAATAGCGTCTTCAGCTTGAGCTATTTCTACTAATTTTTTGGAAATAAGAGGTCTACTTAATGCAGATACTAAAGGATATGTTCCTTCATACATTGTATTACCTTTAATTGCATAACCAACAAAATCTTCGCTAAATTCTTTAGTAGCGTCAATGACATATGATTGTTCTGCTCCCATATCGAATGCTTTTTGTTGTACAAGGTCTAAGTCTTTACCTTCACCAACATCTAAACAACATGCAACTACTGAATAACCTTTTTCTATTAACCATTTTACTGCAACACTTGTATCTAAACCACCTGAGTAAGCTAAAACTACTTTATTAGACATAACTTAAATCGCTCCCTTTTGTATTAATATTTAATATCTTGTATATTTAATCGATAAACATACGATACCATATTGATTTTGTATTTTCAATAGTTTTATTAAATATTTATGCATTACAAAGTATATCGTTACATTTCAATTGAAAGCCTATGAAAACTAGAGTAAAATAAAGACGTTGTTTAAATTAACTATGAATTCAATAGGAGGATACTATGTCACATATTCAATTTGATTATAAAAAAGCTTTAACGTTTTTTGGTGAACATGAACTAGACCAATCAAGAGATTTAGTAAAGAATATACATCATGTTATACATGAAAAAACAGGAGCAGGTAGTGACTTTTTAGGATGGGTTGATTTACCTGTTGATTACGATAAAGAAGAATTTGATCGAATCTTATCAGCTTCTAAACGTATTAAAGAACAATCAGAAGTATTACTTGTTATCGGTATTGGTGGTTCTTATTTAGGTGCACGTGCTGCAGTAGAGATGTTGAATTCAACATTTGCTAACTACGAAAAAGGTGAGAATCCTCAGATTATATTTGTTGGACATCATTTATCATCATCATATGTACATGATTTAATTGAATATATAGATGGTAAAGATTTCTCTATTAATGTTATTTCTAAATCAGGTACAACGACTGAACCAGCTGTAGCATTTAGAATTTTCAAGAAAATTTTAGAAGAAAAATATGGTAAAGATGAAGCTAAAAATCGTATCTTTGCTACTACAGATAAAGAAAAAGGTGCTTTAAAAGATTTAGCTACTGGAGAAGGTTACGAAACATTTGTAGTGCCAGATGACGTAGGTGGTAGATATTCAGTATTAACAGCTGTAGGATTACTACCAATTGCAGCAAGTGGTGTAGATATTCAAGAAATGATGAATGGTGCTGCTGCTGCACGTGAAGATTTATCATCATCTGAACTTGAAGAAAATATTGCATATCAATATGCAGCAATCCGTAATATTCTTTATGCAAAAGGTTATTCAACTGAAATGTTAATTAACTATGAGCCTGCATTACAATACTTTAGTGAATGGTGGAAACAACTATTCGGTGAATCAGAAGGTAAAGACTATAAAGGTATTTATCCTTCAAGTGCAAACTTTACATCTGACCTTCACTCATTAGGACAATATGTACAAGAAGGACGTCGTTTCTTATTTGAAACAGTTGTTAAAGTTGAGAGCCCTAAATATGATATTACAATAGAAGAAGATAAAGACGATTTAGATGGTTTGAACTTCTTAGCTGGTGAAACTGTTGATTTTGTTAACACTAAAGCATTCCAAGGTACACTATTAGCTCATACAGATGGTGGCGTACCAAACTTAGTTGTTAAAGTACCTCAATTAGATGCATATACATTCGGTTATGTTGTATACTTCTTCGAGTTAGCTTGTGCTATGAGTGGATACTTACTAGGCGTTAATCCATTCAACCAACCAGGAGTTGAAGCATATAAACAAAATATGTTTGCTCTACTTGGTAAACCAGGATTTGAAGATTTGAAAAAAGAATTAGAAGATAGACTATAATATGAGAATGATTTTAAAAAAGTCCCCGAATTTTTATTCGGAGGGCTTTTTTTGATTTGTAAGTGAAATTTTGAAAATATGAGGTGAAAAAATTTTGAAGTTGATTAACAATTTATTCATTGATTATGTTGAAGCGGTTAAAGAAAGGGTGGAAGATTTTCCAAAAGAATTAGATGAACAATACCAAGTCATTAAACAAGGTTTCGAAGGAGAAAAGCAATTTGCAAGCCTTCTAAATGAAATAGAAGGTCTATGGTGGATATATGATTTACAAATTAAGAATTATAACCAAATTCAATTTGATTTCTTAGTGATAACTGATGATGAAATCATTCAATTTGAAATTAAAAATTTCACAGGAGACTATTACTATGACAACCAAAAGCTATATAGAAGTTCTGGTTATGTAGCAAAAGATCTGATTAATCAATTTGAAGTAGCACATGATGGATTAAAAAGAGTTATTCAGAAATATAAAATAAATAGAAAGGTGAAAAGTTATATTGTATTTATACATCCAACATTTACATTACATGGTGATTTAAGATCTAAAGTGGATATTTTAGTGAATAGCGAGTTGTACAAATTAAAAGAAATGGTATCAAATAACTTCAAATATGATCACAATAAATTGATTTATGACAAGTTGAAATCACTACACCAGCCATTTTTAACCAACAATAAACATTTTCAGAAAATACAGTTTGATGAGATAAATGGAGGGGTAAGATGTACAAAATGTCGGAAGATGTTGCAAACAGAGTTGATTTATAATAAACGAAAATATTTAAACTGCAACCATTGTGGTACCGTATTGATGAGAAGTGATATTATTATAAAATCATTAAAAGAATTATATTTATTGAAAGATGCACCTTTTTCAGTCAAAGAAGCAGAAGAATGGACAGGTGTTTCAAATAGCGCCATTAAACGAATACTTTATTGTAATTTTGAAAGAGTAGGTCAAGGGAAAGCTACTAAATATGTTACTAGATAATTGAAATACAGGTCGGTAAAAAAATTTATCGACCCGAAAACGCGAAATACAGGCCGATAAAAAAATTTATCGACCCGAAAACGCGAAATACAGGCCGATAAAAAAATTTATCGACCCGAAAACGCAAAATACAGGCCGATAAAAAAATTTATCGACCCGGAATAATCCTAATTATCATCATAGCGCCATACGACCACTCTATAAACTTCAAATATCAATTTATCCAATAAATCCACTAAAACTTTCATAACAACTTATCTACGACTTTTATACGATGTCAATTTACTTTTCTAATTACACTTTTATAGATATAATTAATATAAATTTAAGAAGGAAGTTGCATGACATGTTATTTCAAGACATTATAAATTGGTTCACTTATGAAAATATTACTGAATTAATTGAAACGTTTAGATCTTTCGGGATATTTATTGCGTTTTTATTACCATTTATTGAAGCATTTATTCCATTTTTACCTATTATTTTGTTCGTTATAGCTAATGTGAATGCATATGGTTTATTTTTAGGATTTATAATTTCGTGGGCTGGAACTGTTGCGGGAAGTTACCTTGTCTTTTTATTTTTAAGATTAATTTCTAAAAAGCCATTTATGAAAAAAATTGTAGAACAACCAAGAGTTGTAAAGTTTATTCACTGGATTGATGATCACGGGTTTGGTCCATTATTTATTCTACTTTGTTTCCCATTCACACCTGGTGCATTAGTAAATATGGTGAGTGCTTTTTCAAATATTAGTAAGCAAGTGTATTTAATAGCATTGATTTTATCAAAAGCGATTATGATATTTACTTTGAGTTTCATCGGGGCAGACATAAATTCCTTTTTTGAAAGTCCTAAAAAGAGTATAATAGTATTCGTGATTATATTTATGCTATGGTTAGTAGGTAAAGGATTTGAAAAATATTTTGACAAACGATTGAAAAACAGGAGTTAGCGATGAAAAAAATATTCGAATGGGCAATTGCAATTATTATCGCGTTAGTATTATTATTTATAGTGAGAACTTTTTTATTTATAGGTTATATTGTTGATGGTGATTCAATGGAGCCAACTTTCCATGATGGAGACAGATTAATTGTTAACAAACTTGTTAAAAACATTGGACAGATAGATAATGGAGATGTTATTGTTTTTCATGCTAATAAAGAGTCTGACTTTATAAAAAGAGTAATTGGTTTACCTGGTGACACTGTTGAAATGAAAAACAACAAATTGTATATTAATGGTACACAAGTTAACGAGCGTTATTTAAATGATAATATAAAAACTGATGATTTCAGTACAAGAACAATTCAAGGTTCTAAAAGTGACGTTATTCCTAACAATGAATATTTAGTATTAGGAGATAATCGCGGTAATAGTAGGGACTCAAGAGAAATTGGGTTTGTTCACGAGAAAGATATTGTTGGAAAAGTTAATTTAAGATATTATCCATTTGATAAAATAGATGTAAATTTCGATAAATAATAATAATGAGGTGGCATTTTTGAAAAAAGAGATATTTGAATGGGTTGTAGCAATTGCAGTCGCAGTTGTATGTGTATTATTAATACAGAAATTCTTATTTGTAACTTATACAGTTTCTGGTGATTCGATGCATCCAACTTTAAAAAATGGTGAAAAAGTAATTGTAAATAAAATTGGATACAAAGTTGGAAATATTGATAACGGAGATGTCATTGTATTTCATGCAAATGAAAATGATGATTATGTAAAGCGTGTTATCGGTAAACCAGGTGATACAGTAAAATATGATAATGATCAATTATATGTAAATGATAAAAAAGTACCAGAAGAATACTTAAAAGCAAATAAAGCAAATAAATCTCGTGATTTACTAACTGAGAATTTTGAAGTTAAAGACCTCGTTAATTCAAACGGCGTTAATAAAATTCCAAAAGGTGAGTATCTAGTACTTGGAGATAATCGTGAAGTAAGTAAAGATGGACGTTCATTTGGACTAATTAATGAAGATGTCATTGTCGGTGAAGTCGCACTTAGATTCTGGCCAATCAATCAATTCCATTATGATTTTGACCCATCTACAAATTAGTAATATAAATAGGTTGAACACCTCACTTAAAATTAAGTGAGGTGTTCTTTTTATGTTAAAATATATACATGAGAAATTGCCAAGGAGGTCGAATTAATGCAACTAAATGTATGGACTGGTCGAAGTGGCACCGGAAAAACTAAACAAATGATTGAACAAATGACAGAAGCTATGATAGAGAACCCATTAGGTGACCCAATTATCTTTTTAACACCTACTCAAAATACGTTCCAATATGAACAAGCATTTGTTCGAAATCCAAAATTAAAAGGAAGTATAAGAACCTCAGTATTTGGCTTCGAAAGACTAAGCTGGAGAGTCTTGAGTGATGAGGGCGGTTTAATAGAACAGCAAATATCTGATGAGGCATTAGAAATGCTTACTTATCATTTATTACATACACACAAACAACAATTAAATTTATATCAATCTACAATTCAACATTATGGATTTAGTCATAAAATGATGAATGAAATTAAAGATTTCAAAAAATATAATGTGCAACCAGAAGATATCTCAGTATATATTGAAAATAATGATAATATACCAAAAAGAATGAAAGATAAATTAAGTGATATTGAAACGATTTATAAAGCATTAGAAGGGCAACTCGATGGTCGCTATGTGCAAGCTGAAGATGTATTGTACAAATTAATAGAGAAAATTCCAAATTCTGATTATATCAAACAAGCTGATATTTATATTGATGGATTCCATAACTTTTCAACTTTAGAATATCGTGTTATTGAAACACTTGTAAAATACAGCAGGTCTGTAACGATAGGATTAACGACTGACGGGGATAAAGATCCGTTTAGTTTATTTAGAAAGACATCTGAAACATTAAGTCATATAGAAGAAGTTGCACATTCATTACATACTACAATAAATAAAAAGCATTTTAGTAATTCTACAAGATTTAACAATAATCAAGACTTAAAACATTTAGAAAGCCAGTTTGATGCGTTATTACCAAACAAAATTGATAGTAAAAATTTAAAGGTTATTGAAGCATCAAATATGAGAGAAGAAGTTCAATATGTAGCTAGAGAAATCTTGAGACGATCTCGTGAAGACAATTTATCATATAAAGATATTGCCATACTTTATCGTGATCCGAACTATGAACAGCTAATTGAAACAGTTTTACCTCATTTTGATATTGCTTTTAATCATGATGCTAAAAAGAAAATGGCATACCATCCTTTTATAGAATGTTTAAGGTCAATGTTAGAAGTGATTCAATCAGGTTGGAGATTTGAACCTGTCATGAGAATGCTGAAAACAGGTATATTGACGAGTCATATACCAAACGATTCTTATTTAATTGATATTCTTGAGAATTATGCTTTTGAAAGAGGTATATCAGGTAAAAGATGGACTAATCCAGAATTTTTCACTATTGAATCATTTGAAAAATTAGGGAAAAAATCGTTGAGAAAAGAAGAAGATACTTTTGTTGAAGAAGATATTAATACAATTAAAAGTGTAATCAACTTAAAAGATTATATAGTTAGTCGAATTGAAAAGTTGAACAATGCTTTATCTGAAAGTAAAACAGTAGAAGACTTTACGGTTAGATTATATGAAGTGATAGAGAAATTTGAATTACCGACTCATCTAATGACGATGAGAGATGAGTTAGAAATAAAGAGTCAATTTGAAGAAGCTGAACAAATAGACCAAGTGTGGGAAGGTACAATTCGAATATTTGATGACATTGTAGAAGTATTAGGAGATGTTACTTTATCACTTAATGAGTATATTGAAATTCTTGATCGCGGTTTAGATGAATTAGAATTTTCAATGATACCTCAAACATTAGACGAAGTAACAGTTGGTAATATGGATTTAGCTAAAGTAGATAATAAAGAAACAGTATTTTTATTAGGTATGAACGATGGTGTCTTACCAAGTGTATCCAATCAAATGCTTTTACTTACAGATGATGAGAAAAAGGAATTGGCAGAAACAAGTGGATTGGAACTCAGTCCGACAAGTGATATTTTACAAATGGATGAAGCGTTTGTATGTTATATTGCGATGACACGTGCTAAAAGAGAAGTCATATTTACGTATAGCCTTATGTCTGACAGTGGAGAAGTAAGAGAAAAAAGTCCATTTATCAATACAATTCAATCATTATTTACAAATTTAGAAGTTAAGTCACTTAAATCAAGTATTGAGAATAATCCTATCCAACTTTTAGAACATGAACATCAAAGTCAAATGCATATATTTGAACACTTAAACGATTGGTTAAATGATGAAATCGTTAATGATATTTGGTTAGATGCTTACTATGCAGCTCAAGATATACATTATTTAGACAATACAATTCAATTTTTAACAACAGCTTTAACTTATAAAAACGACACAGTTCAGCTTAATACAGAAGTATCAGAACAATTATATGGTAAAAAAATAAACGCAAGTGTTTCAAGATTTGAAACATACAATCAATGCCCATTTAAACATTATGTATCACATGGATTAAGGTTGAACGAACGATCTAAATATCAAATTCAGAGTGTAGATATTGGTAATATATTCCATCAAACTTTAAAATATATATCTGATGAGGTTAACGGAGATTTTAGTAAATTGTCAGCTCAAACGATGACAAAATTAATTAATGAAGCCATTGATGAAAGTTTGCCTAAAATTCAGTTTGATGTATTACACCGAACAGCACATTACAGATATTTAAAATTAAGAATACAAAATATACTTAAATCAACATTAGAAGCAATGAAATATCAAACAGGTCATTCAAAATTTAAAGCCTATCAATTTGAATTGAATTTTGGTGCTACATCTAAACATCAATTGAAAACAACGCCACTTGCGACTAAACGTCAAATACCGATTAATATAAGAGGGCAAATAGATAGATTAGACGTTTATAAAGGAAAAGATAAAGACTACGTTTCAATAATTGACTATAAATCGTCTGAAACCAATCTAGATTTAACAAAAGTTATGTACGGAATGCAAATGCAAATGTTTACTTATCTAGATGTTGTATTACAAAACAAGACAATATTAAATCTACAAGATGAAGTGTCGCCAGGGGCACTTTTATACTTCCATGTACATGAGCCTGAAATAAAAGCAAAAAGCTGGGGAGAAATTCCTGAAACTGATGATATATATCAACATACAATTGAAAAGTTTAAAATGGATGGTTATGTTAACAAAAATCCAGAAGTAGTAGATGCACTAGATGATAAATTAAATGAACAACTTAAATCGGATATGATACCAGTTGCAAGAAAGAAAAATGGTGATTTATACAGCTATAGTAAAGCATTGGATGAAGATTTATTCTATAAATTAATGAACAAAAATAGAAATAATTTTGTTGAAACGGCTACACAAATTATGGATGGTCATACAGAAGTTACACCTATGAGATATCAAAAGAAACTACCTTGTCAATTTTGTGAATATAAGTCAGTATGTCATATTGATCCTATTACAGATACTGACCAATATAGAGAGATAGACCATACTTTAAGTAAAGATGAATTGATTAATATGTTAAGAGAGGAGGAAGAAGAATAATGTCATTACCTGTTAAGCCATTTGATGCACAATGGACAGACGATCAGTGGAAAGCTATTTATACTGAAGGAAGAGATATTCTAGTTGCTGCAGCTGCAGGAAGCGGTAAAACTGCTGTATTAGTTGAGCGTATTATTCAAAAAATCATGCGTAATAAACAAGATGTGAATAAATTACTTGTTGTAACATTTACTAATGCGAGTGCTAGAGAAATGAAAGCAAGAGTGAATGCTGCTATTCAACAAGAAAGTTTAAAACATCCTGAAGATGAACATTTAAAATACCAAAGAATAAAAATTCATCAAGCACAAATATCTACACTTCACAGTTTTTGTTTATCATTAATTAAATCACATTATGATGAAATAGATATAGATCCAAACTTTAGAACAGCAAATGAAGTAGAAGGTATCGTACTTTTAGAACAAGCAATTGATGATGTATTAGAAATGTATTATGAAAAAAATGAACAACCGTTTTTAGATATAGTTGAACATTTGTCAAACGACCGATCTGATGAGCCATTAAGAGATACTCTGAAACGGTTATATCGATTTAGTATTGCACATGCCAATCCAATTGCCTGGCTGGATCATTTAGATAAACCATATAAAGAGATAGATACAAAACATCCATATTTCAATATGTTGAATCAATTAATCAATCGTAAATTAGATAGTGCAATGCATGCTTTATATCAATCATTGGATTGTTATCAACATTTGAATGATGTCGACAAGCATATGACTTATCTTGAAGGTGAAAGAATTTGGATTGAACAAGTTATAAATGGAACTAAATCACTTGATAATCTCCATTTAGATGTCGCTTTAAAAAAATTGCCAACTAATACTGCCAAAATTAAAAGTCAAAATGAAGGTGACGAGCAGTTATTAGAACTTGGAAAGAATTATCATAAAGATTATATTGACCATTTAAAAGCGTTATCAGAAGGTTATTTAAGTCGTGATAGAGAAGAATTAGTTCAAGATATGCATGAGATGCATCCAAGAGTAAGGGTAATTGCTGACATTACAAAAGACATCATTAAGTATTTCAAAAGTTTAAAACAGAATAAACGTATTATCGACTTTTCTGATTATGAACATTTAGCTTTAGAAATATTAACTGATGATGAAGGTAAACCATCAGAGATTGCACTCCAATATAGAGAGTTATTCGATGAAATATTAGTAGATGAATATCAAGATACTAACAGAGTACAGGAAGCAATTATAAGCTGCATTAAACGTGGTGAAGAATATAATGGTAATTTATTTATGGTTGGAGATGTAAAACAATCCATTTATAAATTTAGACAAGCAGAACCAGAATTATTTATAGAAAAATATAAACGCTTTAATCAAGCAAATCATGAATCAGGAGAAGTCATCGATTTATCTAAAAACTTTAGATCTAGAAGAGAAGTATTAGATAATACGAATTATATATTCTCACACATGATGGATGAAACTGTTGGTGAAATTGAATATAATGATGAAGCTAAATTGTATTATGGTGCTGATTATGATGAGCAAAACACACCATTAGAAATGGATATTTTAGTTCAAGATTCATTTGAAGAGGAAGACAATAATCTTATAGAAGCGAAATGTATCGTAGATAAAGTTCAACATATTCTTGATAATAAACAAGTATATGATAGAAAAACACAAAGCTATCGTCCGGCCACTTTTAAAGATATTGTCATTTTGGAAAGAAGTTATAGTAACGCAATGCATTTACAGCAACAATTTAAAGATGCCAATATACCTTTTTATGTCGAATCGAAGAAAGGTTATTTCGAACAAAATGAAATTCGCTTAATGCTTTCATTTTTACGAGTTATCGATAATCCTTTACAAGACAAATATTTAGTAGGATTAATGCGTTCAATTGCTTTTCAATTTAAAGAAGATGAGTTAGCAGAAATTAGAAATAAAGCACCACAAGAAATTTATTATTTCGATTCAATATATAAATATATAGCTGATTCTGAAGCAGATACACAACTAGTTGAAAAGCTTAATAATTTCTTAAAACAACTGAAAAGTTACCAATCTTATAGTAAGGCTGTTCCTGTTTGGCAATTGCTAGATAAATTATACAACGATTACTATTTAATTTCTTATTTTAGTGGACTTACTGGTGGCGTACAAAGAAGACAAAATTTATACGGATTATTAAATAAAGCAATTCAGTTTGAAGCGTCTAGTTTACGAGGAATCTTTCAATTTATAAGGTTTATAGATGAGTTAATAGAACGTGGCCAAGATTTTGGACAAGAAAGTGTTATTGGTCCGAATGATGATGTCGTACGTATGATGACAATTCATAGTAGTAAAGGATTAGAGTTTCCATTTGTTATATATTCAGGTATTACAAGAGAATTTAATCGTGCCGATTTGAGGAATCATGTTATATTAAACAATCGCTATGGTATAGCTTTATCTTATTTTAATATTGATAAAGCATTAACATACCCAACATTAGCGTCTATTATCTTTAAAAATATAAATGAAACTGAAATGATATCTGAGGAAATGCGTTTAATTTACGTCGCACTAACAAGAGCTAAAGAAGGTTTATATCTAGTTGGTCGAGTTAAAAATGAAAAAGCAGTTGAAAATTTAGGATTAGTAAATGCAGATAAATATGAAATGATTGATCCTGAATATAGAGTAAAAGCTAAATCGGCATTTGATCTCATTTCTACTATTTTGTCTAAGTCAAAATCTCACGGCTTATCAAATGCAATTACATTTAATTCAACTCAAAATGAATCATTCAATATTAATATCATTAGAGAAGAAGAAAGCAATGAAGAAGATGATGTATTAAATGACAAACCTACAATTGAAACACTATTAAATTATAAGCCATCCGATAAAAAAGATGAGATATACAATCAAATGGTGTACTCATATCCTAACGAGAGCCTATTAAATATAGCAGCAAAACAGTCAGTATCAGAAATTAAGAGACAGCGAGAAACTGAAGAAGCGGGAACAGATTATCAAATCGTAAGACAATATCAACTAGGTACAAAATCATATGACAAACCTAAATTCTTATCTAATCAAAAGAGACAAAGTGCTGAAATAGGTACTTTAATGCATGCAGTGATGCAACATCTCCCTTTGAAAAGCGGTGGCTTAAATATTGACCAACTAAAAGATCTTGTGAATGAACTCATAGAGAAGGACATTTTACCAGATGACACGTTAGAAGATATCGACTTATCACTTATTCAAGGATTTATTCAATCAGACTTATATACTCGATTAGTAAATGCAGATAAAGTATTTAGAGAAGTGCCTTTCGTAGTTGGTCAAGATGATATTGATCAAGGATTAACTTTTAATGTTTCTGAGGATGACAATAAACCTATCATTCAAGGGATGATTGACTGTATATTTGTTGAAGGAGATAAAGTTTCTTTCATCGATTATAAAACAGATGCATTTATTGTACGAAGAGGTAAGACTGAAGAAGAAGTGGCAGAAACAATGAAGCAAAAATACGAAGTACAAATGCAATATTATAAAAATACTTTGGAAACAATTTTACAACAACCAGTTGAAGGGTATTTATATTTCTTTCAATATGGCACGAAACACATCAAGGAGAATAATTAATGGCAAAACAAAGAATATTTAGTATTGATGCATTAAGAGGATTTAGTTTATTAGGCATATTACTTATGAACATCTTAACATTTGCTTTTCCATATCAAATCATCAATCCATTTGAATTTTTTCAACAACAAGATGGTGCATTATTTAAAATAAGCTCACTTTTTATTATTGCATCATTTTATCCAATATTTGCATTTTTATTTGGGTATGGCTTATCCATAATGTATCAAAATAGTATAGAAAAAGAACTGAATTATTATCCTATGATAATAAGAAGATTGTCATTTTTATTACTAATTGGAATGATCCATGGCATATTTATATTTTACGGTGATATTTTAGCTACATATGCACTGTTAGGATTTATTGCGATTATTTTCGTGAGACTAAAGCCACAACATTCGTTAGTTGCGTTAACTATTGGTTTTGGCATTTTAATTCTTTTGTATATTTTACCTATGGTTTTATTACAAGATGCTACTCAAGTTGAAAATTTTGTAGGGTTACAAGAATTAGAAAGAGTCAATAATATATTAGCAAGTGCAGACTATTTATCAATTATAGGAGTTAACTTGAAGTACTTTGGCATGAATGTAGCAAATACTATTTTAGTTGGTCCTTTTAGTATATTACCAATTATGTTATTCGGAATATATGCACATCAAATAAATTGGTTGAATAAAATTCGTAATCATAAAAATTTATACACAGTAATTGGACTCGTTATTTTTATTTTAGGATTAGCGATTAAAATGATTCAAATCGTCTTAGAAGGATCAATGACATCTCAATTAATTAGTCAAATGCTTGGTGGGCCAATTGTTGCGCTAAGTTATATTATCTTTTTTGTACTATTATGTGAAGATGCAACAGCCAGAAAAGTGTTAAACCCGCTACAATATATTGGTAAATTAAGTTTAACGACTTATTTAACACAAAGTGTAATTTGTATCTTTATCTTCTATGGAATTGGGCTGAACTATTATGGTAAATTACCAGTACTCACAATATACACAATTGCTATTGTTATATATTTAGTTCAATTGTTATTGAGTTATTTATATTTAAAGAAATTCAAACAAGGTCCAATAGAGAAATTGTGGAGAAAAGTGACATATTTAAAATAATAGTTTGAAAATAATGCGATTTATCAAAAAATTCGTTATAATTAAGGATAAGAACAAGAAGGAGCTGACAGAGTGGATGAAATTTTTAACTTTTAAATACAAAGATATTACTTCTTATGGTGTGAAAGTAAAACGCGAAGAAGCAGTTTGGGACTTACGTAAAGTATTCGCAGACTTTGGAGAAGAGGCATTCAATCCTAAGACATTACTAGAAGGCTTACAATTTAATATTAACGTTGACTTTCAAGAGGCAGTTCGTAAAGCAGTAGTCAAAGTAGAAGAAACTGCTGAAAAAGACGATTATAAATATAGCTTCGAAGATATCGAATTTTTACCACCTGTAACACCTACAAATAATGTTATAGCTTTTGGTCGTAATTACAAAAAACATGCTGAAGAATTAAATAATAAAGTTAATAGACTATATGTATTTACTAAAGCAGCATCTTCATTAACAGGAGATAATGCAACAATTCCTAATCACAAAGACGTAACTGACAAATTAGATTATGAAGGTGAACTAGGTGTTGTAATTGGTAAATCAGGAGAGAAAATACCACGCGGTCTAGCATTAGATTACGTATATGGTTATACAATTATCAATGATATTACAGATAGAAATGCTCAAAAAGAACATGATCAAGCATTTTTATCAAAATCATTAACTGGTGGTTGCCCAATGGGACCTTATATCGTAACAAAAGATGAATTACCTTTACCAGAAGACGTTAATATTGTGACAAAAGTTAACAATGAAATTCGTCAAGATGGTAATACAAACGAAATGATATTAAAAATTGATGAACTAATTGCTGAAATTTCTAAATATGTTGCTTTACATCCAGGAGATGTTATCGCTACAGGTACACCAGCTGGAGTTGGAGCGGGTATGAACCCAGCTCAATTTTTACAACCTGGAGATGAAGTAAAAGTAACAATCGATGGAATAGGTACCTTAACTACTTTCATTAGCGAAAAATAATAGTATTAGTAGAATATTAAGTTGATGAGTTGGAGATAATGAAACTTTTTGAATAAATTAGATTTCATGCTCTTACTCATCTTCTTTTTGTCGTTATAGTAATAAACTTTTGAATAAATTGTGAAATATAAGCAAACATGATTATTTGGTACGTAAAAAAAGGCTTATTCTAATAATGCATATGTTATAATGCTATTGGAAAACAAATATTATTATTTAGGGGGAACTGAATATGATACATTTCCATATTTTTAGCTGGTTAGTAACAATTATTCTATTTTTCGTAGTTTATATGAAAGTTACAAATAAATCAGTTCATATGGTATTAAGGTTATTCATGGTGCTTACATTAATTTCTGGTTTTGTTATTTTTATACAAGCCATGGGTATTAATGGTATGTTATATGGCATCAAATTTATTCTTGGACTTGCAGTTATTGGATTAATTGAAATGACAATTGCTAAGAAGAAAAAGAATAAAAATAGCCAAGGATTTTTCATTGCAACAATAGTTGTTATGGTATTAACAATTTTATTAGGTAGTTATTTACCAATGGGCGTATTACATTTTGGTTAATTACTAACGTTAACAAATCCATTCATAACTTTATTCAATAAAGTTATGAATGTTTTTTTATGTGAAATAATTTATGACAATTTCATGTAGTTCTATCAGTAAAGTAAACGTTTTAGTATAATAGAGATAATTGGGTAATAAAGAGGGTTGAATATATGAATAAATGGACAAAGTTAGTAATAGCAGTAATATTGATGGCACCACTTTTTAATGGCTATGCTTTTGCGAAAGATAAGAAATTTGAAGATGTGAAATATCCTAGAATATATAGTCTAGTTGTCGATCGTTTTATGAATGGTAATAATGATAATAATAAAATGATTATAAACAACGACAAATCTAAAGATTTACCACTTGGGGGAGATTTCCAAGGGATTAAATCTAAATTAGATTATATTCATGACATGGGCTTCAACACAGTACATATTTCTCCAGTCTTTTCACACGAACAAAATGACTTTTTAGGCTATAAAGTCAATAATTACGATGAAATTGATAAAGTATTAGGTGGGGAAAAGGCTTTTAAATCACTCATTAAAGAAGTGCATAAAAAGGACATGAAAATTATAGTTGATATGCCTACTACTTATACTGATACATTTAAGCAATCAGTTAACGGTGATTTAAATAGCGTGCAAAAGTCATATTTTAAAAATGACAAATTTATAGATTTAAAAAATAATGAAAACCAAGGTATTTATAAATCTAAAGTTAAAAAATTTATAGATCAATATGAAGTTGATGGAATATCAATGAATATTGTACAGGATGGCATAGATGCTCAAGCATTTTTACCTGAAGGTATAGATACTTATGGCATCATTAACAAAGACGGCATTGATGCCAAGAACTTTAAACATTTATCTACTAACAAGAAACGTACTGCACTTCAAGATGCGTTTAAAACGGTAAATACAAACATTCCATCATATAAACAAGATGGAGAGGTACTTTTAGCTGATACATGGTTTACAGAAAGATTTACTAAGCATGCAGCTGATGAAAATATGTTTCCAGGAACACGTATCAAACAATTAATGACTTATATGTGGGGATATAAAGGTCCTATAATGATGAATTATGGTACTGAAATAGCAGTTAATGGTTCTAATATCGAAACGATAAATCAACTACAGAATTTCAGAACCGATAAAGAAGTAATTGATTATTTAGAAAAAATTTCAGATACCTTCAAACAATATCAAGAATTATTTGAAGGAGAAGTGAAAGTTCTACCTCATAATAAAGGAACTAATGTATTTTATTATGATACGAACACGATTGATTATATATTGAATATTAATGACTCAAGTAATTCAAAAAAAGTAACTTTAACAGACAAAGTAATTGAAAAAAACAAAATGCTTTCAGGGTTAATATTGGGAGATAATATAAAGAAAAAGAATAATCAATATGATTTAATCACTGATAGAGAAGAAAGTGAATTATATGCAGTGATTAACGAACGAGGATTAAATAATAGTTACTTTATTGCAGCTATTTTAGTTGTATTATTATTCGGATTATTCATATTCCTTGTTTCAAGAAGAAGTAAAAGACAAAGAAGTAAATCTTAAACATAGCAAAGGCTGAGACAATTAAATTGTCTCAGCCTTTTAGTTATAGGGTATCTATGCTCACACAAGTTGGTAGAAGTGTAAGTAAGAGTATCTATATTCACACAAGTTGGTAGAAGTGTAAGCAAGAGTATCTATATTCACACAAGTTGGTAGAAGTGTAAGCAAGGGTATCTATATTCACACAAGTTGGTAGAAGTGTAAGTAAGGGTATCTATATTCACACAAGTAGGTAGAAGTGTAAGTAAGGGTATCTATATTCACACAAGTTGGTAGAAGTGTAAGTAAGGGTATCTATATTCACACAAGTCTATAGAAGTGTGAAATATTTGTATAAGAAAAAAGAGCAGAATTTAATTTTTACAATAAATTTCTGCTCTTTTTAATTTTCTTAGATATTTATAACCTGGATTTCTCTAATCTATTTTTATTTTGATTGTGCTTTGTAACCAACCATATTGACGATATCTTTTGGACTTGAGAAAGGAGGGGCATAAGCAATTTCTATGTCTCTCATTTCATCTATAGTCAAATCACCGATAATAGCAGTTGATAAAATATCGATTCGTTTATCTGCGCCGTCTTTTCCTACTGCACATGCACGTAATATTTTACGCGATGATTTATCGAAATAAACACGTAAGGTGATTGGTTCTGCGTTAGGATAATACCCAGCATGTTGTTTTTGAATTTGTTCAACGACACCGTAATTGTAGTCCTTCAATTCTTGTTCTGATATGCCTACGCTTCCTAACGCGTAATCAAATATTCGTACAATATTAGTTCCAAGTAGACCACGAAAAGCCGATTTTTCATTAGGTGATTTCGCTGCAAGGTTTTCAGCTATTATTGCTGCTGCTCTATGCGCTCCCCAAGCTAATGTAATACTTGTAGGTTTTTTTGTATGTCTATAAAATGTTTCAATTACATCACCTAAAGCGTAAACACTGTCTAAATTTGTTTCGAAATATTCATTTACAGGTATATAGCCTTTTTCATTTAATTGTAGTGATGATGATTTTAACCAGTCACTATTAGGCTCAATTCCAACACCTGTGATGATAATGTCATATTCTTCAACGATACCAGATTTAAAAGTAACTTTACGGTCTGAAATATCTGCAATTTCTTCGTTTAATCTATATTTGATATTTCTTTTATCTAACTCATCAAAAATGACATTATTTAAATCTTTATCCATACTTTTATTTATATGGTCACTTCTGTGAATTAATGTTGGTTCTATACCTCTAGCATAAAAATTTTCTAAAATTTCTAAACTGACATATCCGGCACCAACTATTAATGCAGATTTTACATTTTCATTTACGATAAAACTTTCGATTTTGTCAGTATCAACTAAGTTTCTTAAAGTAAATAATCTATCAGATTGGAGTGGTAAGTGTCTTGCGCGACACCCAGGACTTAAAATAAGTGTGTCATAATGATCATCAAAAGTTTCTCCAGTTTGATGATTTTTTACTGTTATTGTTTTATTTTTATCATTTAATGCAATAGCTTCATGAAAAGGTTTTACAGTTATATTCTTTTTATCATGAAATTTTTGAGGTGTAGCAGATAGCATTAAATTTCTGTCTTCTACAACATCTCCTAAATAATAGGGTAGGCCGCAATTGGCGAAGCTCATATCTCTATCTTTCTCGTATACTACAATTTCACTTTCTGAATCAAGTCGTCTAATTTGTGATGCAGCTGTAGCACCACCAGCTACTGCACCAATAACGATAATTTTATTCAATATTATCACTCCTTATAATAAAAAATTGCTACCGTGCCACTACCTGTATGAGAACTAATAACTGGACCAATGTCTGAAATAATAACATCTTTTGGTGATAAAGATTGTTGCATTAATTCTTTTAGTTTTTCAGCGTCTTCGATATCATCAGCATGAGTTATATAGATCGTTTCATTTGAAAAGTCGCTATTTTCATTTTTCATTTTATCTATAATAGCGTGCCATAGTTTTTTTGAACCACGATATTTCTCGATTGGAACGAGTTTTCCTTCTTCTACATGTAACAACGGTTTGATATTTAATAAATTACCTAAAAATGCCTGACCTTTAGATAATCTACCGCCACTTGCTAAATAATTTAAGTCTTTTACTGTGAATAAATGTCTTATTTTATCTAGTTTATTTTTAATATATTCATCTAATTCTTCGAAACTATAATTCTGTTCGATTTTATCTTGTACATCGAGTATAAGCTTGCCACATCCCATAGAAGCGCTTAAAGTATCATAGATTGTTAAATCAAGATTAGGATAATCCTCTTTAACTTGTTCTTTAACTAAACAAGCAGTTTGATATGTTCCACTTAATGCACTACTAAAAGCTAAATAAATAGCTTGTTCATTATTTTCAGCAATTTCAGTGAATACTTTAGTCATTTGTTCCATAGTTGCTTGGTTAGTCTTAGGGTGTTTATTATTTTTAATAGCAGCTAATACTTCATCGTTTGATATTTCATATTGATCAACTTTACTTTCATTGTCGATGACTATTCCATAAGGTAAAAAGTAGAATCCGTATTTTTCAATTTGAGATAATGTTAAATCTGATCCACTGTCTACTATCATTTTCATTTGAATAACCCCTTACATATTTAGTCCAAAATGTTTGTTTAAGTATTTTCCGATACCATCATTATTATTAGTGTCTGTAACTTCATTTGCTATTTCTTTAAGTTCAGGTATAGCATTACCCATAGCAATTCCATAATTAGCAAATTGAATCATTTCATTGTCATTATCTTCATCGCCAAATGCAATAATATTATCAAAATCTACATTCAAATATTCAGCAACATATTTCACAGCTTTACCTTTATTAATACCCTTTTTAACAATTTCAATAACTGGAAACGGTGCTCCCCAACGACGATGTTCAATAAATTCAGCATAATGTTTGTTTAAATGTTTTTTTATGTTAGGAATTTCATCATCTTCTGCTTGAATCAATAAACTTGTAGGTGATTCCGTAAGTAATTCATTTAATTTACCATATTTAATTTCAGGATTACCCATGCTGAAACCTTCAAATAATGTTTGGTCATAGTTATTAATATAAACTTGATCTCTTACTTCTGCTATAATATTTTTAACATTAAGTTGGCTAACATCTTGAAAAATTTTAGAAGCTATACGTGCGTCAAATTGTTCATGTTTTGGTTCAAATCTATTGTCAGTCGGATGATGAATATATGCGCCATTAAAATTAATAATAGGTGTATTCATATCCATTGCTCTATAATAATCTACACTTGCTCGATATGGTCTACCAGTTGAAATAATGATTTCATGACCAGATTTTTTTAAATATTGTAGTACTCTTTTTGTATAAGGTGAGATGTGCTTTTCATCGTTTAATAATGTGCCATCTAAATCTAAACAGATTAAATGTTTTTCCATATCGATAACTCCTTAGTCATTTTCTTTTTGATACATACTATAATATCATATCATTTTCTTTAACCAATGCTTTAAATTTGATATATTATATGTAGTAACTTTTAGAATGAGGTGAAAATATGGAAGAAGCAATGAAAGATAGTATCATTGGTGCACTTGAAAATGTAATTGACCCAGAACTAGGAATTGACATAGTTAACTTAGGTCTTGTATATAATGTAGACTTAGACGACGAAGGATTATGTACAGTAGAAATGACATTAACTTCAATGGGTTGTCCGATGGGGCCACAAATTATAGATCAGGTTAAAACAGCATTAGCTGAATTGCCTGAAATTAAAGAAACAGAAGTAAATATTGTCTGGAATCCACCATGGGGCAAAGACAAAATGTCACGATACGCTAAAATTGCATTAGGTGTAAGCTAATAGAATAAAGAAAAAGCCTAGGATTTCTATCCTAGGCTTTTTTTGGTTTAATTCAATAAAAACGCACGAAGACTTCAGAGATATCGTGCGATTCGGCGCAAATCGGGCAAAAACGCACGAAGACTTCAGAGATATCGTGCGATTCGGGTTAAAAAGGGCAAAAACGCACGAAGACTTCAGAGATATCGTGCGATTCGGGTTAAAAAGGGTAAAAACGCACGAAGACTTCAGAGTTATCGTGCGATTCAGGTTAAAAAGGGCAAAAACGCACGAAGACTCCAGAGATATCGTGCGATTCGGCTAAAATCGGGCTAAAACGCACGAAGACTTCAAAGATATCGTGCGATTCGAGTGAAATCGGACAAAAACGCACGAAGACTTCGTAGATATCGTGCGATTCGGGTTAAAATGGGTAAAAACGCACGAAGACTTTCGAGATATCGTGCGATTCGGCGCAAATCGGACAAAAACGCACGAAGACTTCGGAGATATCGTGCGATTCAGTTCAAACCCTTATCAAATCCAGCTCAATATATGTGATAGCTCTATTCAATCCTACAAATTGATAAAGGACAATTTTCACAGTTTATGGATTTTTTTAAGTATTCAAGGTCATGTATTGTAATTCTTTTATGATTGACGGATACGATATTTTCTTTTTTTAAATAGCTCAACATTCGATTTACACTTTCTCTTGTGACGTTGCAAAAATTAGCTAATTCGTGATTTGTTAAATCGACATTAATCAATATACTATCACCAACTTGAATACCGTATGTGTTTGATAATTTTATAAGTATAGAATAGAATGCGCCAGTTTTTCCTAATGTATAAACATCTCTTATTAAATATTCATTCTTTTCATTTTCGTTTTGTACCCACAATAACCATTCGTATTTAAGTACTTCATCATTTAAAATCGCTTCTTCAAATTGAATTTTGGGTATGCTATATACGATGGCTTCTTCTTTTACTCTAGCTGATAGGGTATGTTTTTTTCTGCCGCAAAATAAAGTAGTGGATCCAAAGATGCTATGACGTCCAAGTAGTTTAGTATTAAATTCTTTACCATCTTCCATCACACGATGTGTAATAACTTTTCCTTCAGAAATAACGTAAATATGGTTACATAAGTCCTCAGTATGGTATATATAATGGTGAGTATGAAAATGTAACTTTTGTCCATGTGTTTTAATGTATTCAATAACTGAAGCTGCTTCTGTATATGTAGTTTGCAAAAGATCACTTCCCCGTTTATTTTCATTTATATTTTACCATAAAATGTAAGTGAAAAGGTTTGTAATTTTGATGCTTTATATTTGTCAAAGAAGGTCAAACGGTATATAATCAAGTTAAGGTCAAAGATAGTCAAACTATTAGACTGATGAAAAATTTAAAGAGGTGATACATTTGGATATTAATCAAATGACTTATTCAGTTCAAAGTGTTATCGAGAAAGCGCAACAATTATCACAATCATATGAACTACAAAATATTGAAATAGAAGCTGTATTATTATCAGCATTAAATGAAGATGAAAGTATTTTCAAAAGAACATTAGACAGAGCTCAAATTGATACAGACGAATTAGAAAGTAAATATAAACAAAAGTTAAATCAATATTCAGTAGTTAAAGGCGATAACATCCAATACGGACAATATATTTCTCCTAAACTTAATGAATTATTTAACAAAGCTAATCAAATTAAAGAAGAAATGCAAGACGACTTTATGTCTATGGAGCATATTTTAAAAGCATCTATAGAAGTCGATCAAACAACTAAAGATATAGTTGGTAATAAAAAAGAAGTTATAAATGAAATTATTAATAAAATAAGAGGGGGTAATAGAGTGACATCACAAAATCCTGAAGTACAATATGAAGCATTATCTAAATATGGAAGAGATTTAGTTGAAGAAGTTAGAAAAGGGAATATGGACCCAGTTATTGGTAGAGATGAAGAAATTCGAAATACTATTCGTATATTGAGCAGAAAAACTAAAAATAACCCAGTATTAATTGGTGAACCTGGTGTAGGTAAAACAGCAATCGTTGAGGGATTAGCACAACGAATAGTTAGACGAGATGTTCCAGATTCACTTTTAGATAAGACAATATTTGAATTAGATTTATCAGCATTAGTAGCTGGTGCTAAATTCAGAGGTGAATTTGAAGAAAGATTAAAAGCAGTCTTAAAAGAAGTAAAAGAGTCTGAAGGTAGAATTTTACTTTTCATTGATGAAATTCATATGCTAGTTGGTGCAGGTAAAACAGATGGTGCAATGGATGCAGGTAACATGCTTAAACCGATGTTAGCTAGAGGTGAATTGCATTGTATCGGTGCAACAACGTTAAATGAATATCGACAATACATTGAAAAGGATTCTGCATTAGAAAGACGTTTCCAAAAAGTGAATGTTAAAGAACCAGACTTAGAAGATACGATTTCAATTTTAAGAGGTTTAAAAGAAAGATATGAAGTTCACCACGGTGTACGTATACAAGATAGAGCATTAGTTGCAGCAACAGAATTATCAGATCGATATATAACTGATCGATTCTTGCCAGATAAAGCGATAGACTTAGTAGACCAAGCTTGTGCAACTATTAGAACAGAAATGGGCTCTAATCCTACAGAATTAGATGCTGTAAACAGACGTGTGATGCAACTTGAAATTGAAGAAAATGCACTTAAATCTGAATCTGATCAAAGTAGTCAAATTAGATTATCAGAACTTCAAAAAGAATTGGCAGATGAAAAAGAAAAACAACAACAATTACAAAGTAAAGTTGAACAAGAAAAAGAACAAATCAAATCTCTTCAAGATAAAAGAGCAGAGTTAGATGAAAGTAAACAAGCGTTAGAAAATGCAGAAAATCAATATGATTTAGGTAAAGCTGCCGAACTTAAACATGGTAGAATACCTCAAATAGAAGCAGAATTAAAAGAACTGGAAAATGAATTTGCAGAAGAAACAGGTTCAGATCATGATAGATTAATTAGAGAAGTAGTAACAGATGAAGAAATTGGTTATATTGTAAGTCAATGGACAGGTATCCCTGTTTCAAGATTAGTTGAGACTGAAAGAGAGAAATTACTTAAACTATCAGATATATTACATGAGAGAGTTGTAGGTCAAGACGAAGCAGTAGATTTGGTCTCTGATGCAGTAGTTAGAGCAAGAGCAGGTATTAAAGATCCGAATAGACCAATTGGTAGTTTCTTATTCTTAGGACCAACAGGGGTTGGTAAAACTGAACTAGCTAAGACATTAGCCGCAACTTTATTTGACTCTGAGAAACATATGATAAGAATAGATATGAGTGAGTATATGGAAAAACACTCAGTTGCAAGATTAATTGGTGCTCCTCCTGGCTATGTAGGTTATGAAGAAGGCGGTCAATTAACAGAAGCGGTAAGAAGACAACCTTATTCAGTAATTCTTCTAGACGAGATTGAAAAAGCTCATAATGATGTATTTAACGTATTGCTACAATTATTGGATGAAGGTAGATTAACAGATGCAAAAGGTCGAAGTGTTGACTTTAAAAATACAATCATTATTATGACAAGTAATATAGGTTCCCAATATTTATTAGATGGTGTAACAGATGAAGGTGAAATCGATGAAGCAGCTAAAAAACAAGTAAATGAAAGTTTACATGCATACTTCAAACCGGAAATATTAAATAGAATGGATGACATCGTACTATTTAAACCATTATCAATTAAAGATATGAGCTACATTGTCGACCACATTATTACTAATTTAAATATTAGATTAGAAGATCAACACATTAAAATTAATGTAGATCAAGAAGTTAAAGAATGGATCGCACAAAAAGCATATGAGCCACAATTTGGTGCAAGACCTTTAAAACGATTTGTTCAAAGACAAATTGAAACACCATTAGCGAGAATGATGATAGGTCAAGAAATGAAAGAAGGTACTATTATAGATGTACATCTCGTTGAAGACGAAGTGAAATTTGAAATAAATGAATAAAAAAATTCCCGTCAACTAAAATTGACGGGAATTTTTTATGAATGTTGTGCGTTTTGTTTGTCCGAAGAAGATTTACCAACTAAAATATCTAATAGAATAATAACTACTGTAAAGACAACAGCATAAACTGTAGGACTAACAAAATTCAGCGATTCTGTTGAGCCACCTAAACTATGTAAAACAAAGTTAATCATTTGTGATAATACGAATGCCCAAATTAATGTTAAAATGTAATGCATGACTCATCCTCCGTAACTTTTTATATCATATCTTTCATTATAATTAACTTTTTATAAATTGTATACCTATTATGATGAAAACGATTTAAAATATTTCATAAAAGAACTCAGCGCTTGTGCATTAAGGCAAAAGTATGTTAAATTAGTACCTGATAATAACAACAGATTATAAGAAGGTGTCAATATAATGGATATTGGTATAAAAGGTTTTGGTGCATATGCACCGAAGCAAGTGGTAAAAAATGATCATTTTGAAAGTTATTTAGATACATCAGATGAATGGATAACTAAAATGACTGGTATAAAAGAAAGACGTTTTGCTGCAGAAGATGAAGATACAAGCGATTTAGCATATGAAGCGGCAGTAAGAGCGATAGAAGATTCAGGTATTGATAAAGAAGAAATTGAAATGGTCATTGTAGCAACATCAACAGGTGATAAACCATTTCCAACAGTTGCAACAACTTTACAAAAAAGACTAGGCTTAAACAAAGTACCATCAATGGACCAACTTGCAGCATGTACTGGGTTTATTTACGGTATAGTTACTGCACAACAATTTGTAAATTCAGGTTTATATAAAAATGTATTAGTAGTTGGTGCTGATAAGTTAACAAAAATTACGGATATGAATGATAGAAGTACTGCAATTTTATTCGGTGATGGAGCCGGTGCTGCGATAATTGGTGAAGTATCTGAAGGTAGAGGTATCTTAGGTGTTGAACTTGGTTCAGATGGAAACGGTGGACCATACCTATATCAAGATATGGATGAACATACTATTCAAATGAATGGACGTGAAGTGTTCAAGTTTGCAGTAAGAATTATGGGTGAAGCTTCTACTAAAGTAGTGGAAAAAGCAGGTTTACAATCAAGTGATATTGATATGTTTGTACCACATCAAGCCAATATTAGAATTATGGAATCTGCACGGGAAAGATTAGGTATTGAAAAAGAAAAAATGAGCGTAACGGTAGATAGATTTGGGAATACTTCTGCTGCATCAATACCCTTAAGTATTGCATATGAATTAGAACAAGGTAAAATAAAAGACAATGATACAATAGTCCTGGTAGGATTTGGTGGTGGCCTGACTTGGGGTGCCATAACGTTACGCTGGGGTAAATAGGAGGAAATTGAACAATGACAGAAAATAAGCGTGTTGTAATGACTGGTTTAGGGACATTAAACCCTTTAGGTAATGATGTACCTACAACTTGGAAAAATGCAATTAACGGTGAAAACGGCATAGACGAAGTAACAAGAATTGATGTTTCTGAATTTCCAGCTAAATTAGCAGGTGAATTAAAAGATTTTAGCATTGACGAACATATACCTAAAAAAGATGCTCGTAAAATGGATAGATTTACTCAATATGCTATTGTAGCCGCTCGTGAAGCTTTAAAAGATTCCAAATTCGAAATAACAGATGAAAACAGTCATCGTATTGGTGTTTGGATTGGATCAGGTATTGGCGGAATGGAAACATTCGAATACTCACATAATATGTTATTGAAACGTGGTCCTAAAAGAGTAAGTCCATTTTTTGTACCAATGATGATTCCAGATATGGCTACTGGACAAGTATCAATCGATTTAGGTGCAAAAGGTCCAAACGGTTGTACAGTTACAGCTTGTGCAACAGGTACAAACTCAATAGGTGAAGCCTTTAAAATCATTCAACGTGGCGCTGCTGATTTGATGTTAGCTGGTGGGTCAGAAGCACCTATTACAGAAATGGCAATGGCTGGATTTAGTGCTAATAAAGCATTATCTACAAATCCTGATAAAAATACTGCATGTCGTCCTTTCCAAGAAGGTAGAGATGGTTTTATCATGGGAGAAGGTGCTGGAGTAGTCGTTCTTGAATCACTTGAGTCAGCTGAAGCTCGTGGCGCTCACATATATGCTGAAGTAGTAGGTTATGGATCAACGGGTGATGCATACCATATTACAGCTCCTTCACCAAATGGAGAAGGCGGAGCACGTGCTATGCAAGAAGCAATTAAAGATGCTGGAATTAAACCAGAAGATATTCAATATTTAAATGCTCATGGTACAAGTACACCAATCGGCGATTTATATGAAGTATTAGCAATTAAATCTACTTTTGGTGAAGCTGCTAAGAACTTAAAAGTAAGTTCGACTAAATCGATGATGGGTCATTTACTTGGCGCAACAGGAGCAGTTGAATCTATTTTGACAGCATTATCAATTGAAAATAGTATTGTAGCACCAACAATCAATGCTGATTCACCTGATCCAGAAATAGATTTAGATTATACACCTAATGAAGCTGCTAAATTAGATATCGAGTACGCTATGAGTAATAGTCTTGGCTTCGGTGGACATAACGCAGTATTAGTATTTAAAAAATATCATAAATAATAAAGCTAGACAGAAGTCTAACTAGAAATATATTATAATTTTCAACATAAAGCACCTCGTTAATTTGATTTTATTAATTAAATTATACGAAAGTGCTTTATTTTTTTGCGTGAAAATAGATATTGGTACGATTTTGTAAAGTGCTGACGCCTGAGTGAATAGTATGCGTGAGAGACTACAGGCTCGAACCATACCCTAGGCAAGCATGCACGAACAAAATCGTAAGATTTTATAAAAATAGATATTGAGAGCGATTTAGTAAGTAATGACACCCGAGGGAATAGTATGCGTGAGAGACTACAGGCTCGAACCATACCTTAGGAAAGCATGTACAAACAAAATCGAATGATTTTATAAAAATAGATATTGAGAGCGATTTAGTAAGTAATGACACCCGAGGGAATAGTATGTGTGAGAGACTATAGGCTCGAGCCATACCCCTAGGCAAGCATGCACGTACAAAATCGTAAGATTTTATATAAATAGATATTGTTAACGATTTTGTAAAGTGCTGACGCCTGAGGGAATAGTATGCGTGAGAGACTACAGGCTCGAGCCATACCCCTAGGCAAGCATGCACGTACAAAATCGAAAGATAAAAAAATAAGCATATCACTGTAAACTTTAAAAAATCAGTTAAGTGATATGCTTATTTATTTACAATCATTGAATTTAAACGATAAAGCCAAGAATAATCGAAACGATGAAAAATAAAGTACTCAGTACGACGAAAGAGAATATCCAATTATATTGTTTTCTTTCTTTTAAATGTAATTCTTTCATACTTGGATTCATCATTTCATCATCTTTCAAATAATCTTGTGATGCTTTTGACTTCATATGGAAATTAAACTTCCTAATAGCCTGTCTTGATACAGTACCAACACCATCCTGTTTCATAGCCAAAACCCAACTCGCAGCAAAAAGCAAAGTCATAATATAAAAGTATATATTAATCGCTTGATCAATATCTTTTAAAAAGATAAGACAAAGTAATAAAAATAAACCAATATAACTAATTGTAAAAATACTCCAATATTTCATAATTACCTACCTCAACTGATTAGAATTACTTGTATTATAACAGATTGAAAAAAATTTTTTATGTTTTGCGGAACTTAATAAAAAAAATAGTGTAATATTACTTATGTATATTTTGTGTATGTTGCTACATAGTAAATGACAGAAAATTAGCAAAAATAGGTAATCAATACATTGTTTATGAATAAATATACGGTATATATGTATATAACTGTCGCGTTGTCGCTTTATTGTAATAAAACAATTGCGTATTTCAAATAGTTTCATAATTAAAATTCAGAATATTCGTGTTGATTTACATTGTATAAATTATGTATAATGTATATAAATATTTCTGAATATTAAAAAGAAATATGAAATAGATAAGGGGATTGGAGGCAAAACAATGGTTAGGTATACTTTGAAACGTATTATTTATATGTTCATATCATTGTTTTTAATTATGACGATAACATTTTTCTTAATGAAATTGTTACCGGGTTCACCGTACAACGATGAGAAATTATCAGAAGATCAAAAGGTTATTATCAACGAAAAGTATGGTTTGAATGATCCTGTACCAGTACAGTACGCAAACTATTTGGGCAGTGTTGCAAAAGGGGATTTCGGTATTTCATTCCAATACGATAACAGAGAGGTTTGGAGTTTAATTAAACCAAGACTTGGACCATCTGTAGAAATGGGTACATACGCAATGATTTTAGGAACTATAACAGGATTATTACTTGGTATAGTTGCTGCAATTAGACAGAATACAATTATAGATTATGGGGCCACCTTCCTATCGGTAATATTTATATCTGTTCCATCATTCGTTCTAGCAGTACTACTACAATATGTATTTGCAGTTGAATGGCAAATATTCCCTGTAGCAGGTTGGAGTGGATTCATGACAGCAGTACTACCGTCGATTGCTCTAGCAGCTGGTGTAACAGCAACAATTGCACGTTACATTCGTTCTGAGATGATTGAGGTCCTAGGTTCTGATTACATAGAATTAGCGAGAGCTAAAGGGATGTCTAGCGCTCGAGTTATATTTGGACACGCAGTTCGTAATGGTTTAATTCCAATTATTACGATTATCGTTCCAATGTTAGCAGGTATTTTAACAGGTACTTTGACAATTGAAAATATATTTGGCGTACCAGGTCTAGGTGACCAATTCGTACGTTCAATTCAAACTAATGACTATCCAGTTATTATGGCTTTAACATTACTATTTAGTTTCTTATTTATTATTTCAATCTTTATAGTAGATGTACTTTATGGATTAGTTGATCCACGAATTCGTGTTGAAGGAGGTAAAAAATAATGGCTAACAATGAAGATAACAAATTAAATAATAGCGGTTATGATAATGCCTCAGTCACACATTCTTCACAAGGTATACCTGCTGAAAAGTTTGTGTTACATGGTAGAGACAAAGTAGTAGAAGAGAAATTTGAAAGGCAAAGTCGTACATTTTGGCAAGATGCATGGAAACAATTAATAGGTAATAAATTAGCTGTAATAGGGCTAGTTGGATTATTAATCATGACTTTATTATCACTTGTTGGTCCATTGATGAATGATCATAAATTTAGTGACCAAAATGTATCACACGCAAACTTACCACCTAAAATTCCAGTATTAGATAAAGTTCCTTTCTTACCATTTGATGGTACTGATAGAGATGGCTTTGATTTATATGAAAGTCAAAGTGTAAATGAAAATTACTGGTTTGGTACAGATGAACTTGGACGTGACTTATGGACACGCACATGGAGAGGAACTCAAGTATCATTATTCATCGGTTTAGTAGCAGCAGCATTAGATATCTTTATCGGTGTAATATACGGTGCAGTTTCAGGGTACTTCGGAGGTAGGATTGATGATATTTTACAACGTATAGTTGAAATTCTTTCTTCAATTCCTAACTTAATTGTCGTAATTTTATTCGTATTACTATTCGATCCATCAATGTGGACGATTATATTAGCCATGTCAGTAACAGGTTGGCTCGGTATGAGTCGTATCGTTCGTGGTCAATTCTTAAAACTAAAAGAACAAGAATTCGTAATGGCTTCTAGAACATTAGGTGTTTCAAACTTTAAATTAATCTTTAAACATATCCTGCCAAATACACTTGGTCCAATAATTGTAACTTCAATGTTTACAGTTCCAAGTGCGATATTCTTTGAAGCTTTCTTAAGTTTCATCGGTTTAGGGATTCCTGCACCACAAGCGTCACTAGGTTCATTAGTTGATACAGGAAGAAAGATGTTATTAATCTTCCCACATGAATTATTCGTACCAGCTGTTGTACTTAGTTTGTTAATCTTATTCTTCTACTTATTCAGTGATGGTTTAAGAGATGCATTCGACCCTAAAATGCGTAAATAATAAGGAGGAAATTAAATATGGCTAAGAGAATATTAGAAGTAAATAATTTACATGTTTCCTTCGACATTGACGCGGGGGAAGTACAAGCAGTAAGAGGTGTTGACTTTTATTTAGATAAAGGTGAAACACTAGCTATTGTTGGTGAATCAGGTTCGGGAAAATCAGTTACAACAAAAGCTTTAATGCAATTATTACCTAAAAAAGTAGGTAGAATTAAAGAAGGCTCAATCTTATTTGATGGAAAAGATTTAGCTAAATTAAGTGAAAAAGAAATGCAAAAAATTCGTGGTAAAGAAATCGGGATGATATTCCAAGATCCAATGACTTCGCTTAATCCAACTATGAAAATTGGTAAGCAAGTAATGGAACCACTTATTAAACACCAAAAATTATCAAAAAGTGATGCCAAAAAAAGAGCGTTAGATATCTTGAACTTAGTAGGATTACCGAAAGCTAAAGAAAGATTTAATAACTTTCCACACCAATTTTCTGGTGGTCAAAGACAAAGAATTGTTATTGCGACAGCATTAGCTTGTGATCCTAAAGTGCTAATTGCAGATGAACCTACAACAGCATTAGACGTAACGATACAAGCACAAATTTTGGAGTTAATGAAAGAATTACAACATAAAATTGACACATCTATTGTTTTTATTACGCATGATTTAGGTGTTGTAGCAAACGTTGCTGATAGAGTGGCAGTTATGTATGGCGGTCAAATTATTGAAACAGGTTCAGTTGATGAAATTTTCTATAATCCGAAACATCCTTATACTTGGGGGCTATTATCTTCTATGCCAAGTTTAGAGACATCACATGACACAGAACTATTAGCAATACCTGGTTCTCCACCAGATTTAATTAAGCCTCCAGTAGGCGATGCGTTTGCGAGACGTAGTGAATATGCCTTAGATATTGACTATAAGGAAGAGCCACCTTGGTTCCAAGTGTCTCCGACGCATTTCGTTAAATCTTGGTTATTGGATGATAGAGCACCTAAAGTAGAATTGCCAGAAGCTGTTAAATTAAAACAAAGAGAAACACCAGAACAATTTGACAAGCCAAAACGTGTAGAAAGGGTGACGTTCTAATGGCTGATAATAAAGAAGTATTAATTGATGTTCAAAATTTAAAGCAATATTTTAATGTTGGTAAGAAAAATGAAGTTAGAGCAGTTGACGATATCTCTTTTAAAATCTATAAGGGTGAAACATTAGGTTTAGTAGGTGAATCTGGTTGTGGTAAATCCACAACTGGACGTACACTTATCAAATTATATGACGCTACTGACGGTAAAGTGGTATTTGATGATGTTGATATACAGAATATTAAAAAGAGAAAAGATTTATTAAGATTTAATCGACGCATGCAAATGATATTTCAAGATCCATATGCCTCATTAAATCCAAGGTTAAAAGTTATGGATATCGTTGCTGAAGGATTAGATGTACATAAACTTGTATCAAGCAAAGAAGAAAGAAAAAAACGTGTCTATGATTTATTAGAGACAGTTGGTTTATCAAAAGAGCATGCAAATAGATATCCACATGAATTCTCTGGTGGTCAAAGACAAAGACTGGGAATTGCACGTGCATTAGCTGTTGAACCTGAATTTATTATTGCAGATGAACCGATATCTGCACTAGATGTATCTATTCAAGCTCAAGTAGTTAACTTAATGCAGAAGCTACAAGATGAAAAAGGTATAACTTTCTTATTCATAGCGCATGATTTATCAATGGTTAAATATATTTCAGATAGAATTGGTGTAATGTACTTTGGTAAGTTGGTTGAACTTGGGCCTTCAGATCAAATATATAAACATCCACAACATGAATATACAAAATCATTATTATCAGCTATTCCATTACCAGATCCTGATTCTGAAAGAACAAGAACAAGATCATCATATAATCCTGAAGTACATAAATATATGGATGATGATAAATTGGAATTAAGAGAAGTAGGACCTGATCACTACGTTTATTGTTCTGAAAAGGAATTTGCTGAGAAAAAAGAAAACTATAACAAAACTTTTGATTTATCAGAAGCGTAATTTTAACAAACCTTAAAATTGCTATAAATTGTTATAAAATTATTTTGTAGTATAACTATTGTTTGAAAATTGTGTGAAATACTATTGTCTTTCATACATTTTTAAAATATAATAAAATTAACAATCTTCTGAAAATTCAGAAGAAAGTAAACAAGGGGGAAAAGCTATATGAGGAAAAGACTTTCGGTTTTATTGTCAATATTAGTTGCAGCTGTTTTAACGTTAGCAGCATGTAGTGGTGGCGGTTCTAAAAATGATGAGGGAGGTAAAGGCGGCGTTAAAAGTGAAAAATCTGAAAACGTCTTAAACTTATCTTCAACATCTGATATTCCTACGATGGATTCATCATTAGCAACAGACCAAGTTTCATTTATCAACTTTAACCAGACATTAGAGGGATTATATGTACTAGATAAAGATGATAAGGCAGTACCAGGTGTTGCTAAAGGGGAACCTGAAAAATCAGAAGACGGGAAAACATGGACAATTAAATTACGAGATGATGCAAAATGGTCAAATGGTGATCCAGTTACTGCTCATGACTTCGTATATGCATGGCAAAGAACGGTAGATCCTAAAACAGCTGCTGAATATGCATACATGTTTGAAAATATCGAGAATGCAAAAGAAATCTCAGCAGGTAAGAAGAAACCTGAAGAATTAGGTGCTAAAGCAATTGATGATCAAACATTAGAAATCAAATTAGTGAAAGACGTACCTTGGATGCAAAGCTTATTCGCTTTCGGTTCATTCATGCCTCAAAATGAAAAATTCGTTAAAAAACAAGGTAAAAAGTTCGGTACTACAGCTGAAGCTACTTTATCAAATGGACCATTCCAATTAAAAGAATGGAAAACAGAAGATAACTGGAAATTAGTACCAAATAAAGAATATTGGGATAAAGACAAAGTTAAATTAAAAGAAGTAAACTATAAAGTCGTAAAAGAATCTCAAACATCTTTAAACATGTATCAAACAGGTAAATTAGATTCAGTAGGATTAGACCCACAAAATGTTAATAAATATAAAGATAAAGAAGATTTTACAACTGAATTAAACACTTCAAATTATTTCTTTAGAATTAACAGTACGAAAAATAAAGATTTGAAAAATGAAGATTTAAGAAAAGCATTTGCAAAATCAATTGATAAAGATGAATATGTAAAATCATTATTAAATAATGGTTCAACTGTTTCAGATAAATTAATGGTTAAAGATTTCGTTAAAGATAAAGATGGTAAAGATTACATCGATGGCGTGAAATCTCCATTAAATTATGACAAAAAAGAAGCGAAAAAATTATTAGAAAAAGCTAAAAAAGATACTGGTAAAGACAAATTCGATATTGAATTATTAACTTATGATGCTGATGAATCTAAAAAAGCAGCTGAATTTGTAAAAGAACAAGTAGAGAAAAACTTACCAGGCGTTACATTAAAAATTAAACAACAACCGTTCAAACAAAAATTAGCTTTAGAATCTAAAGGCGACTATGATATTTCGTTCGCTGGTTGGGGTCCTGACTATCCTGATTCAACAACTTTCTTAGACTTATTCAAGAAAGATAGTCCACATAACCAAACTGGATATTCAAATCCTGAATACGACAAAGCTTTAGAGAAAGCTAACTCTGATGAAATGTTGAAAGAAGAAAATAGTGCTAAACGTACTAAAATATTACAAGATGCAGAATCTAAATTCTTAGACTCAGCTTCAATTGGACCACTTTATCAACAAGGTGTTGCACGTTTACGTCAACCATATGTTAAAAACTGGGAACCACATAAATTCGGTGGAGACTACTCACTTAAACAAGTAGAAATCGCTGGAGCTAAATAAAAGTGAATGAAAGCAATCAATGGAAACATTGATTGCTTTTCTTTATATCAATTTCTATATTTTAAAAATTAAAAGGGGGATTATCAATATGCATAAAAGATTAAAAATAATTTTTGTAATGTTAGTGTCTCTTGTAGTGACCTTGTCTGCGTGTAGTAGTGATAATAAGGAGGGAAAAGATAATAATATTAAACAATCTAAATCCAAAAACGAATTGAATTTATCATCTGGTGATGATATTCCTACAATGGATCCTTCATTAGCAGCTGACCAAGTATCATTTACGACTTTTGCTCAAACACTAGAAGGCTTATATGTACTTGATAAAGATGATAAACCAATTCCAGGAGTTGCAAAAGATAAGCCTAAAAAGTCGAGTGATGGTAAAACATGGACAATTAAATTAAGGGATAATGCAAAATGGTCTAATGGTGACCCAGTTACAGCTCACGATTTTGTATTTGCTTGGCAACGTTCAGTAGATCCTGAAACTGCAGCAGAGTTTGCATATATGTTTGAAAACATTGAAAATGCAAAAGAAATAACTGCTGGAGATAAGAAGCCTGAAGAACTTGGTGTTAAAGCAATTGATGATCAAACACTAGAAATTAAACTTATTAAAGATGTACCATGGATGGAAAGTTTATTAGCTTTCGGATCTTATATGCCTCAAAATGAAAAATTTGTTAAGAAACATGGAGACAAATTTGGAACAACAGATAAAACGACTTTATCAAATGGTCCATATAAATTAACAGAATGGAAACCAGAAGATAGATGGAAATTAGAAAAGAATGATGAATATTGGGATAAAGATAAAGTGAAAGTTAAAGAAGTTAATACTAAAGTAGTGAAAAACACACAAACTGCTATTAATATGTACCAAACAGGCAAATTAGACATGGTCGGTTTAGACGCTCAAAATGTTAAGAAATATAAAGAGAGAAAAGACTTTTCAACGGAGTCTACATCGGGCAGTTATTTCTTTAGAATCAATAAAGAGAAGAATGAAAATTTGAAAAATGAAGATTTAAGAAAAGCGATAGCTAAATCAATTGATAAAAAATCATATGTTGATTCATTATTAAATAATGGTTCTAAACCTTTAGATACTTTAATGATTAAAGACTTTGTAAAAGATAGTGATGATAAAGATTATACTAAAGGTGTTAAATCATCTTTAAACTATGATAAAGATGAAGCTAAGAAACATCTAGATAAAGCTAAAAAAGATTTAGGAAAAGATAAATTTACAATAGAATTACTGACTTATGATGAAGATGAATCTAAAAAAGCAGGAGAATTTGTAAAAGAGCAAGTAGAGAAGAACTTACCTGGTGTTACTTTGAAAATTAAACAACAACCGTTTAAACAAAAACTTGCATTAGAATCTAAAAAGGATTTTGATATATCATTTGCAGGTTGGTTCCCAGACTATCCAGATCCAACAACATTCTTAGATTTATTCACATCTGACTCACCACATAACCAAACAGGATATGCGAATAAAGAATATGATAAAGCATTAGAAGAAGCGAATTCAGATGAAATGCTCAAACCAGAGAACAGCGATAAAAGAATTAAAGCGTTACAAGACGCAGAAACTAAATTCTTAGATTCAGCCTCTATTTCGCCATTATTCCAGACAGGCTCTGCAAGGTTGAGACAACCATATATTAAAAATTGGCAAAATCATAAATATGGCGGGGACTATACATTGAAAGGTGTAGAAATAGAAGGAGCTAAATAATTGTGAAAGACTGGGACAAATTAATTGTCTCAGCCTTTTTTAAAAGCATGATCACAAGTTTATAACACCTTATAAAAGTGGACTTAAAAACAAAACTCAACGAACTTATTATAAGTGCTACTTTATAAATGAATTTTCATAACCGACACGCCTGAGGAAACGGCACAAGTCGAAGACTACAGGCTGAGACTGTACCCTAGGCAATGGAGGTTATGAAACATTTTTTAGTATAAACGAAGAAGCATGACTCGTATAAGTTGTACTTCTTTTTGATTAATAATAATAATATTTAAAATTAAACAATATATTTTAAGTATATAATGTTAAGTTATGTTGCGACAAATGGAAAATAACATTATAATTGAAGAAAGTTCAGAAATGACTGAATTTTCAAAAATTGAATAAGGGGAAATGTTTATGAATAACAAGCATTTTAGGTGGAGTTTTTTAGTTTTATTGTCGGTTGTATTACTTTTATCGGCATGTAGTGGTGGAAATGGAAAGAAGGATAGTGACTCTTCTGCAGGGGATGGCAAAAAGTTACGATTAATTTCAATTTCTGATATTCCATCAATGGATTCAACGTTAGCAACAGATGCTGTTTCATTCGATGCGTTAAATAATACAATGGAAGGATTGTATAAGTTAGACAAGAATGACAAGGCAATCCCGGGAATTGCGAAAGGTGATCCTAAAAAATCCGACGATGGTTTAACGTGGACAATCGAATTGAGAGATGCGAAATGGTCTAATGGTGATAAAGTTAAAGCTGATGATTTTGTATATGCTTGGCGTAAGCTTGTAGATCCAAAAAACGCTTCTGAATATGCATTTATCATGTTTGATATTGAAAATGCAGAAGATATTAACAAAGGAGATAAAAAGCCTGAAGAATTAGGTGTTAAAGCGATTGATGATAAAACAATAGAAATTAAACTTAATCGTGAATTACCTTATTATCAAGAACTATTAACATTCGGATCATTCTTACCACAAAATGAGAAGTTCGTTAAAGAAAAAGGCGATAAGTACGGTACAACAGCAGAAGATACATTATATAACGGTCCGTTCACATTATCAGATTGGAAAACGGAAGATAATTATACATTGACTAAAAATAAAGAGTACTGGGATAAAGGTAACGTGAAGTTAGACAGCGTTAACTTTAAAGTAGTTAAAGAACCTCAAACAGCTTTAAATATGTATAATGCTGGTGATGTTGATGAAGCTTTAATACCAGCTGAAAATGTTAAAAAATATAAAAAAGATAAAGCTTATAATACAGAACTTGAATCACGTGTATACTTTATGAGATTGAATCAAAAAGATGTACCTGAATTTAAAAACAAAGATTTAAGAATGGCTATTGCTCAATCAATTGATAGAGAACAATATGTTAAGAGTAATTTAAATAATGGTTCTAAAGCAGCAAAATCATTAGTACCTACTGAATTTGTAAAAGATACTAAAGGTGAAGATTATACTAAAGGCGTTAAGACTGAAAATAAATTTAACAAAAAAGAAGCTAAGAAACATTTAGAAGCTGCTAAAAAAGATCTTGGCAAAGATGAATTTACTTTTGAACTGTTAACATATGATCAAGATAATGCTAAAAAAGATGCAGAATATTTTAAAGAACAAATTGAACAAAATCTACCTGGCGTTAAAATTAAAGTTAAACAACAGCCATATAAACAAAAGTTAAAGCTTGAATCAAGTATGGATTATCAAATTGCGTTTGGTAGATGGGGCCCAGATTATCCAGATGCGATGACATTCCTAGAATTATTTACAAGTGATAATGTAATGAATGAAACAGGATGGAAAAACAAAGATTATGATAAAAAAATTGAAGACGCAGGAAATAAATTACTAGATAAAGAACAAAAACGTGTAGAAACAATGCAAGATGCTGAAACATTGCTGTTGGATGAAGCTGCAATTGTTCCAGTCTATCAACAAGGTAATGCGAGGTTAACACAAAGTTATGTAAAAGGTATTGAAAGACATAAGTTTGGTGGAGACACAGATTTAAAACATGCACATATTCAAAAGTAACAGATCGATAGTTTATATAAATAGAAAACTAGGGGGATGAGGTTACATGTCGAAAATGTTCAAATTTTTAGCAATGATGTTAACTGCAGTACTCGTATTAAGTGCTTGTTCATCAGGCGGAGGTAACAAAGACTCTAAAAGTGATGAATCATTAGACTTACAAATCAATGGAGACGTTCCAACAATGGATTCAGCGATGGCAACAGATGGTTTATCATTTGATATGTTTTTCCAAACTATGGAAGGACTATATACATTAGATAAAAACGATAAAGCAATACCAGCTGTAGCAAAAGGGGAACCTAAAATCACAAATGATGGTAAGAAATGGACTGTAAAATTAAGAGAAGATGCTAAATGGTCAAACGGAGATCCAGTAACTGCCAATGATTTTGTCTTCGCTTGGAGAAAAGTAGTGGATCCAGACACTGCATCAGAATATGCATATATTTTATATGATATAAAGAATGCTGAAGACATAAATAATGGTGACAAAAAGCCAGAAGAACTTGGCGTGAAAGCTGTAGATGACCATACTTTAGAATTTGAACTTACAAAATCATTACCATATTATAAAGAACTATTGTCATTCGGTACATTTATGCCACAAAATAAAAAGTTTGTTGAAAAACAAGGTGATAAATATGGTACAACTGTAAAATCAACTCTTTATAATGGTCCATTTAAAATGAGTGAATGGAAAACAGATGATAAGGTTACTTTAGAAAAAAATGATAAATATTGGGATAAAGATAAAGTTAAATTAGATAAAGTAAATTATAAAGTAGTTAAAGAAGCATCAACAGCTGTAAATTTATATGAAACTAATAAATTAGATATAGTAGATTTACCAGCTGAACAAGTGAAAAAATACAAAGACGATAAAGCATTTAATACTGAGTTAGATACTGTGACTTATTACTTTAAATTAAATGAAGATACAGTGCCTGAATTTAAAAATCAAGACTTTAGATTAGCATTTGCAAAAGCAATTGATAAAGAAGCTTATGTAAAAAATAATTTAAATAACGGTTCAATTCCGAGTGATAATTTTGTGCCAAAAGACTTTGTTAAAGATAGCAAAGGTAAAGAATATCAAGATGGTGTAAAAAATACAAATCAATATAATGTTAAAGAAGCTAAAAAACATTTTGAAAAAGCTAAAAAAGCATTAGGTAAAGATAAATTCACTATAGAATTAATGACTTATGATAAAGATACAGCTAAAAGAGATGCTGAATACTTTAAAGAACAACTTGAGAAAAATTTAGATGGCGTAACAATAAAAATTAAGCAGCAACCATTTAAACAAAAACTTGATGTAGTATCTAAAGGACAGTATGAAATGTCGTTAGAAAACTGGATTCCAGATTATCCAGACCCAATGACATTCTTAGAGTTATATGTAACGGATGGATCGCACAACAATACAGGATGGTCTAATAAAGAATATGACAAAATTATTAAAGCAGCTGATTCATCATTAGCAAGCGATCCTGACAAACGACTTTCTGAACTACAAAGAGCAGAAGGTATGTTATTAAATGAAGCGGGTATCGTTCCACTTTATCAAGTAGGCGTAGCTCAACTTCAAAAACCAAATGTTAAAAATGTAGTAAACCACCAATTCGGAGGCGTTTCTACTTTAAAAGAAGCATACATTGAGAAATAAGAAATAAGAGAATCCACAGCGACATTGTTTATGTCACTGTGGATTTTTGTTTATCAAGACATGGTCAACAAGATAAATAGAGAGGCTGAATGTTGCTAGACAGGCCAAACATGATAAATAGAGATGCTGAATGTTGCTAGACAGGCTAAACATGATAAATAGAGAAGCTGAATATTGCAAGACAGGTCCGACTAGCAACATAGAGCGACTGAATGTTGCAAGACTGGCCAAACATGATAAATAGAACGGCTGAACATTGCAAGACTGGCCAAACATGATAAATAGAACGGCTGAATGTTGCAAGACAGGTCCAAACATGATAAATAGAAAGGCTGAATGTTGCAAGACTGGCCAAACATGATAAATAGAGCGACTGAATATTGCAAGACAGGCTAAACATGATAAATAGAACACATCCAATTACTACAATTTAATAATCTGATATATTACGACAAAATAAAGAAGATACTGAAACAATTAATTGTCCCAGTATCTTCTTTATTTTAATATTTATTTTCTTTTACGACCTAGTCCCATAGCATTTTCCATTTTCTTCAATGTTTTATTAGCTACAAAGCTAGCTTTATCTCTACCTTTATCAAGAATTTCATCTAATACTTCTTTATTTTCATAGAAGTAATTAAATTTCTCTTGGAATTCTAATAGGAATTTCTTAACTTCTTCAGCTAAGTCTCCTTTAAAGTCTCCGTATCCTTTATCTTCATATTGAAGTTCAAGCTCTTCTATTGATTTGCTTGTAATACTTGAGTAGATGACTAATAAATTACTAATACCCGGTTTGTTTTCTTTATCATATCTAACGATGCCATCTGAATCTGTTACCGCACTTTTAATTTTTTTGGCTGCAACGTTTGGTTCGTCTAGTAAAGAAATAAAGTTTTTTTGATTGTCATCACTTTTACTCATTTTTTTAGTAGGGTCTTGTAAACTCATTATTCTAGCACCAAATTTAGGCATATGAATAGCTGGTTTTGTTAACACGTCATTGTATTTAGAATTAAAACGGTCAACAACATTACGAGTTAGTTCTATATGTTGTTTTTGATCATCTCCAACAGGGACGATGTTTGTATTATAGAGCACGATATCTGCTGCCATTAATGGTGGATAAGTTAATAAACCAGCAGGGATACCTTGTGTTTGCTTTTGTGCTTTATCTTTATATTGTGTCATTCTTTCTAATTCACCAATTGAAGTAATCGTAGTTAAAATCCAACCTGCTTGAATGTGGGCTGGTACTTCTGATTGGATGAATAAAGTTACCTTTTCATGATCTAAACCTGATGCTAAATATATAGCAGCTAATTTACGCGTATTTTCTCTTAATTTAAGTCTGTCTTGAGGTACTGTTATAGCGTGTTGATCTACAATACAAAAAAAGCAGTCATAATCATGTTGAATCTCATTAAATTGTTTTAAAGCACCAATATAATTACCTAAAGTTGGAATTCCACTTGGTTGGATGCCTGAAAATAAAGTTTCCATTAAATGTTGCCTCTTTTCTACAAAATTTCTTTATATCATTATAACAGTATTTTATTCATTTGTAAGTTGTGTTATTCTTAGTAGTAGATAAATATATTGTTTAAAGTAAATTCATCTATATTTTATGTGCTTTTTAATGAATTATTAGAAATTTCTCATTTAATTTTAATCTTTGAGTTATATAATATATTTATAGCAATTAGAAAAAGATTAAACCAAGTGAGCAACATATGTTTAACCTAGGGCTATATGGGGTATACATAACTAAGTGCATTTTATCTTATAAGTTCACTGACGTTTAACATAAATAATATTCAATTAGGAGAGTGAGATGTATGGTAACATTATTTACTTCACCAAGTTGCACATCTTGCCGTAAAGCGAAAGCATGGTTACAAGAACATGACATTCCGTATACGGAGCGTAATATTTTTTCAGAACACTTAACATTAGATGAAATTAAATCAATTTTAAAAATGACAGAAGATGGAACAGACGAAATCATTTCTACTCGTTCTAAAACTTATCAAAAATTAAATGTAGATATCGATGCATTACCTCTACAAGAATTATATACAATTATTCAAGATAATCCAGGTTTACTACGTCGTCCAATCATTTTAGATGACAAACGTTTACAAGTTGGATATAACGAAGATGAAATTCGTCGTTTCTTACCTAGAAAAGTACGTACGTTCCAACTATTGGAAGCACAACGTATGGTTGACTAATTTAGTCTAATATTAAATTTGTAGCTCCTGTTTACAGGGGCTATTTTTGTATAAAAAATTAAATGCGAATAGTTTAAACAAATTACTGTTAAAATGTATTTGTTTATAATACAATGAATGTACTATTCCTAGAGTAAGGGAGTGTGACATTATGAGAATAGAACGAATTGATGAAACAACTGTAAAATTATTTATAACTTATCAAGATATCGAAGCAAGAGGATTCAAACGAGAAGATTTATGGACAAACCGTAAACGAGGCGAAGAATTTTTCTGGTCTATGATGGATGAAATTAATGATGAAGAAGAATTCGTTGTTGAGGGGCCTTTATGGATTCAAGTGCATGCGTTTGAAAAGGGTGTTGAAGTAACAGTTTCTAAATCTAAAGGTGATGAACTGTTAAATATGACTGACGAGGAATCTAATGAGCAATTAGAATATCAAGTCAATGATTTCTTATCTCAAGCACTCGATTCTGACCAGAATATCGGAGAACTCTTAAATGATGGCAAAGAAGATGAAGAAAAACAATTTATTCCTAAAGACATCGGATTACTTGTTAGGTTTGAAGAGCTAGAAGATATTATCGAATATGCACATTATAATGAACATAAAGATATTGTATTTACAGACTTATTATATATGTTAGATAACAAATATTATTATTATGTACAATTTGATCAAATAGATAGTGAAGAAATTATTAATGATTTCTATGGGCAACTACTTGAATATGCAAATCCAACTCAAGTATCTAAATTATATCTAGATGATTATGCAAAAATTGTCATGAGTTATAATGTTATGGGTCAAGTAACAAGATATTTTGAACCGAAAAATTAAATAAGTAATTTTAGCACCTCTTTACGTTTTATATAGTAAAGAGGTGTTTTTATGTTAATAGGACTAAATCAAAATAGCGAACTCATATATGCGCAACATGCTAAATCACAAGAAATATATAAATGTCCTGAATGTTTATCAGAACTTATTTTGAAAAAGGGCAAACATATGGTAACCCATTTCGCACATAAAGCAAATAGTTATTGTATGAGAAATAGCTATAAGAAAGAGTCTTTAATGCATTTAGCCTCTAAACATCACATTTATTCACACTTGAATAATAAAGTGACAATAGATATGGAATATTATTTACCAGAAATTGATCAAATACCTGATATTATAATTAATAGAAATTTAATAGTTGAATTTCAATATTCTTCAATTAGTCTTGATTTATTAATGGATAGAACAGAAGGATTTAAAGCACTAAATATGAAGGTGATTTGGGTAGGGAAAGATATAGATTATCGTAATGGAATAATGCATTTAAGTTATTTTGAAGCTGCATTAATCAATCACTGTGAAAGAACATTGATTACTTATGATCCTAATAATCAAATGTTAATTAGATATGAAAGGATTCAATCGCTTGATAAGCATACATTTATTGGTTTTAAAAAAGAAATTAAATGGGAAGACTTATTGAATAGCTATCATGTACAAGACGTTCCTAATTTACATTTAACAGATAATGCATATGATAATTATTTATCTAAATGTAGAAAAAGTAAAAATGTGTTAGAACCTACTCTTTCACTATTATATAACGCAAGGTTAATACATAAGAAGAGGCTACAAATAATAGGGGTAATTGTACCTGAACAAATATATTTCTTAACACATTGTATAACTTGGCAATCATATTTGTTTTTTGAAATGGAGAAAAGAACTTTTACTTTTGAGAAATTCTATAATTTTATTGAATTTAGAACTTTTCATGATTATAGTTTTTCAAAAAAAGAAATACTATTAAAGGCGTTAAATTCATATATATCGATTATCCATCAAAAGGCTATATCACGTGCAAATTTGATTGTTTAATGAGAAAATTATAAATATGAAATTCAAAGGAGGCTATTAATATGGCTAATTTAATTACAAGGGAAGAACAGCAAGAACAATATACATGGGACCTTACAACTATTTTTGATTCAGATGAAGCATACGAAGAAGCTTTTAAAGAATTAGAAACATATTTAGGTAAAGAAGAACAATTCAAAGGACATTTGAAAGATAGTTCTGATACACTTTATCAAGCTTTATTATTGGATAGCGAAATAGATGAGAAACTAGGAAAAGTTTACGTGTATGCACATTTAAAGCACGATCAAGATACGGCTAATGATAAATATGCTGGCTATGAAGCAAAAGCAGCTACATTAGCGAACAAGTTTGCTAGCGCATGGAGTTTTATATTACCAGAATTAATGTCTATAGAAGAAGCAACATTGAATGAATTTGTCGCTTCTAATGATAATTTAAAGAGATATCAATTTGATATTGAGAAATTAAACAAAAAAAGACCACATATTTTAAGTGATAAAGAAGAAAAAATACTTGCAGAAGCAGGCGAGGCATTACAAACACCAAGTAACGTATTCGGCATGTTTAATAATGCAGATTTAGAATTTAAACCTGCTGTAGATAAAGATGGAAATGAACATGAATTAACACAAGGTACATATACTAAGTTGTTAGAGTCTGAAGACCGCATTTTAAGAAAGTCAGCTTATGATAATGTATATGATGCGTATGGTAGCCATAATAACACTTTAACTGCTACATTAAGTGGTAAAGTTAAGACTGCAATATTCAGTTCTAAAGTACGTCAATATCAATCAGCTAGGGAACAAGCATTATCCAACAACTTTATCCCGGAAGAAGTATATGATAACTTAATTGAAACTGTACATAAGTATTTACCATTGTTACATCGCTACACTGAACTTAGAAAAGAGTTGTTAGGTTTAGATGAAATGCATATGTACGATATGTACACTCCATTAGTAAAGAACTCATCATTTGAAATGACTTATGAAGAAGCTAAAGACTGGATGGTTAAAGCTTTACAACCGATGGGTAAAGAATATATCGAAGTTGTAGAAGAAGGACTAAATAATAGATGGGTAGATGTGTATGAGAATAAAGGTAAACGTTCAGGAGGTTATTCTTCTGGCGCACATTTAACAAATCCTTTCATATTATTAAACTGGTCAGATTCAATTTCTGATTTATTTACACTTATTCATGAATTTGGACATTCAGCTCACAGTTACTTTAGTAGAAAGCATCAACAATCAAATGAAAGTGATTATTCAATATTTGTAGCTGAAGTTGCATCTACAACAAATGAAGCACTATTAAGTGAATATATGGATAAAAATTTAGAAGATCCAGAAAAACGTAAATATTTATTGAACCAAGAGTTAGAAAGATTCAGAGCTACATTATTTAGACAAACAATGTTTGCTGAATTTGAATATTTAATCCACAAAATTGTAGAAGATGGTGAACCATTAACGTCTGAACGATTAAATACTGAGTATGCTGAACTAAATAAAAAGTATTTTGGTGATTCAGTTGTAACAGATGATAATATATCTAAAGAATGGTCACGTATACCTCATTTCTATTATAATTTCTATGTTTATCAATATGCGACAGGCTATAGTGCTGCACAAGCATTAAGTAAACAAATATTAGATGAAGGTGAGCCTGCAGTTAAAAGATATATTAATGAATTCTTAAAAGCAGGTAGTTCTGATTATCCTATTGAAGTATTGAAAAAAGCAGGAGTTGATATGACTTCTAAACAGCCTATAGAAGAGGCGATGGAAGTCTTTGAACAAAAATTAAATGCTTTTGAAAAACTCGTAAAAGAGAATTAATTGTATGTACACGTTTCCAATATGACAACTGTGTGACAAATAAAAAAAACCGATGTTTTTTGTTGAATTTAGTGTCCATAGCATGTTATATTTTATACATGAAATTAATCACATAACAAACATACCCCTTTGTTTGAAGTGAAAAATTTCTCCCATCCCCTTTGTTTAAGCACCGTGTAATCAGACACGGTGTTTTTTTATTTATTTGTTCATAGTTAACATCCCAAAAGTTATCTATTAAATGCTAAATAGAAGTCAATTGGACTTTTATTTAGACAAGTAGTGTATGAAAGTTAAATTTATACACATAAAAATCCCAATCCGTTAAATTTTCGGATTGGGATTTTTTTATTTTATTTAGTTTTCTTGAATTTCCAAAAGTCACCATGTGCAGAATCTTGTTGTTCGATATAATTTTGTAAATGTAGTTTTTTTAATTCTCTTTTAACAATTTTTTCTGGCCATTCATATATTGTCGCTATTTCTTGTTCGGAAATAATGCTTTGCGATTGTATATAATCTATTAGCTTAGGAGGGAGTTGTTTTTCAACTTCGGTTCCAATAAGTTCTTGAATAATATACGTATATATATGATATGGGTAAATACCTTCTACTTTGAGTCCTTCTGAATGTACATCTTCATTAAAGAAAACAAGTGATGGTGTCATATTAATATCCATCTCTCTAGCGATGTGTAAATCAGTTTGTAAACTTTCAGTAAGTGAGTGCTCTTTTAAATCTTTAATAAATACAGGTAAGTCAATTCCTGATTTATATGCACACTTTCTAATTAATTCCGATGTTATGATTTTTTCATGAGGTATGATTTCATTCTGAACTAAATTTAAAAATCTACTCGCTCTATTATGTCCTTGTAGTTCTGCTGCTTTAAAAGCTAAAGCTACATTATCAAATTCACATGTGCTTTGAGCCTGACATTTAGTTAAAACTTGGAGAGAGGGGTTCAAAATCTGACGAATTTTAACATATTTTTGATATTCAATTTTTAACTTTGCTAATGTAGATGATAGATTAAAACAGTCTTCGCAAAATGGATCAAAAAATGAATAAATTTCGATTTTGCTTACTGGTGATAAATCTATGTTATTTTGTTCATTAGCATGGATTAATCTTAATTCTTCGGCCATATTATCCACCTTCAACTATATTAAGCGTTAACCATGTGATTTGCAGTTAGCTTGAGTCTTTCATATAAATATTCTTGTACATCTTCATTTAACTGAGAGCTGGTAATTGCTTCTCGCATATTTTCTAACCAAGCATCTCTTTCTTTATCCGTAATTCTGAAAGGCAAGTGACGTTGACGTAACATTGGATGACCATGTTCTTCAGTATATAATGAAGGACCACCCAGAAATTGTGTTAAAAATTGCTTCTGTTTACGACTCGTTTCTGCAAAGTCACCAGGGAAAAGATGATTAATCCGATTATCCTTTTCAACTAGATAATAAAAGTGATCAATCATGTCGTACAAATCTTGGGGGTTGATTACTTCATATGGGGTCATAATTTCACCTTTTCTTGCTTATTTCAATATCGATAATATTAATATAACATGTTCATAAATTTTTAAAAGTATTTCGACTTGTAACGAAAATGAATTCATGTTGTTCTGCTTTGCGCATCAAAGAACCGTTTCACTTTATTATCAGGGACTTCTCTGGATATATTCAAGGTTCCTAATATATCGTTGAAAGCGATTTCGCCTTGAGTGAAGTCTGTTACTTCAAATTCAAGTTCATAATCCTCAATTCCTAAATAAATACTATGATCTAAGACTAATAAACCAGATTTCAATTTCTTTTCAAGTCTATAAGTTGTTAAATCACCAAGAAGACGAAGTTCAGATAATGGTATATTATGCTTAGTTAATATTTCAGTAATATTTTCTGGAAGAATTTGTATGTCTATTTGACGATTTTGTTCGGGTAAGCTATCTATCACTTCATTATATTCTAATAGACCGACTTCTTGCGGAACTTTTAATGTCAATTCGTAATCATTGTTTTTTTCACGAATTCTTAAAGCCATTTTATTTGAAATAATTTCATGATTTGGTGTGTCTATATAGTAATTAGTTTGTTTAAAGGGTTCACTTTGTTTAAAATAATATTGTTTGATTAGTTTATATTCATCAATAGTTAGTAAATTTTTGAATTCAATCTCTAATTCTTGTCCCATTTTTAAATGCACTTCCTTTTATACTATTATTATAGAAGATTTACGGATAAACAAGTAATTACATAAAATTAACTTGATGATATGAACGTTTAAATTAAAATGTGTTAAAATAGATTGGAATAAGGAGGAACAGCAATGCGTATTTATGTGAATGAAATTAAGATAAATGATAATCAAATCAAATGTTATACTGATCAATCAACTGAGGGGTTAGAACCAGCAGAACATATGATTGTAGACAGTGATAATCATGCATTTGTATATATGCTAGATAACGGTGAAAATTATAATTACTTATTATTTGTAGAAGAAACATGGTCAATGATACACGAACATTTTGATAAAGAAATTATCGTCAACGACCATTTAGTATTAACTTCATTTAAAGAGGAAATGGAATTTTTATTAGATAATATTGCAGATAATCACAATTATGGAAAAGAGTTTGTGGCTTCTGTAGAGAAAGCATTTGAATTAAACAAAGCGGAGTGATAGCTATGAATCAATGGGAAGAATTTTTGGCTCCATATAAACAAGCAATTGATGAATTAAAGATTAAATTGAAGGGGTTACGTAAACAATATGAATCTTCAGATAGACCTTCACCAATTGAATTTGTTACTGGTCGAGTTAAGCCGATTTCAAGTATTATTGATAAAGCAAATCAACGTAACATTCCTTTCGATAGATTAAGAGAAGAAATGTATGATATTGCTGGTTTAAGAATGATGTGTCAGTTTGTAGATGATATTGATGTGGTCGTAGAATTATTAAGACAACGACAAGACTTTGAAGTTGTAGAAGAGCGTAATTACGTTGAATATACAAAAGAAAGTGGTTATCGTTCTTACCACGTTATTATCAGCTACCCAATCGAGACATTACATGGTCAAACAAATATTTTAGCAGAAATACAAATTCGTACTTTAGCAATGAATTTTTGGGCAACAATTGAACATACTTTGAGGTATAAGTATGATGGCGATTATCCTCCTGAAATTAGAAATAGACTAGAAAGAGCTGCAGAAGCGGCATTTTTACTGGATGAAGAAATGTCAGAAATACGAGAAGAAATACAAGAAGCTCAAGAGTATTATTCAAGACAAAAAAGTAATAAACATAAACATGATTAAGGGGTGAATGCTTTGAAGTATAATATATTATCTAAAGGAGATTCAAAATCTAATGCTTTAATGTATAAGATGAAAAATCATATGAATGACTTCAATATGATTGAAGATAAAGAATCCCCAGATATCGTAATTTCAGTTGGTGGTGACGGTACTTTATTACAAGCATTCCATCAATATAGTCATATGTTAGGTGATGTAAGTTTTGTAGGTGTACATACTGGACATTTAGGATTTTATGCTGATTGGTTACCTCATGAAGTTGAAAAATTAATAATAGAAATTAATAATTCAACATATCAAGTAATTGAATATCCATTATTAGAAGTAATTATTCGTTATAAAAAAGGTGGATATGAAACAAGATATTTAGCATTGAATGAAGCGACGATAAAAACAGATAATGGTGCTACATTAGTAGTAGACTTAGTATTAAGAGGTGAGCAATTTGAAAGGTTTAGAGGAGATGGATTATGCGTCTCTACTCCTTCAGGCTCAACAGCTTACAACAAAGCATTGGGTGGAGCATTAATACACCCTTCACTTGAAGCTATGCAAATAGCGGAGATAGCTTCTATAAATAATAGAGTTTTTAGAACTGTAGGGTCCCCATTAGTATTACCTAAACATCATGTATGTCATATACATCCTGTTAATCATGATACGTTGCAAGTTACAATTGATCATGTAAATGTAAAACATAAAAATATTGAATCTATTCAATATAGAGTTGCTAATGAAAAAGTTAGATTTGCTAGATTCAGACCATTTCCATTTTGGAAAAGGGTACATGATTCATTTATATCAAACGAGGAATAAGAAATGAAAGCAATACAATATAAAGCGACATCGTCTATGACATTAAAAGAATTTTTATATGATAAAGGCATTTCTAGAAAGAGTTTAAGCGCCATTAAGCAGAATGGCGCTTTATTAGTTAATTCAGAAAATATGACCGTAAGAAGTTTAATTCAGGAAGGTGATAAAGTAACAGTTTGTTTGCCGAATGAATTACCTAGTCATAACCTTAAACCTTTTAAAATGGATTTGAAGGTTTTATTTGAAGATGAATGGTTTATAATAGTTTCAAAACCAGCATTGATAAATATTGCTCCTTCAAGAGAACATCCTCATCATAGCTTAGTTGAAGCGGTATTGTATCATATGAATAAAAATGAAGAGCAAACAATTCCGCATATTGTGACACGTTTAGATAGAGGAACAAGTGGTATTGTAATATTTGCTAAGCATCAGTTGTTACATCATATGATTTCAAAGACTACATTAAATAAATATTATTTAGCAATTGTACATGGAATTGTAAAACAAAAATATGGACAAATTGAAGCGCCGATAGGTAGAGCTAAACATTCAATTATTGAACGTGAAGTATCTGAAGAAGGCAAATTTGCGCATACGGAATACGAATATTTAAAAGATGATAAACGAAATAGCCTGCTTAAATTGAAACTGTTAACTGGAAGGACTCATCAAATTAGAGTTCATCTTGCGCATATAGGTCATCCAATAGTTGGAGATAGTTTATATGGATATGAAAATAAAGAAATTTGTCACCAACTATTGCAATGTTACAACGTTGAATTTAAGCACCCAATAACTATGGAAAAAATAAATATAATTGATGAAATACACTATCACTTAGAAGGTATAGGTATGCTATAATAAATTGTATTTTTATGAGGAGGTGGCAAAGTTGGTTAACGAAAATAATGAACAATACATCGAAGACGAAGCGTTTGATAAAGAACAATTAGATACATTATTAGCAAATGGTGAAATTGACCAATTTCGAGAAGTTTTTTTAACAATGCATACATACGATCAAGGTGAATACTTTGAAATATGTGATAATGATATTAAACAAAAAATATATCAATATCTTTCTCCTGAAGAAGTTGCAGACTTTTTCGAAACGACTGAATTAGATGATGATGAATACGAAGAAATTTTTCAAAATATGAATGCCAACTATGCTAGTCAAATGTTAAGTGAAATGTCTTATGATAATGCTGTAGATATGTTAAGCGTATTATCTAAAAATAAAATAGCCACTTTACTTGCACTCATGAATCGTGAAGATGCTCGAGAAATAAAAGCATTACTACATTATGACGAAGATACTGCCGGTGGTATCATGACCACTGAGTTTATTTCAGTATATTCTACTATGTCTGTCAAAGAAGCGATGTTCTATGTTAAAGAACAAGCTCCACAAGCAGAAACAATATATGTCATTTTTGTAGTGGATGAAAATAAAAAATTAGCTGGCGTTATCTCACTTCGAGATTTAATCGTTGCTGAAAATGATTCATATATAGAAGAAATTATGAGTGAACGTGTCATTAGCTCTAACGTAGCTGATGACCAAGAAGATGTAGCACAAACAATGCGTGACTATGACTTAATTGCTTTGCCTGTTATTGATTATCAAGATCATCTGTTAGGTATTATTACAATCGATGATATTTTAGATGTTATGGATGAAGAAGCAAGTGAAGACTACTCTAAATTAGCCGGTGTTTCTGATATCGATTCTACAAATGATTCAGTCTTCCAAACAGCTATGAAACGTTTACCATGGCTATTAATTCTAACAGTATTAGGTATGATAACAGCATCAATACTAGGGCAATTTGAAGAAACGTTATCACAAGTAGCGTTACTTGCCGCATTTATACCTATAATAAGTGGTATGAGCGGGAATTCAGGTACACAATCACTTGCTGTATCAGTACGTAATATTTCTACAGGTGAAATTAATGAGCAAAGTAAATTCAAGCTTGCTTTACGTGAGTCAGGATCAGGGTTATTAACTGGTTTCCTTTGTGCAATAAGTTTATTTCTTATAATTGTATTGTTATATCGTGAACCTGTATTAGCATTAATCGTATCTATCAGTTTAACAATTGCAATGACTGTAGGTACACTAATGGGCGCAATCATCCCAATGTTTATGAATAAAATGAATATCGATCCAGCCGTTGCTAGTGGACCGTTTATTACAACGATAAATGACATAGTAAGTATGTTAATATATTTCGGTTTAGCAACAGCGTTTATGTCTTATCTAATATAAGGAGAATAATATGGAGCATTCTAGTTTTACATCTCTTGTTATCGTTGTTATAGCTGCATTTTTGACACCTATACTTGTTAATAGACTTAAAATTTCTTTCTTACCTGTAGTTGTTGCTGAAATCATAATGGGGATCATTATTGGAGATTCATTATTTGGTTTAGTAAAAGAAGATGCATGGTTATCTATACTATCAACATTAGGTTTTATATTTTTAATGTTTTTGAGTGGATTAGAAATAGATTTTAATGCTTTTAAAACGAAAAAACACTCTGATGAAGATACGAAAAATATACCGAGTAATATATATTTAACAACAGTTGTCTTCTCATCAATTATGGTGTTATCTATTTTAGCAGCTTATATATTTAAATGGACTGGTTTAATAGATGATGTATTATTAATGGTCATAATTATTTCGACAATCAGTTTAGGTGTTGTAGTACCAACGTTAAAAGAAATGAATATCATGCATACTAATATTGGACAATTCATCTTATTAGTAGCAGTAGTAGCTGATTTAGCTACTATGTTGTTATTAACTGTTTATGGCACAATTTATGCAAAAGGAGATTCACCATTATGGTTGATAGGAATATTGATAGTATTCAGTATTGTCTTCTATATAATGGGGGGATTATTTAAAAAATCACCTTTTTTAAAAAATTTAACATCAGGAACGACACAAATCGGTATACGTGCAGTATTTGCTTTAATAATTTTACTAGTAGCATTAGCTGAAGGTGTAGGAGCTGAAAACATACTTGGTGCTTTCTTAGCAGGTGTAATCGTTTCATTATTAGGTCCTGACCAAGATATGGTTGAAAAGTTAGATTCCTTTGGATATGGTTTCTTTATCCCTATATTCTTTATTATGGTCGGTGTAAATCTCAATATACCTTCACTTGTTAAAGAACCGAGTTTACTAATTATTATACCGTTACTGTTTATTGCATTTTTAATTACTAAGATTATTCCAGTGGCTTTTATTGGTAAATGGTATGATAAAAAAACAACGATTTCATCAGCATTTTTATTAACATCAACATTATCACTAGTTATCGCAGCAGCAAAAATAGCTGAACAACTTGGTACAATTAGTTCTGAAATTTCAGGTATTCTAATTTTAAGTGCAGTTATAACTTGTGTATTTGTTCCAATTGTATTTAAGAAAATGTTCCCAATGCCTGAAGAAACGAAGACGATTGTTAAAGTGAGCTTTATTGGTAAAAACCAACTGTCTATTCCAGTAGCTCAAAGTATACACTCTCATATTTATCAAACAACGATGTTCTTTAGAAAAGATCTTTCTGATAATAGAAAATTAGATCAAAGTATTAAAACATATGAACTTGATGATTATATTGAAGAAGAATTAGTTGAATTAGGTTTATTCGATTCAGATATTATAGTATGTTCAGCAAATGACGATGATATAAATAAAGAAGTTGCTTTAATGGCACATAATCATGGAGTTAAAAGAATCATTTGTAAACAAGAGAATGGTTCTGAAGATGAAGAATTTGATGGTAAGAATATTGAATTCTTTAGTAGCTTCTTAAGTAATAAAATATTGCTTAAAGGTTTAATTGAATCACCAAACATGTTGAACTTATTAAGTAATGTTGAAACATCATTATATGAAATTGAAATGAAAAATCATAGCTATCACAACGTATTGTTAAGATCATTCCCATTCGCAGGAGATGTAATCTTTGTTCGTATTATCAGAGGAAAAGATTCAATCGTGCCTCATGGGGATACGGAGCTACAATATGGTGATAAATTAATTGTAACTGGTTCGAAAGAATACGTTTCACAATTAAAACAAGATATGGAATTTATATAATAATTTAGTAAAAATGAGGAAGTACAAATGATCCTCATTTTTACTTTTTTTAAAATTTAAAATGAAAGTATAATGCTTGTCAGGTGGTCTGACCAGTGGTATCATAACGAGTGAATGTTATGAATAATATACATATTAAAGGAGTATAACTAATGTTTAATTTAGAAGGTAAAACATATGTAATCATGGGTATTGCAAACAAAAGAAGTATTGGCTTTGGTGTAGCTAAAGTGTTAGACGAATTAGGAGCTAACTTAGTTTTCACATATAGAAAAGAACGTAGTAAAAATCAATTAGAAAAACTATTTGAAGAATTAAACAATCAAAAAGAGCAACATATTTATGAATGTGATGTTCAACAAGATGATCACGTTGTAAATGCTTTTGAACAAATTGGTAAAAAATTTGGTCATATTGATGGCGTATATCATTCAATCGCTTTTGCTAACATGGAAGACTTAAGAGGTAGATTTATAGATACATCTCGCGAAGGCTTCTTATTAGCTCAAGATATTAGTTCATTCTCTTTAACAATTGTAGCTAGAGAAGCTAAAAAACTTATGCCTGAAGGTGGAAGTATTGTAGCGACTACTTATTTAGGTGGAGAATTTGCAGTACCTAACTACAATGTAATGGGTGTAGCAAAAGCAAGTTTAGAAGCAAATGTAAAATATTTAGCACGTGATTTAGGTGAAGATAATATTAGAGTTAATGCAATTTCAGCTGGACCAATTCGTACATTAAGTGCGAAAGGAGTAGGCGGATTTAACTCAATACTTAAAGAAATAGAAGAACGCTCACCACTAAAACGTAATGTAGATATAATTGAAGTAGGTAAAACAGCAGCTTATCTATTAAGCGATTATTCAAGCGGTGTAACAGGCGAAAATATCCATGTAGACTCAGGTTATCATATCGTAAGATAAAAGATTTGAGCAAATAAAAAAACTGAAACCAGTATTGGTTTCAGTTTTTTTATTTTAAATCATTATCTAGAATTGGATCGTCTTCTACTGTTCTACTTGCGGTTGAACTTATTGATTGTCTATGTGTATATACATTTCTTACAATTGTCTTAAGGACTGCATATGTTGGTACGGCTATTAATATAGCTACGAATCCGCCTAAATTACCAGCTGCTAAAATAACAGTGATGATTGTTAATGGATGTATGTTTAGTGATTTACCCATTATATTAGGTGTAATTACGTTACCTTCTAGTTGTTGACAAATTAACGTTATAATACTAACCCACACAAGCATTACTGGATCTTGTATTAATGCAATTGTTGCTGCTGGTATAAAAGCTAACCATGGTCCTAAGAATGGTATCATGTTTGTTAATAAAGCTAATAGTGCTAATAACAAAGCATAATCTAAATCTACAAATGTATAACCTAAATACAATAACACACCTAGAATAACACTGACTGTAACTTGTCCTTGAATGTATGATTGTAAAGTTTGGTTAATATCTTTACTTAAGTTTACTACGAACCATTTTGTGCGTCCTTTAAATGGTTTTGCAATAAATGGAATAAATCTTTCGTGATCTTTTAACATATATATTAAGAAGAATGGCACTAAGATTAATAAGAACATTGTTGATACAAATGAAGAAATATAACTGAATAAGTTAGTAATCATGTCTGTAACTATGCCACTTATACTTTCAATAGAATCATTGATTTTTTGAGATATATTATCTGGTAATCTGTCTCTTTGTTGTAATGCGTAATCGACGACATTTTGTATTTCTCGTTGTATATAAGGTAGATTTTTAATCAAGTTATTAATTTGATCAGTTAATACTGGCACGATTATTGAAATAAATAATATGACTACAAGCATTAAGGCGATTAATATAATAGAGATGCTACCCCATCTAGGTACTTTTCTTTTTTCTAACATTTTCTGAAAAGGTAAACAAATATAGAACAAGAATCCACCTAATAGTAATGGAAGTAAAATTGATTTTACGACGATAATGACCGGGTAAAATATTTCATTTATTTCCATAAATATTTTTATAATTAGAAATGTTAGGAGAATGGCAATTCCTGTACGAAACCAAGCTTTATTTAACAATAGTAGTCCTCCTTATCAAACTTTCTCATACTTTTATATTATAAGGGAAATTACAGATTAAACAATGATAAATCATATTGTTGAAAAATAAAGATATATATTAATTTTTTAAGTTGTGCGGATTAGAATAATTATTAAGTAATTATGAATATAATATTAACGTGAGATTCTAACATATTAATGAAGAAAAGCTTTTTGATAATGAAGTAAGCGCTTACAAAAAATGTGTGATTCACTTTAAAAAATGATTGATTGTGTATTTATACATGGTATAATCATAACAAGGTAATTTCGAAATTTTCTGAACAAGGGGTTATCTTAAGGCTTACAACAAAGGGGAGATTGATTATGGAGTCTATTGTTAGCTTTGCAAATGACATTGTTTGGAGTAAAGCGTTGGTATACGGTTTATTGCTGACTGGTATTTTATTTACATTTATGATGAGGTTCTTCCAAGTTAGACATTTTAAAGAAATGATAAGGTTAATGTTTCAAGGGGAAAAATCACCAACTGGTATATCCTCATTCCAAGCGATAGCAGTATCATTAGCGGGTCGTGTTGGTACAGGTAATATTGTCGGTGTTGCAACAGCGATTTTCATCGGGGGTCCTGGTGCTGTATTTTGGATGTGGGCTACTGCATTTCTTGGAGCAAGTTCGGCATTTATAGAGTCAACACTTGGTCAAATTTATAAAAGAGAAATTAATGGTCAATATCGTGGTGGACCAGCATACTACATAGAGTCAGGAATTAAAGGAAAGACTGGTAGAATATATGGTATCGTTTTTGCACTTGTTACAATTCTATCAGTGGGCTTATTGTTGCCGGGTGTACAATCAAATGCCATCGCTTCATCTATGAAGAATGCTTTTGGTTTAAATCCGTGGATTATTGCTATCGTATTAGCAGCATTGTTAGCCTTAATTATTTTCGGTGGTATTAAAGCGATTGCGAATGTTGCAACAGCTGTTGTTCCATTTATGGCCATTGTATACATAGGTCTAGCATTTGTAATTATTATTATAAATATTGATGCCGTTCCAGGTTTAATAGCAATGATTTTCAAATCAGCATTTGGTGTTGAAGCTGCATTTGGTGGTATATTTGGTGCTATGATTGAAATCGGAGTTAAACGTGGACTGTACTCAAATGAAGCAGGTCAAGGTACTGGACCACATGCTGCTGCAGCTGCAGAAGTATCACACCCAGCTAAACAGGGACTTGTACAAGCATTCTCAGTATATGTTGATACTTTATTAGTATGTACTGCTACAGCATTAATGATCTTAATGTCTGGTACATTTAATACAACAGATGGTGGGACTAATAAAGATGGTTCGCCTCATTTAATGCATGATAACGGCATATATGTACAAAGTGCCGACGGAAGTAAGGATGTCACAGGTACTGCAATGTACGCTCAAGCTGGTATAGATAAAGCTTTTAAAGGAGATAGTTATACGTTTGATCCAGGATACTCTGGATTTGGTTCGTACTTCATTGCTATTGCATTATTCTTCTTTGCCTTTACAACTATTCTGGCATACTATTATATCGCAGAAACCAATGTGAGTTATATCATTCCTTCCGATAAGCAAAAAATATGGATTATTTTAGTCAGACTTATCTTAATAGCTGCTACGGTTTATGGTTGTGTAAAAACAGCTGATGTTGCCTGGGCAATGGGTGATTTAGGTGTAGGTATGATGGCATGGTTAAACATCGTAGCTATATGGATACTCCATAAACCAGCTTTACGAGCATTACGAGACTTTGAGAACCAGAAAAAACAAAAAGGTACTGGTAAATATGCAATTTATAAACCAGCACCAGATGAAGTGCCTAATGCTAAATTCTGGCATGAAGATTATCCAAAACGTTTAAAAGAATTTGATTTAGAAGATAAGTAATTAAACAATATCAAACGCTTTCAAATATACGCTCTCTACTGTACAATAGTCTTATATGTACAGTTGGGAGCGTTTTATATGGAGAAAAAAATAGGTCTAGTTGACCAAATAAAACTTGAAAGTAAATTTTTAAAAAGGGAAGTGACGATCTCAATTTACTTACCTAAAGACTACACTGATCTATATAAACATCATGTTGTGATTACATTTGATGGCAGAGACTTTTTCCAATTTGGACAAATACATCGAGAATATGAAAAGTTAAGAACTGCAGAAATGGTAGAAAGAGCGATTATCGTTGGTGTTCACTATGAAGATGTAGAACTTAGAAGAAAAGAATTTCATCCTGATGGAGAGCACCGAAAAGAAATGTCACAATTTGTTGTAAAAGAACTATGTCCTTATATTGATAAAACATTCTCAACTTTAAAAGTAGGAAATGCAAGAGTATTATTAGGTGATAGTCTTGCAGCAAGTGTAGCATTGGTTACTGGTTTAGAATATCCACATCATTTTAGTCAACTTGGTCTGTTTAGTCCATTAATAAATGATACGGTAACTGAAAAGTTTCAAAATTGTTTATCTAAAGATCTATTAACAATTAAACATTATATTGGTAAAGAAGAAGATTCATTTAAACTGATTAGTGGAGATCTAGCAGATTTCTTAACGCCTAATAGAGAATTTAGTGAACGTGTTAAACAAGCTAACTTAACATATGAATATGAAGAATTAGATGGTGGACATACTTGGAAAACATGGAAACCTGAATTAGGAAATATATTAAGTTACTTTTTAAGTCATCAAAATCAGAAAAATTTGATATAATAAAAAGGAAGACAAACAAAGGAGGAAGTATCATTATGAAATTAGGCATCGTACTTATTCCATCAAAACCATTCCAAGAAGCAGTGAACGCTTATCGCAAAAGATATGACAAGCACTACGCATTAATCACACCACATATTACAATTAAAGAAAAATTTGAAGTTGATGATAATATGCTTGATGAGGTTAAGTCTAAACTTGAAGAAACAGCTAAAGAATTCGAACCAGTGGAAATTCAAGTTTCAAAAGCATCAAGCTTTGCACCAACTAAAAATGTAATTTATTTTAAAGTTACTAAAACTGATGAATTAGTTTCTTTATACAGTAAATTCAATAACGGTGACTTTTATGGTGAAAGTACTCATCCATTCGTTCCACACTTCACAATTGCACAGGGGTTATCAAGTCAAGAATTTGAAGATATTTATGGACAAGTTAGAATGGCTGGAATCGATCATTCAGAAACAATCGACACAATTAAATTAATGAAACAAAATGAAGACGAAACATGGTCAGAAGCAGCTTCTTATACTTTAGGCTAATTTCATGTTTTCAAAATGCCAACAAAGCTCAAACTTTGTTGGCATTTTTTTATGCATGCTTTCCGCGGGCATATAAGAGGTACGTTATCAGCAGTTCTAGGTAAAACTGCTGATAAGGATAGCGTTAAAAGCAGTACTAGTCAAAATTGCTGATAAGGGTAGTGTTAAAAGCAATTCTAAGCAAAACTGCTGATAAGGGTAGTATTAAAAGCAGTTCTAGGCAAAACTGCTGATAAGAGTAACTATAAAAGCAGATTTGATTACAAATTAGAGCTTAAGACATAAATATCCTAGAATAATATTTTAAGAGCAGAAATTCATTATTAAAATTGAATTTCTGCTCTTATTTTTTTTAAAATCATTCACGCTACTTCCGACTTGTGTAAATATAGGTACTCTTACTCACACTTCTTTAGTCTAGTGTAAATATAGCTAGCCTTGCTTACACTTCTTTAGACTTGTGTAAATATAGCTGTTCTATAACTAAGAGGCTGAGACAATTAATTTGTCTCAGCCTCTTAGCATTGTATAAAAGTAGTTATTTGTAACGATTTTGTAAGTGCTGACGCCTGAGGGAAAAGTATGCGTGAGAGACTACAGGCTCGAACCATACCCTAGGCAAGCATGCACGAACAAAATCGTAAGATTGTTATAAAAATAGATATTGTTAACGATTTTGTAAGTGCTGACGCCTGAGGGAAAAGTATGCGTGAGAGACTACAGGCTCGAGCCATACCCCCTGGCAAGCATGCACGAACAAAATCGTAAGATTGTTATAAAAATAGTTATTGGTACTGATTTTGTAAGTGCTGACGCCTGAGGGAAAAGTATGCGTGAGAGACTACAGGCTCGAGCCATACCCCTAGGCAAGCATGCACATACAAAATCGTAGGATATTATAAAAAAATAAGCATATCACTGTAAACTTTAAAAACCAGTTAAGTGATATGCTTATTTATTTTGAGTTAGGAAATATGATCCAGTTATATTGATTTTTTCTTTTTGTAATTCAAAACAAAGTAAGTCCCATAGAATAATGCTAAGAATAAAAACATTAAACTAGATGCATAAATTGTATAATAGACGTCTCTAAATACTTCTGATATTAAGCCACCTATAAGAGGCCCAATCATTGTACCGAAACCTTGAACACTATTGAATACGCCCCATGTTTCTTCTTGAACTTTACTATGAATATGACCTGCCATAAAAGTGTTCCAAGCTGGTAAGAGTAATCCGTAAATTGTACCTATAAGCAATGCGATTAATAGTACGATTAATAATTGAGTTAATAGTGTTAATCCAAAAATAAATGAACTATAAGCTAAGAAACCTACGAAAATTATAATATGTGTAAACGTCTTAGAGTGCTTATCCATTAATTTTGAGAAGAACAGCATTGATATCGTACAACCAATTCCACCAACAATGAGTATAATTGTATATTCTAAAGTAGTCACACCCATATGTTTTGTTGCATACGTAGGTAATATTGGCACAAGCATACCTATTGCAGACCCTTGCAAGAATATTCCTGGGAATAGTAGTAAATGACGTCTCGTTACTTGAACAATTTCTTTGAATTGTTTTTTGACTGATTTACTTTCGTAGTTAGTTAATTGAACTTTAACAAAATAGAACAAAATCCAAGCAACTAACACGCAAACAGCCATCATAAATGTGAATCGAGTCGGATGCAATTTGAATAGTAAGTTCATAAAGATCATACCTGAGAGCATACCAACTAACCAACTAAAATAAACATAGCCCATTTGTTTGCCTCGTGATGATTCACTTACACTTGATAACATAATGACCCATATAGGACTTACAGCGATACCAAGTAATATTGCACTTAATATAAATATCACTGGTGATGGTATAAATATAATTAACGCTAAACTAGAAAAGGCTAGTAAAAATCCACAAGTTAAGATAACTGTTGGACCGAATCTTTTTAGAAGAAAACCAATAACAAAATTTGTTAATGCATCACTTATAAAATGTAAAGAGATTGCTAACGAAGTAATACCAACAGTCACTTTAGCAGTGGTTGTTGGTAAAATAGGTAAATAACTTAGAATATACATACCTCTAGCAAATTCCATCATGAATAATATGATAAGCATTAACCAAAAATCTTTTTTATAAAATGATTTATCTGATGAAGTATTTGGCATACATAGGAACCTTTCCATAAACTTCATTATATGAAAGTGAGTCACTTAATAATGATAGTAAATCGTTACAAATATTTTCTGTTGATTTTTTTATATAATTCTCTTCTAATAGTTTAGTCATCTCTTTCAATTTGTTAGGTTGATTCGTAAGTGAAATAACCATTTTAGTGGCTTCTTCCGGTGTGGTTGCAATTTTTCCATAGCCTTTTTGTGCAAAATAATCAGCATTTTCTAATTCTTGACCTGGTGCTGGATTTAAGAATATGAGTGGTAAATGTCTTGAAAATGCTTCGGAAATCGTGATGCCACCTGGCTTAGTAATCATAAGTTGACTTGTCGCCATCCATTCATTCATATGTTTAGTATAACCAAGTATTAAGACATTCTTATTACCTTTAAAATGTGTGCTCAATTCATTCTTTAAAGATTTACTGTTACCACAAATCATCACAACTTGTGCATCTTTAGCATACATATCAATTTTACTTATCATGGTAGAAAATCCAGTAGATACACCAAATGCACCAGCAGACATTAATATAACCTTTTTGTCAGGATCTAATTTGTGTTTAGTTAACCATCGATATCGATCTATTGGTTCTTCAAATTGTTTCGAAATCGGAATGCCTGTAACTTTAATGTCTTTGTCATCAATACCAATAGAATGAATTTCATTTTTTAAATCTTTAGTTGCTACATAATAACGATTTGAGTGTGGTGTAACCCAGTTCTTGTGTAAACGGTAGTCTGTCATAACTGTTGCAATAGGTATATTTAAATTAAACTGTTCTGTTAAAACTGAAACGACTGGTGTCGGAAAAGTTAACAAAATTAAGTCGGGCTTTTCTTTTATAAGTAAATTAAGTAATTTATTTAGTCCATAATATTTATAGAAACATTTATCAATTTGTTCTGGTCTACTATAGTAGAAGAATTTATACATGTTTCTAAAATATTTAAAGCTGTTTATATACCATTGTTTAGCGATGGAAGTCATAATAGGGTGTGCTTCTAAAAATAAATCATGTTCTATAACAGTCAAATGATTTAAATTCATTTCACCAAATTGTTTCACAATACTATTCGTAACTTGTAAATGACCGTTACCGAAAGAACCAGTAATAATCAATAATTTTTTGTTTTGAGAAACCATTAGACACACTCCGTATTTGTATTTAAATTCTATGATAGTTTAACGCATTTTTCCTCTTTTGTGAAAAGATATAGCATATTATTACAAAAATTACATAGAATCTTTAAACTAATTCAATGTTTCTTTAGTAATTCTTCATCAATTGGATTTTCATCATAATATCATCTATTTGTATATTGAGTAAATACTCATTTATTTTATAATTCTTTATACATATAGTCAAAGCTATAAAATCATTATCATAAAGTGTATAATAAACCTATTGAAAATAAAGGAGAAATAACGATGAACGTTAAGACGTTATTAAATAAAATTAAAATTAAAAAAATATATGGTAATGAAGACCAAGAAGTAGTAGATATTACTACAGATTCTAGAAATGCATTTGAAGGTACAATCTTTGTTGCTTCACAAGGTTATACAGTTGATAGCCATAAATTCATACCAAATGTTGTTGAACAAGGTTGTACAGTAGTTGTAAGTGAGAATTACATGGAACTACCAGATCATGTATTATTAATCGTTGTCAAAGATACATTAAAAGTAGCGAGTATCTTTAGTCATATCTTATACGACTTTCCAAGTCAAAAATTAACTACAATAGGTGTGACTGGTACAAATGGTAAAACAACAATTGCTACAATGATTCATCATTTAACAAGAGGACTTGGAAAAGGAAGTGCTTATTTAGGTACAAACGGTTTTCAAGTTAATGAAAAAATTACAAAAGGTGTGAATACCACACCAGAAACTGTAACTTTAACAAAACATATAGTAGAAGCGGTAAACGAAGAATGTGAAAGTATGACATTTGAAGTTTCAAGTCATGGTTTAGTTATCGGTAGGTTAAGAGGTTTAGAATTTGATATTGCGATTTTTTCTAATTTAACGCAAGATCATTTAGATTTTCATGGTACTATGGAAGCTTATGGACATGCGAAATCTTTATTATTTAGTCAATTAGGACAAGATTATAGAAAAGATAAATTTGTTATACTCAATGCAGATGATAAATTTACGAAAGAATTAATACCAGTAACACCATTTGAAATCTTTACATATGGTATTGATAATGAAGCTGATTTTACGGCTAAAAATATTAAAGAATCAATTAGTGGAGTAGCGTTTACACTTGTAACGCCTTTTGGTGAATATGAAATCAATTCTCCTTATTTAGGTAAATTTAATGTACTTAACTTATTGGCTAGTATTTTAGGTTTATGGGTGCAAGGTTATGATTTATCAAAAGTTGCTCAGGCTGTGCAAACTATGCCACCTGTTGAAGGTCGTTTAGAAGTGTTAGATAGAAAGCTTCCTATTGATTTGATTATAGATTATGCACATACACCAGATGGTATGGATAAATTAATTGATGCTGTTAAACCATTCGTTAAACAAAAACTTATATTTTTAGTTGGAATGGCTGGAGAAAGAGACTTAACAAAAACACCAGAAATGGGTAAAATAAGTTGTCGAGCAGATTATGTCATATTTACACCAGATAATCCTGCAAATGATGACCCTAAAATGTTAACAGCAGAATTAGCTAAAGGAGCGACACATAATAATTATGTAGAATTTGAAGATAGAGCAGAAGGTATTAAACACGCAATCGAAATATCTGAACCAGGTGATACAGTCGTACTAGCATCGAAAGGTAGAGAACCTTATCAAATTATGCCTGGTCATGTAAAAGTTCCTCATAGAGATGATTTAATAGGTCTAGAGGCTGCTTATGAGAAGTATGGAGGAAAGCCAAGTGAAGATTAGAGAAAGTCATTCGCAAAATTTGAATTGTAAAGTTTATATATATGAGAATAAAAAAGAAGAATATTTTGTAATATCTATTCCTGATTTGTTTTGGTCTATTAAAGTAGACTATGATTTATACGGAGAATCATTAATTGAACATCTGTATTTGCATTTATTTAATGTGCTTGATGAAGATGAAGCGAATGAATTAGCGAATAGAATTAGCCAATGGACATCCGAACTATAAGGAGAAATGAATTGTGACGATAAAACAAGAAGTAGAAAGTAGAAAAACATTTGCGATAATATCCCATCCAGATGCCGGTAAAACAACATTAACTGAGAAGTTATTACTTTTTGGTGGTGCTATTAGACAAGCAGGTACTGTTAAAGGGAAAAAGTCTGGGAAGTTTGCAACAAGTGACTGGATGAAAGTAGAACAAGAACGTGGTATTTCTGTAACAAGTTCAGTTATGCAATTTGATTATGACAACTATAATATTAATATTTTAGATACACCAGGGCATGAAGATTTCTCTGAAGATACTTATAGAACATTAATGGCAGTAGACAGTGCAGTTATGGTAATTGACTGTGCAAAGGGTATTGAGCCACAAACATTAAAGTTATTTAAAGTTTGTAAAATGAGAGGTATCCCAATTTTTACTTTTATAAATAAATTAGACCGAATGGGTAAAGAGCCTTTTGAATTATTGGAAGAGATTGAAAAGACATTAGAAATAGAAACTTATCCAATGAACTGGCCTGTTGGTATGGGACAAAACTTTTTCGGCATAATAGACAGAGCTGAAAAGACTATTGAACCATTTAGAGACGAAGAAAATATATTACATTTAAATGATGATTATGAATTAGAAGAAGATCATCCAATTAAAAATGACTCACAGTTTGAACAAGCAATTGATGAATTAATGTTAGTTGATGAAGTAGGAGAGCAATTTGATGAAGAAATGCTATTAGCAGGTGAACTAACTCCAGTATTCTTCGGATCAGCTTTAGCGAACTTCGGTGTTCAAAACTTTTTAAATGCATATGTAGATTATGCTCCAATGCCTAGTGGACGTAAAACTGAAGAAGGAGATGTCGTTGATCCATTTGATCAAGACTTCTCAGGATTCATCTTTAAGATACAAGCAAACATGGATCCAAGACATAGAGACAGAATTGCATTTATGAGAATTGTAAGTGGTGCGTTTGAAAGAGGTATGGATGTAACACTGCAAAGAAATAAGAAAAAGCAAAAGATTACACGTTCAACTTCATTTATGGCTGATGATACTCAAACAGTCAATCATGCAGTAAGTGGTGATATTATCGGTTTATATGATACAGGAAACTATCAAATAGGCGATACACTTGTTGGAGGTAATCAAAAATTTCACTTTGAAACGTTACCACAGTTTACACCTGAAATATTTATGAAAGTTAGTGCCAAAAACGTAATGAAACAAAAGCATTTCCATAAAGGTATTGAGCAATTAGTTCAAGAAGGTGCTATACAACTTTATAAGACGCTTCATACTAATCAAATTCTTCTTGGAGCAGTTGGACAACTTCAATTTGAAGTCTTTGAACATCGTATGAAAAATGAATACAATGTTGATGTCGTAATGGAACAAGTCGGTAAGAAAATTGCGAGATGGATTGAAAATGAAAAAGATATAACAGACAACATGAATTCAAGTAGATCAATTTTAGTGAAAGATCGCTTTGATCAATATGTATTCTTGTTTGAAAATGAATTTGCAACGAGATGGTTTGAAGATAAATTCCCTGAAATCAAATTATTTAGTTTGTTATAATTCATAAATCATTGTATAATAATATAGTAAAACTAAATAGACCTACGACTTTGTCGAAGGGGAGTAACTTTAGAACTTAAAAATTCTAGCATATTATCGTCATTACGAAGCGGAAGTTTCCGGTAATATGGACATACTATAAATGTTAAGTGAGACCTTTGCCTTTAATTAGGCATGGTCTCTTTTGTTTTTTATTAGAAAAAAATGGAGAGTGAATAAGATGGATCCGAGTTTATTTTTGAGTTACGGTTGGGTATTAATCGTATTAATTTTTCTAGAAGGATTGTTGGCAGCAGATAATGCTGTTGTAATGGCGGTAATGGTTAAACATTTACCAGAAGATTTAAGGAAAAAAGCATTATTCTATGGCTTGTTAGGTGCTTTCGTATTCCGTTTCATATCATTATTCTTAATTAGTTTCTTAGCTAACTTCTGGCCAATACAAGCAGCAGGAGCTATATACTTAATTTACATGTCTATTAAGAACTTGATAGACTTCAAGAAACATAAAGACGAAAAAATTAAGACAGCAGATGATATCGAAGAAGAAGAAGAAGATTTTACAGAATCAGAATTCCCTTCAGATGGAAAAGGTCATCATAAGTTGAAAAAGAATTTCTGGATGACAGTATTAAAAGTAGAATTCGCAGATATAGCATTTGCTATTGATTCAATGTTAGCTGCATTTGCAATAGCAGTTACACTACCAGCATTAGGTGTAGACTTTGGAGGCATGGATGCTGGTCAATTCGGTGTTATGTTCGTAGGTGGTATGATTGGTGTAATCATCATGAGATTTGCAGCAACATACTTTGTAGAATTATTAAATAAATATCCGAACCTAGAAGCAGCAGCATTTGCTATCGTAGGTTGGGTAGGTATCAAATTATTAGTAATCGTACTAGCACATGATGAAATTAAAGTATTACCACATGACTTCCCACACGGTATATTGTGGCAGTCAATATTCTGGACAGTATTATTATTGTTAGTTGTGATCGGCTGGATTACATCAGTCCGTAACAACAAAAAAACAAATGAATAACTAGCATGATATGAGGCTGAGACAATGAATTGTCTCAGCCTTCTTAATTTACATCTTCTTTTATTTTTTCGAAAAATGAGGTAATTTCAACCTTAGCTAATTCTCAATTTATGATAGTAATTTCTTTAGTTTTCAAGTTATTTAGCTATTTAGTAAATATATGTAAAAATAGGTGTATAATGTAGAGAAATACAATGGTTTTGTGTTAATAATTTTAATATTATATGGCATAATAGATACATTAAGTGTTTAGATTGAGGAGGGCAATAAATGTCACGAAAAAAACATGTCATTCCTAGAAATGAATATAAGAGACAACGACGTGAATTTTTTCATAATGAAGAACGTGAGAAAAGAATTGAACAAGAGAGAAAAGAGAATGAGATAAAAAGAGCAAACGAGTTAGAGTTACAGAAGAAAAATGAATTGCGTGTTAAAGAAAATATGCAAAAAGCTCGTATTGAAAAATTAACTAAAGAAGAAATTAAAAAGCAAAAAGAAGAATCTAAATCACACCCAACGATTGATTTAGATGATGATAGATTAGCTGCTACACAACAAGGTCATACGGAAGTAGATATCAAAGCTGATAATAAAAGTGAATTAGATAATGACAAAGTTGATGTAGATAATGAAGAAGATATTCAAGAAATAAATTATAAAAAAGTGAGAAATGAAAGTCATAATAAAGATAAAAAACATGTTGCTAAGGACAATGATTTTGAAACTAATAAGCAACTTGGTGCAATACATGATGAAAAGGTTGAAGAAAAATCTCAAAATAAAAATAATGTTTTGAATACTATTTTATCTAAAATTGAAAAACATTGGCCAATAATTGCGATTATTTTAGCCATTATACTAATCTTTATTTTAGTTTGGAGTATCTTCCAAAATGTGAACCCTCCAAATGAAAGTAGAAAGACTATTGAAGAACAACAATCTCAAAAAGGATTCCAAAAACCTATTACAAATGTAATGGAAGCAGTAGAAAAATCTAAGCATTCAGTAGTAGGTGTTTCTCATGAAGATTCTGATATATCTAGCAAGACTGAATCTTCACAAAAAGAAAAAGAAGAAAATAGCGGCGTCGGTTCTGGCGTCGTTTATAAAGTTGATGATAATAAAGCATACATAGTAACAAACGCACATGTTGTTTCAAGCGATAAAAAACCGATTATCACAACTGCAAACGGTAAGAAATATGATGGTAAAGTTTTAGGTACTGATCAATGGTCAGATATAGCAGTGGTAAGTGTGCCTATTGAAAAAGATGATAAATTTAAATCTATTAAATTTGAAGACTCGGATAATTTAATATTAGGTGAAACAGCGATTGTTATTGGTAGTCCTCTAGGTGCAGAATTCCAAAATAGTATTTCTACTGGCGTAGTTTCTGGCTTAAATAGAAAAGTTCCTGTTGATTTTAATGGGGATGACGAGTATGATTGGGAAATTAAAGCAATTCAAACAGATGCTGCAGTCAATCCAGGTAATTCGGGTGGCCCAATATTAGATTCACAAGGTAATCTTATTGGTATAGTATCATTGAAGATTGATATGCCAAATGTAGAAGGGATGGCATTTGCTATTCCATCAAACGAAGCAACTGATTACATTAATACTTTAGAAAAAGACGGTGAAATTAAACGTCCTGAACTAGGTATAATGGCTCAAAATTATACTAAATTAAGCTCTAGCGAAAAATCTCAAATAACTTTACCTGATAAATATAAATCAGGTATGGCGATAACGGGTGTTACTAAAGATGGTAATGCTGATAAAGCAGGGATTAAGTTTAACGATGTAATTGTAGGCATTGATGATACAAAAATTGAAAATAATCTTGAATTTAGGAAAGAATTATATAATAATCATAAAATAGGTGAAAAAGTTGATTTGAAACTTATTAGAGATGGTAAAGAAACTACTAAAACATTAACATTGAAATAAATAGAGGTGACAATTTGTGTCCATTATAAAATACTTTTTTCAAAAAATGACTCCACAACAAGGTATTGTATTATATTATTTGGGCGCAATCATTGTCGCCTTTTTATTATTGAATTTACCTTATGTAGTTAAACCTGGTGTAAAAATTGCACCTGTCGATACGCTATTTGTAGCGGTATCTGGCGTAAGTGTGACTGGGCTTACACCCGTTATAATTGAAGATACATTTACAATGTTTGGACAGGCAATAATATTAATTATACTTAATATTGGCGGTATAGGTGTCATGGCGATTGGTACTTTACTTTGGGTAATACTAGGAAAGCATATTGGTTTAAGAGAACGACAACTCATTATGCTAGATAGTAATTCAAATGCTATGAATGGCGTAGTTAAATTAATATTAGATATTGTTAGAACTATATTAATGATAGAAGCAATTGGAGCGATATTATTATCTTTTTATTTTTATAAAGATATCGGCTCTGTTAAAGATGCGATACACCATGGTATTTTTGCATCTGTATCTGCTACAACGAATGGTGGTTTAGATATCACTGGGGAATCGCTAGCACCATATGCAAATGATTACTTCGTTCAAACGATTATAATGTTACTTATCATGTTAGGTGCAATAGGATTTCCAGTATTGATAGAAGTAAAAACATATATGCGAAATACGCATCCGAACTTTAGATTTTCATTATTTACTAAAATTGCAAGTGCGACTTATTTGTTCTTGTTTTTATTAGGAACAGTTGTAATATATTTATTTGAGTTTTCAAATGCATTTAAAGACATTTCGTGGCACAAAGGTATCTTTTATGCTATGTTCCAGTCTTCATCAACACGAAGCGCAGGATTATCTACAATAGATCTTGGACAGTTTACTGAAGCAACGAATTTCTTTCTAGGTGGATTGATGTTCATTGGTTCATCACCAAGCTCAGTAGGTGGAGGTATAAGAACAACAACATTTGCAATACTTGTTCTTTATTTAGTCAATTTTAGTAATGGCCGTACAACGATAAAAGCATTTAATAGAGAGATACATCCTTTAGATATACAAAGGTCATTTGCCGTTATATCATTGGCTTTAGCTATCACATTTGTTGGTGTGTTATCTGTAGTACGATTTGAAGACGGTAAACATGATTTACTTTCAATATTTTTTGAAACAATGTCAGCATTTGGTACATGTGGATTATCAATGGGTATAACCGATAATTTACAATTAGGTTCGAAAATCGTGATTATGATACTTATGTTCATTGGGCGTGTCGGGCTACTATGTTTCGTAGTTATGTTAGGTGGTAAATCAACGCCTGATAAATTCCACTATCCAAAAGAACGAATTCAAATAGGTTAAAAAACTGGGACAATAACTTGTCCCAGTTTTTTATTTATATATTAAATATGCTTAACTACAGGTATCATAATAATAAAAGTTGTGCCTTCAGTATTGTTAGCCACGCTTATTGTACCATCCCAATCTTCAATTAATTTTTTACTTAAATAAAGTCCTAGTCCACTACCTGAATCTTTTGTAGTAAAGAAGGGGTCAAATACTTTTTGTTGAACTTCTTTTGACATGCCTATTCCATTATCTTTAAATACTAATTTTACTTGTTTTGTATTTGTCTTTAGTAGTTGAATTTCTATTGAAGCATTATGTACGTCAGTTAATGCGTCTTTAGAATTTTGAATTAAATTGATCAGTATTTGTTTTAATTGGTCTTCAGATAAAAAGGCATAAATGGGTTCTTCTGGTAATGATAAAGAAATATTTATGTTGTTCTGTTCTAATTCATACTTTAAAAATTGCTCTATATCTTTGATTGTCTGGCTAATATTAACATTTGTGTAAGCTAAGTTTGTTGGTTTACCTAAATATAAGAATTGTGTAACGATGTTATTAATTCTATCTAATTCTTCGGTAATAATATTAAAATGGTTATCTTGCTGGTTTTGATCATATTTCATTCTAGTGAGTTCTATAAATCCATTAATACTCGTTAAAGGGTTTTTTATTTCATGCGCGGTATTTGCAGCCAATGTTCCTATTAGTCGCAATTTTTCATTATTTGCTTGTTCGATTAACTTTTCATGTTCTAATCTATCTGAACGACTTTTAAATATTAAAGTTAAAATTGTTAATATTAAGAAAATAACTAAGAAAATAAATATACTTGGTAAAATTACGCGCGTTATAAAACTATATTGTCCAGTAATGCTAATTGTGACAGGTAAGTTATTGTAAAAATAAGTGATTGTTTTTGTATGTTTATATGATTTGCCGACTTGATAAATTTGAGTACCATCTATACCTTGTACTTGTATTTGGAACCTCTTAGCAATTAACTTTATTTCATTTTTAAATGAATTCATATTTATTTCTGCAGCAACAGTATAGTCTTGATTTTTAATCTTTAATCGATTTGTAAGTAATAATGTTTTAGGTCTGTCTAGTGATCTCTTTTTACTGCTTAATGTGGATTTTTGAGTAAATGGGAAGTGATACTTATATTGATTAAAGTCTTCTATTGATGTATAGTTTGGTCCTTTAGAGTCATAGACGATTTGATTTTTATTATTCAAAATATAAATATGATCTATCCAAGTATATCTAGTATGATTATCTTTTAAAAATTGATTAATAAATTTTTCATCGTTACTATTAGATAAAATAGTCGTTAAAGATTCAGAAATACTGTTTGATTCGCTTATGAATGTATCGATTTTTAAGTTAATAATTTCTTTAGTAGTATCAAATCTTTGATTAATTCTATTATTATAGTTTTTACTAATGAGTGCACCAATTAATATAGAAACGATAAGTGCAAAAACAATATTTAGTATGATAATTTTATTAAAAGGTTTCATATTAGTCTCCTATGTATATATACTCTTAATTGAGTATATTATGATTAACTAATATTGCCAACATAAAATAAAATTACATTATCAATATTCAAATTAGTTTAAAAAGACATATCATTTTTTAAAAATGGTAAAATATAAAAGAAAGAGGGGGAATAGCATTGAATACGAATGAAATCATTACGATTGATTTATTAGCTACTTCTGACTTACATGGTCGAATTAGTAGAAGTGGTATAAGTGGAAATATATTAAAGATGGCTACTTACGTAAAACATAAACGTAAAGCAAACCATCGTGTATTATTATTGGATAATGGTGGAATGTTGTCGGGTTCAATGTTTGCTTTTTATTATGCACAAATTGCACCATACAAAAGAAACCCTATGATTAAAATTATGAATGAAATGCAATTTGATGCAAGTGGTGTTAGTCCTGATGAATTTAATTTCGGCTTAGACTTCTTAAATAAGTCTATTGCCCTAAGTAGATTTCCATGGCTTGCAGCTAATATAGAACATAGTAAAACAAAAGAACCTTATTTTACTACACCTTACACAATCAAATACGTTGATGGTATTAAAATTGGTATAATTGGGTTTACTTCAAGTGGCTTAATGGAAAATAAAAATATAGAATTCGAAGATGAAGTTATTGTTGGAGAATCAATGGCATCAGCAAAACGTTGGGTAAGATATTTGCACGAAAAAGAAAGTCCTGACTTTTTAATTATGCTATATCATGGTGGGTTAAACACTTACACTGATAAAAATAATTATAGATCATATTATAGTAATAACGCTGAAAACATGATTAAAAGTACAGAAGGCGTTAACGTCATTATTACAGGTCACCAAGAACATGTCGTGGATTTAAAAGTTGCAGAAACTCAATTTATACAACCAGGTAAAGATGCGACTAATATTGTAGATATGTCGATTCAATTTAGAAAAAGAACTAATTCAGTTGAAATTATTGATACATCAATTAAACATGTTGAACTTTCTAGTTATCCAGAAGATAGGGATTTACTAGAGTTAACTTATTTCGACCAAAAAGCAGTACAACATTGGTCGGAACAAGATGTAACGGATATGCCTGTAGTACTAGATTATAAGCAATTAACTGACCTATATATTAAGCCACATAAATTTATTGAGTTAATTCAAAATAGTATGAGTAAAGCATTTACAGAAATAGACTTTATTTGTGCACATATTGGAAACCCATTAGGTAATGGTTTAAGAGGAGAACTCAAAGTTAAAGATATATATAAATCTTATGTTCATACAGATAAACCAGTCAAAATAAAACTAACTGGTATTGAAATTAAACGTATATTAGAAAGAACAGCAACAGCAATGTACAAAGAAGAAGGAACAATAAAGTATAACGAAGAAATTTTAGAGCCAACATTAATGACAGTATGGAAAGGTTTTAAGTATAAAATTGACTTAAACAAACCTGTAGGAAATAGAGTTGAACTTTATAATATAAATCTAGAAGACAGTTATAATGTAATCATGACAGATTACTTATTTAGACATGTTAATAAGATTATTTCAGAATCAACATATGAAAGATCTAAAAAAACTGTGATTGAATATATGGTGGAAGAAATAGGGGAAACTAAAGGTAAATTCGAGCTAGAACATAATTTTGAAATTGAATAATAAGACATGTCGAGTTCGAAGGAGTTAGTTGAATATTTCTTAATCGTTAGCCGACAAAAAAATAAACAAAGTAAGTAAATAAATATAAAAAAATCCAAACACTGCTGTGTTTGGATTTTTTAACTAAATATTATTACAAGTATAATTATTGCTGCTACTTGAGCGATATATGAAGTTACGATTCTTTTAGTGTAGAAATATAAAGTAGATAATATTAATTGAGCTAAAAATATAAAAATGAATATAGCGAAATTACCTAAATATAAAAATAGTGAACTAGAAGCAAAAGCACTTACAACGATTGCAACAATAGGTCGTGACAATTTAAGTTGTAGTTGATTTTGTAATATCGTTCTAATATAAAGCTCGTGACAAGGTATCGCAATAACAATTGTTACTAACATTTGCCATTTATAAAAAACGCCTGCGTGCATTAATTCTTTTAATAATGATGCATACGATAAACCATTATAAATTTGGGATAATAAAAGTTGAAGTATAACTAACAATACTGCACCAATTAAACCATATCCTATTGATTGTAATAATCGTTTAGACTTAATCTCGCGTTGATAAAAGACATAGCTAATGCCTGCAATCATCATAATGCCAGTATATAAGTACCAGAATACTTCTTTTTCACCTTGCATTAAAAATAAAATAAAGTGAAAAATAATAAAACTCGATATGAACCATATTAATTGAGGATTAATTTGTTTTTTCACTATTATCCCTCTTCAGAAATTATAGTATAACGCTTGTGATTTACTACAGTTTTTTCAGGTAGTTCTAAACTTTCAAAGTTGTCCATGATTGTTATGTCTACTATAACTGAGTTTTCATTAATCTTTTCAACTCTACCTCTTAAGCCATCTTGAAATTCTATGATATTTCCAACTTCTGCGATTGTCATGATATTCCTCCTAAATAATACTATGAAATATTATACTAAATAACGGTTCATTTATAAAGTAATAATAAGATATACATCTATTTTATCACAAACATATCATTCATATTATTATTTAAACATATGGTAATATTAAAGTAAGGCAACAAGGGGAAAAATAAGGAGGAAATATAAATGAAATTTGTAAGTAATAATGGAATAAACGATCCAATGATCAATTTAGCAATGGAAGAATATGTACTTACTTCGCTTCCTAAAGATGATAGTTATTTTTTATTCTATATTAATCAACCATCTATTATTGTTGGTAAAAATCAAAATACTATTGAAGAGGTAAATCAAGAGTATGTTGAAGCTAATAATATTAAAGTTGTACGAAGAATTTCTGGTGGTGGGGCAGTTTACCACGACTTAGGGAATTTGAATTTTAGTTTCGTTACGAAAGATGATGAAGATAGTTTCCATAACTTCGCAAAATTTACACAACCTATTGTAGATGCTTTAAATGAAATGGGTGTTAATGCTGAATTATCAGGTAGAAATGATATTCAAGTCGGAGAAAAGAAAATTTCTGGTAATGCAATGGTAAAACAAAAAGATAGAATGTTCTCACATGGTACTTTAATGTTAAATAGTGAAATTGAAGAAGTTGTAAATGCTTTAAGAGTTAATGAAGCAAAAATTAAATCTAAAGGTATTAAATCTATTAGATCAAGAGTTGCTAATATTCAAGAATTTTTAGAAGAGCCAATGGATATTGAAACATTTAAACAACGCATACTAACTTCAATTTTCAAACAACAAGGTAGTGAAGAAGTAGAGGAGTACCATCTTACTGATGAAGACTGGGATAATATTAATGAATTGAGCAAAAATAAATATCAAAAATGGGAATGGAATTATGGGAAAAACCCTAAATACAACTTTGAAAGAAGCCATAAATTTGATAGAGGTTTAGTTCAAATAAAATTAGATGTCAAAAAAGGTATAATAGAACATGCAGCAATCTTTGGAGACTTCTTTGGAGTGGGAAATGTAAATGATATTGAAGAAGCTTTAATAGGCGTACAACATCAAAAGTCTTCTATAAAAGAAGCATTAAAAGATATTGATGCATATCATTACTTTGGAGATATAGATAAAGAAGAAATTATTAACTTAATGTTATAAAAAATAAAAGAGACGATTTTTGAATGTTTTCAAAAGTCGTCTCTTTTATGTGTTAATTTTTAAATGATAACTCACGATTGTAAATCCTCCAACTGTATTAATTCTGCACTATATTGTTCAAATAAAGTATTGTTACGATTCAAAAGTGCTTCATCGATTAAAGCCATCAATTCTCGTTTGCGATTTTCACGTAAAGCAGAATCTATGACTAGTTCTACAGATAAATCATTTAAGTTATTAACGAAAGTTTCTAAACTCTGATGCTTAACTTGAGAATATTGTTTCATTTTAAACAACCCCTTGACTTTATTTGTTAAAATTATAGCGTATTTATTTTCTAAATGCAATGAATATTCAGAAATTTTAAAAAAGTAATTCTTTTTAACGAATTTATTGATAAACTAACTTTATAATTACATTATAATTTAGTATTTATAATTTTCAAATTATTATGCTCATAGCCACATTAGTGGGGTGTGATTTATTGTAAAAATAATACTTTGAAAGTTAAACATGAGAATAAAAAGGAGATATTAATATGTATAAGCTAAAAATGTGGGACCATGTTCAGTTGTCAGCTCCAAAAGGATCAGAGGAAAAGGCGAGAGCGTTTTATGTAGATCAATTAGGATTTAATGAAGTTGAAAAACCGGAATCTTTAAAAGGTAATGGTGGAGTTTGGTTTAATATTAACAATATTGATTTGCATATCGGCATCGAAGAAAATTTTATACCTCTTAAAAAGGCACACCCAGCAATTAATGTTGAAAATCTCGAAGATTTAATTGAACACTTAACAGAAGAAAAAATAGATTTTAAGACAGATAATCGATTTCCAGGTGCTAAAAGACTACATTTATATGATCCTTTTAATAACAGGTTAGAATTTATAGAAAAACAATAGAATTTCATAAGAAAAATATTGACTAAGAATTAAATATATATTATATTTAATTTAGATAGATATAAAAGTAAAAATTTATCACTGAGAGGAGTTTGCGATGAAAAAGTATGTAATAAAACAGAATACAATGTATATAAGGGGTATTAAAGTAAATGAACACACTGTTCATACAGAGGTTTCTGAAGCAGGTAAATCACCCTTTATTATCGAACAGAGACCTCAAGAAATTATGAATCATTCCTGTCGCTTTTATGGAGAACATTTTCAAGAAAGGAAATTATTCACTAAGCGACTAACTAGTATTACTAGTAAACCTCCAATTTTAGTTTCTCCTGTAACATCCACTTATTTTTTCTGTACTCATTCCGAAAGATCTGCTGACAACACATGGATTAATTTACTCTATGTTAAACATTTCTCGAAATTCAAAGGTAATAAAACTAAAATATTTCTAGAGCAAGATCAGTCACTTGTATTCCCAATTTCTTTTCATGTAATTAATCATCAATATTTGAACTGTACATGTTTATATTATAAGAATCATAGAAATAATATTTTTATAAAACAGTTAAATACACCCAATATTGATTTGACGCAAGATGGTTATAGTGTGTTGGATGTTATAAAGATGTATCTTAAAAATCATCATTAGAGAGTCAAAGTGAACATTAACGGAACAAGTGCCACTAAAGTGTAAATGTTCCGTTAATTTTTTTAAGTTTTCACTTGAAAATATTGTGATGGTTGATATAATAGTACTTGTGCTTGATTAAATCATATTAATCCACAGTAGCTCAGTGGTAGAGCTATCGGCTGTTAACCGATCGGTCGTAGGTTCGAGTCCTACCTGTGGAGCCATGGAGATGTACTCAAGTTGGCTGAAGAGGCGCCCCTGCTAAGGGTGTAGGTCGTTCTGCGGCGCGAGGGTTCGAATCCCTCCATCTCCGTCATATAGTCTGTAACCGTTATGGTTGCAGGCTTTTTTTGTATGTGTAATGATTTTATATGTGTATAATGAAGCTAAATATAAACTGAAAAGGGGATTTTTATGAGTGTTAATTTAAAGTTAATGCAAGAGCATGAATTTAAAAATTTTTACGAAATTTCTCTTAAAGAGTTTTCGGATGAACAGGTGAAGAATGATACATGGGATAAAGATGAAGCTGACAGTAAAGGTAGAGCGTATTTTGAAAAATTATTACCACAGGGTTTGAATACGGAAGGTCATAAAATTTTCAATGTACATTCAGGTAATGAAAAAGTTGGAATTTTATGGTTACATATTTTTGAAAAAGATAATACATTGAAAAGTTTTATTTATGATATAAAAATAGAAGAAATACATAGAGGAAAAGGGTTAGGGAAAGAAACGATGCAAGCTTTAGATAAATATTGCAAAAGTCATAACATTGAAAGCATAAAGTTACATGTGTTTGGCCACAATAAAATTGCTTATTCATTATATGAAAAAATGGGATTTGAAACAACGAACTATTATATGGAGAAAAGATTATAGAAAACAAGTAGCGGAGTGATTGTGTTGTTGAAGTTAAAAGAAGCGCGTAATGTGTATTTAAAAGGTGGAAGTGAAGCTGTATTGTTATTACATTCTTTTACTGGAACAGTTCGAGATGTAAAAGAATTGGCGACCTCATTAAATGAAGTTGGATACACTTGCTATATACCAGCGTATAAAGGACATTGCTTAAGTGTCGAGTCATTAATGAAATATAATACAGATGATTGGTGGCAACAAGCTCAGGATAGTTATCAATTTTTAGTAGATGAGGGCTATAAAGATATAAATGTTCTCGGTGTGTCTTTAGGAGGATTAATGTCTCTTAGACTAGCTGAAACATGTGATATTAAAAAATGTCTAGTTATGTCAGTACCTAATAATCGTACAAGTGCCGATATAAAACGAAGACTATACAGTTATGGGAAAAGAATTAATCAAATTCAAAATTTAGAAACTGAAGAAAGTGAAAGACAACTTGCTTTAATTGATGATTATAATGAAGGTGCACATGTTTTTACGAAATTTATTGAGAATACGATGAAAAATTTGAAATCTATTCAAATACCAATTTCTATAATGTATGGTGAACGAGATCAAATAACTTATCAAAAGAGTGCAGAAAATATTTATAGAGAAGTAGGCACGCATAATAAATTGCTTACTTCTTATGAAAAAGCTACGCATCTTATGACACGTAGTGCTGATAAGGATAAAGTAGAAAAAGATATTATCCGATTTTTAAATAATTAATTAAATTATACGAAAGTGCTTTATTTTTGTATAAAAAAAGATATTAGTAACGATTTTGTAAAGTGCTGACGCCTGAGGGAATAGTATGCGTGAGAGACTACAGGCTCGAGCCATACCCCTAGGCAAGCACGTACAATAATGTAAGATTATATAAAAATAGTTATTGAGAGCGATTTTGTGAAGTGCTGACGCCTAAGGGAATAGTATGTGTGAGAGACTACAGGCTCGAACCATACCCCTAGGCAAGCATGCACGAACAAAATCTCAAGATTGTATAAAAAATAAGCATATCACGGTAAACTTTAAAAAATCAGTTTAGTGATATGCTTATTTATTTTGAGTTAGTATTTTTGTCCAAGATCGTTTTTCAAATAACTATAAGCCGCCTAATATGCCACTAATATAAACTCCAAGTGCTAATAGTAAACCAAATATTGTGTTTGTTTTACCTGTTGCTGCCATCGCAGGCATCATTGTTTGCGGTGTATCGTTCTTATTAAAGCGACGTACTGCTTTAATTGGGAATGGTGCTGAAATAAGCACTAATAACCATAATATTGATCCATACGGCTTGAATAATGCTAAGTAAATGACAAACACATATGAGAAAATGTATAAAATAGCCATAGTCATAATTGAAATTCTTTTTCCGACTAAGATAGCATACGTTTTTCTACCACTTTGTTTATCTTTTTCTCGGTCTCTAATGTTGTTAGCTAAGTTGATTAATCCGATTGTGATAGATACAGGTATACTTAATAATGCTGGATAAAAACTTAATGTACCAGTTTGTATGTAGAATGAGATCATTACAATTACGAATCCCATAAAGAAACCGGCGAATATTTCTCCAAATGGTGTCCATGATATAGGATAAGGTCCACCAGTATAGAAATAACCAATTGCCATACAAACAAGTCCGATTGGTATTAATAACCATGTACTTTGCATGCAAATATATATACCTAAAATTACTGCGATTATATAAAATGCTATGGCTAAGTTATATACGGATTTTGGTGACATACCGTTTCGTACAATAGCACCACCAATACCAACAGATGTATGATCATCTAAGCCACGTTTATAGTCGAAATACTCATTAAACATGTTTGTTGCTGCTTGGATTAAAATGCTTGCTAATAACATAGCTAATACTACTGAAATTTTAATGGATGCTTCAGCACCTGTTAAAAATATCTTTGATGCCGCTGTTCCTAGCAATACTGGTACAAATGAAGCAGTAAGCGTATGTGGCCTCATTAAATGATAATATTTTTTTATGCCTGAATGCTGTGATAAATTTTGTGACATTTATTTACCTCTTATTTATTAATATTTTTGACAGTATTAGTATATGCTTTCGACATCAATTGGTCAATCACTGTATTTGTGTAATATTTTAATATATATTCTATTTATAAAGTACAATATTAACGCATGTTATGTTAAAAAATGATAAAATAAGAAGATAGATATTTTTCGGAAAGAAGTGGAAATGAAATGGCCTTGAGGACCGATTTGAAGCAAAAAATGATTTCTGAAATCGATGGAAATAAAAATTATATTTCAGTTGAAATTGAGCTTCAATATCAACCAGATTTAATCCATTTATTAAGGGAAGAAATCAATTATATTGGACAACGTTTTTATTACAAGTCAAAAGATTTCAAATTAGAAATGTGTGGTATCGGCTATTTATTAGAAGCTAGATACTCACATTTAGAGCACGATGAAATTTATGAGTATTGGCAAAATATTAAAGAACAGTTAAGTACGGTAATTATGCATGATGATAAACATCATTTGAAATTCTTTGGAGGATTTCAATTTTCAGAGCATTCTTTAACTAATGAGTGGAAAGATTATGGAATGAGTCATTTTGTTTTACCAAAATTTTTGATTACAAAAGAAAATGGTCGTTGTTACTTAACATATACTGACGATAACAATAAATTTGATATAGAAAATATTGAACGCATATTAAATGCTATCGATTCAAAAGCTCAAACGGGAGTATTATCAGAACCTTCAGTTGTAGAAAATAAAGACATTCAAAGTGAAGAATGGAAAGATTTAGTAACAAAAGTTGTATCATTGATGAATGAGTCAGTTGCATTGCAAAAAGTTGTATTATCTCGAAGAAGAAAAATTGAATTTCAAGATGATGTTGATGTTGAAGATGCTTTGCAAAGATCTCTTGATAGCAATGAATCTAGCTATTTATTATTATTTGAATCTGGTAAATCACAATTCATATCACAAACACCTGAACAACTTTGTCAAATAGATAATGGAAAATTATATACCAATGCAATAGCTGGAACAATTGTTAGAACTGAAGATGAAAGTGAAAACAACAAATTAAAAGCTGAACTTTTAAATGATTCTAAAAATCAATTCGAACATCGTTATGTTGTGGATAGTATTATTCATGATATCCAATCGTTTACTAAACAATTGGAATACGATAAAAAGCCAACGATTTTAACAAATAAACATTTATATCATTTATATACAAAGATACAGGCAGATTTATTATCCGAAAATGTTTTAGAAATCGTAAATCAATTACATCCTACGCCTGCTCTTGGAGGATTTCCAAAGGTAGAAGCTATTAAATTTATTGAGCATGAAGAATTTGGTACAAGAGGTTTCTACGGTGCACCTTTAGGTTATATTGATTTAGATAATAATGGGGAATTTGTTGTTTCAATTCGCTCAATGCTTGTAAGAGGAAATGCAGCAACATTATATTCTGGTTGTGGCATCGTTAAAGATTCGAATGCAATTTCAGAATTTGAAGAAACAGATTTAAAATTCAAACCAATGTTAAAAGCGCTAGGAGTGATGTAGATTTGAGTACACATACTGAAAGTTTAACAAAACAAGTGTTTACATTTGTTTCTAAATTATACGAATATGGTGTTGATGATGTCGTAATTAGTCCAGGGTCAAGATCTACGCCACTTGCGATTGCTTGTGAGAGACACCCACATATTAAAACGTGGATACATCCTGATGAAAGAAGTGCTGCTTTCTTCGCATTAGGTATAATCAAAGCAAGTCAGAAACCAGTTGCGATCATTTGTACTTCAGGTACAGCAGCTTCAAATTATACACCTGCAGTTTCAGAAGCATATATAAGTAGATTACCACTTGTCGTTGTGACGAGTGACAGACCACATGAACTTAGAAATGTTGGCGCACCACAAGCAATTAATCAAATTAATATGTTCCAAAATTTCACTAAGTTTCAATTTGATATGCCTATTGCAGATGAAACTGAAGGTACAATCAATGCAATAAACATGAATATGATAAAAGCTGAAAAACATTTCGTGGGACCACAAAGAGGTCCTGTACACTTTAATTTTCCATTTAGAGAACCGCTTATTCCAAATGTGAAACTTAGAAGATATTTATCTTCTAAGAGAAAAATAGCAACGAAATATCAAAAATCAATTGATTTTTCAAATATACAAACATATATTGAAAAACCACGTGGAATCGTCGTAGTAGGAGATACACAAGGGCAAGATTTATCACAAATATTAACTTATTCAGCCATTCATAATATACCTATTTTGGCAGATCCATTGAGTAATTTAAGAAAGTTAAATCATCCAAATGTTATTGCTACTTATGATGCACTTTTTAAAGGTGGTTTAAGTATAGAGCCACAATTTATTATAAGAGTTGGACAACCAGTTGTTTCTAAACATTTAAATAATTGGTTAAAAGATGTTAAATGTCCACAAATACTCGTACAAAATAATGCTACACCAGATGCTTATCCAAAAGTACCAACACTTTCTGTAGAGTTAAGTCCAAATGACTTCTTTAGACAGGCACAAGATGTGACGCCAACTCAAAATAAAAATTGGTTAGAAAAATGGATCACTATGGATAAAGAAGCTAGAGCATTAATAGAAAAGTATATTCAAGAAGAAACTGACGAAGGTGCTGTTGTAGGCAGTTTATTGAAAAAAATGTCTTCAAAAGATACTGTTTTTGTTGGTAATAGTATGCCAGTTAGAGATGTAGACACTTTCAATTTAGATTCTAAAGCTGAAATTGCAGCTAATAGAGGCGCTAATGGCATTGACGGTGTTGTATCAACTGCATTAGGGATGTCTGTTTATAAAAAAGTAACATTAGTTATTGGAGACATTTCGTTCTTCCATGATATGAACGGATTAATAATGAGTAAGTTGCATGATTTAGATATTACCATCGTATGTTTGAATAATAATGGTGGGGGCATCTTTAATTATTTAGCACCGAAAGATGAAGCGCCAGAGCATTTTGAAAAATTATTTGGAACACCTTTGGATTTAGATTTTCAACATGTTGCTCATTTATATGAATTAGGATATGAAAAATTTGAAGATGTGGCTGAGTATAAAAGACAAACTTTACCTCAATTTGGTTCATATTTATATGAAATTTTAACGAATAGAGAAGAAAATACAGAAACGCATAGAGAACTATTTGAAAAGATGAAAGGTATACAATATGTTAACTCACCACGTTAAGCAGTTAGATATTGATAAACCTACAATTTTATTGTTACATGGATTTATTAGTGACCATACAACTTTTCATTTAGTTGAAGATGCAATTATCAAACATGGTATTAATGTGATATCTATAGATTTACCAGGTCATGGTGATGATAAATCAAGTCATGATAAACATTGGTCTATGGAATTTATAGCAGATAAGATTAAAGAATTGATTGCACATCTAGAATTAAAGACGGTGTATATACATGGATATTCAATGGGTGGACGTGTTGCATTAAGCTTTGCAATTCAATATCCTGAATGGTTAAATGGTCTTATTCTAGAAAGTGCAAGCCCTGGTATAGAAAATAATAAAGAGAAGCTTAATCGAATAGAAGTAGATAAAGCTAGAGCTGAATATATACAAAATATCGGGATGACAAAGTTTGTTGAAGAGTGGTCACAATTATCCTTATTTGAAAGTCAGTCCATTCTTTCCCATAAAGAAAGAAATCGGATAAAGAAAATGAGACTCTCTCAATCTCCCGTTGGTCTGAGTAAAGCTTTAATTGATTATGGAACAGGTGCTCAACGATCTTATTGGGATAAATTAAATGATCTTGATTTACCTACATGTATTATAGTAGGTGAGAAAGATAAAAAGTTTATAGAAATAGGTAAACGAATGCACGAATGTATTAAAAATAGTAAATTTCAAATTGTTAATGATGCTGGGCACACAATTCATGTGGAACAACCAGAAAAGTTTGATACAATAATAATAGAATTTATTTTAGGAGGCAAATTATGTCAAGACAATGGGAAACTTTAAAAGAATATAAAGAAATTAAATATGAATTTTTCGAAGGTATCGCAAAAATCACAATAAATCGTCCAGAAGTACGTAATGCATTTACGCCATTAACAGTACAAGAAATGATTGATGCATTTTCTAGAGCAAGAGACGACCAAAGAGTTGGATCTATTATCTTAACAGGTGAAGGAGACTTAGCATTTTGTTCAGGTGGAGATCAATCAGTACGTGGACACGGTGGTTATGTGGGTGAAGATCAAATCCCTAGATTAAACGTATTAGACTTACAACGCTTGATTCGTGTTATTCCTAAACCAGTAATAGCAATGGTTAGAGGATATGCAATCGGTGGTGGTCACGTATTGCATATCGTATGTGACTTAACAATCGCAGCTGAAAATGCAAGATTTGGACAAACTGGTCCTAAAGTAGGTTCATTTGATGCTGGATACGGTTCAGGTTATTTAGCAAGAATCGTTGGTCATAAAAAAGCTCGTGAAATTTGGTTCTTATGTCGTCAATATGATGCAAAAGAAGCAATTGATATGGGACTTGTTAACACAGTAGTGCCATTAGACAAAATAGAAGACGAGACAGTGCAGTGGTGTAAAGAAATGATGCAACACTCACCAACAGCATTACGCTTCTTAAAAGCAGCAATGAATGCAGATACAGATGGATTAGCAGGATTACAACAATTCGCTGGCGATGCAACATTGTTATATTATACTTCAGACGAAGCAAAAGAAGGTCGTGACGCATTTAAAGAAAAACGTCAACCAGACTTCGATCAATTTCCTAAGTTTCCTTAATATAGATAAAAGGCATGGCGTAATCGCCATGCCTTAGAGTGTCGACAAAGTCTTAGACTTTGTCGGCATTTTTTTATGCGCATGCTTTCCGCGGGCATGTTCTCAGCCTGTAGTCTTCGAATCATGCTTTTCCCGCAGGAGTCAGCGCAAAAAAATACCAAATATTAACAAATTATTTTATAAAAAAGATTTCGTAGTCCCACTCCGGCAAGGATGACTAGGATTGAAGAAGCTTGATATAAGCGCATTTTCAATCCAGTCATCTACTGCCTCTATTTTGTTATTATTGATTTTTATAATAAATGCTTCTTAATAACTTGTTCGATTATGGATGGTATTTCTTCAAAGGCACTTTTCATATTGATTCTTTCTGTAACTTGATGTGCATCTTTTCCAATTGGACCGATATTAATAACAGGCGCGCTTATCTCTTTAATATCGTTAAATGGTATAAAGTAAGATTCGTTAAATACTGGTGTTTGGTTAATATAACTTTCAAAGCCTAAATCATCTAGTCGATATTTTGCATAGCTTAAATCACTAATACCATTAAAGAAATATTGTCTTTTAGAAACTCTATTAAATTTAGATAATGAAAGATCACTAACAGTTTCTACTATTTCATCTATAAATGGATCTTCTGATGAGTGTGCAGCTGGATAATAAGGTGGTGCAAAGAATGTTATAACACTAGGGCCAAGTCCTTTTAGCATATGCATGAAGCGGTCAGTAATTTCTATTGATTGAGCTCGTTCATCATGAATTTGCTCAATGACTTCTTTTATTACATATTTAATATGTGCTTCACCAAATTCTTTAATTGCTAAATCTTTTAATTCTTTATAGCTTAAAACATTTATAGATATATTTTTATTGAAACCTTCAGATTTTAATTTATCTTGAAAGGTTTTTTCACAAACTGATACAGCATCTTTTACTACATCATTAAATATTGTGAAGACATCTTCTGCATTCCTATTAAATAAAAATACATTATATAAAGCAACTGTTCGAAATGGTGTTTGTACATCATAATGGTCTTTAATATCTCGACTCATCAGTGATACTGGAAGTGGTGTCACTTCGTTTTTATAATGTTCTTTAAAAAGATTGCTATATTCCATCTTACTATTGATAAAGCTTTGTATATAATTTGAACTGATGCCATTTAAAGGCTGTCCTACATGTGTTTCTTTACCATAACAAAGTGCAGATGGCATAATTTTACCTATTGTGCCTGAATAAACATAATGGTTAGCATCATTTTCTGCTTGTGAAAATGTAGGCTCACTGTTTAAATGTAAAGCTATTTCTAAATTATCTTCTTTTCTAATTTGATTGATTCTTTCAACAGCTTTATGCATGCCTAAAGATTCAACTTCTTCATCTGGAACTGAAACAACGATAATATTGATGTCCCATGACTCTTGTATTGCTTTTTCAATTAAAGACATATGTATCATTAGACCAGGTTTCATATCCATAGAGCCACGGCCAAATAAATAATTATCCGAACTGAGATCTTCTTTAGCATTTGAAGATAAATATTTATCATCTTCACGAAAAATATCTGTTATATTATCCATATCAAATGCTTCACTTTTATATTCACTATAATCGTCAATGCCAACAGTATCAAAATGACTAATACATATGAGCGTTTTTTTAGTTTTTGGTGCTTTATAATATGCAAGTACTGCATGTCGACCATCCCCAGTCGGTTGCAAAATCACTTGTTCATTATTATTTTTGAAATAATCGAGTTTTAAATATTGTTCTTTTAAAAAGTACGGAAATGTTCTTTCGCCTTCTGAATGTGTAATAGAATCATGTTTAACCAAGCTTTTTAATAAATTTCTTCGAGTTTCAAATGTTTGCCATAAAAAGTTCATTGAAATTCATCCCCTTTAAAATAGTTCTTGAATCATTCTTTCCAATCTATTTAACCCTTCCTCAAGCGCTTTAATGTTGTATGCATAAGAAATTCTTATATATCCTTCACCAATATGAGTGAAAGCTGAACCAGGCACAATTGCAACGTGATAATCTTCAAGTGCTTTCATACAAAATTCATAATCACTTATACCAAATTGAGAAATTTTAGGGAAAATATAAAAAGCTCCTTGAGGCTTTTCGTTCAGAATAAATCCCATATCAATTAAACGTTTATATACGTAATCACGACGTTCAATATATGCTGAGTTCATTTCTTTAGGTGAGTCAACAGCATTAGTAAGTGCTTCTATTGCAGCGTATTGACTCGGTACATTAGCACAAATACAGTTATATGCATGCACAAATGTCAGTTGTTTCATCACATACTCAGGTCCTAGTAGAAATCCGATTCGTAAACCAGTCATAGAGTGAGATTTGCTTAATCCGCCTAACAATATACACTGGTCTTTAATAGCATCATATGAAGCAAATGAGGTATGTTGTTGACCAAACGTATTTTCAGCATAAATTTCATCACTTACTACATAGATTGGATAATCCTTGAACACGTTAACCAGTGATTCAACTTCATATTGATTTAACGTAATGCCAGTGGGATTGTTTGGATAATTCAATAAAATGGCTTTAGTTTTATCTGTAATATGAGATTTTACTAATTCAGGTGTTATTTTTAAACCGCTTTGGGTAGTATCTATGTATATAGGTTTAGCTCCTAATAATTCAATTAATGGAACATAGCCAGCGTATACAGGTGAGGGAATTAACACTTCATCTCCTTGTTCAAGTATACCTCTCAACGTAGTATCAAGCGCTTCACTAGCACCGTTAGTAATTAATATTTCATTCGTATTAAAATTTGAACTGAATCGGTTTTTATAATAAGATTGGACGACTTTCCTTAGTTCTAACAATCCGGCATTATGAGAATAAGTCGTAAAGTTACGATCAATAGCTTGTTTCATTGCATCTTTAACACTTGTTGGTACTTTGAAATCGGGCTGACCAACTGTTAAGTTAATGACATCATCAATTTCAGGTATACGGTTGGAGATAGCTCTTATACCAGATACTTGAAGTTGAGATGCAAATTTATTTAATGGTAATTGCATTTTTTTCACCTCTTCAAAACGATAATTTTATTATAACGATAAAAAGAGAACAAATAAATGAATATAGCAAAAATTTTGAAAACGTATTACAATAAGAGAAACATTACAATAATAGGGGATGTTTATATGGTGAACTTAACAAATATGAATCAACGATTAAAGTTATTACTTTCATTAAATATTTTTGAATGGTTACCACATCCAACTTTTGTACTTATACAAAATAATGATGAACAATGGATGATATCGTTTGAAGAAGATTCAATACATATATGTAGAGCAGAAGCTCAGTTACCACATTTTCATCGATATTACTTTGGACAAGATAATCGCCTTATTAAAAATGCACAGTTTCATATTAAATTTAAATCAAAAGAAGAGCTCTCGCTTGATGAAAGAAAATTTGTTTCAGATTTTATGCAACCAACAGCTAAAAAAGAAAATCCTATATTGTTTATACAATCAGACACACCTTATACCCAAGAGTGGATTGATTATTTAACTTATTTATTAAGTGCGAGTTATGAAGTGTTAGAAAACTTATATAATAATAATCATGAACTAGCACCCGTAACGCATAAACATGTTCAAATACCAGCATATCTATTAAATCAAGAAGATAAATATATCGGAACTATTTCGTATGAATCATTACTTAGGTAAAAATTGAATATAGTTTTAACTATAAAAGAGGATAGGACAAATTAATTTGTCCTATCCTCTTAGTCATTAGGAGACCCATATTCACACAAGTCAGTAGAAGTGTGACTAAGGGTAGGTATATTCACACAAGTCGGTAGAAGTGTAAATATGGGTATCTATATTTTCATAAGTTGAGAGAAGTGTAAGCAAGGGTATCCATATTCACACAAGTTGGTAGAAGTGTAACTATGGGTAGGTATATTCACACAAGTCAGTAGAAGTGTAAGCAAGGATAGCCATATTCACACAAGTCGATAGAAGTGTAAGTGATTTTTATAAGAAAAAAGAGCAGAAATTCAATTTTAATAATGAATTTCTGCTCTTTTACTTATTTATTTTTTTTCGGTGGTTTTTTTAAATTAACAACTGGATTAGCATAATGTCTAACTATATCACTACTGAAGAAGTACACAATTGTTATTGTAATAAGCACAATTGCTACCCATACATACGGTTGATCTAATAACATTCTATCCCAATCTTTAGAACGGAATAATCCAACGAATAGTCCATGAAGTAAGTAAATAAACATTGTTCTTGAACCAATATAAGTTAATGGTAATTTTCGTTCTGGTATTAAATTCATAAAACTTAAAGTTGAAACAAAGATAACAACGTAAATAAATAATCTCTTCAATGCACTGTAAACATCAACATCGCCTTCGAGTGCTGAATATGGTTTACTTCCGAATAACCATTCAAAGTTATAGTCAGTTAATAAATAAGCAATAAAAATAACTAATAAACTTAATGTAGAAAGCCATAAGTATTTTTTATTTCTTAAAATAAATGACTGTTCTTTATTGATATAATAACCTAATAAGAAAATAGGGAAGAATACAAATGTTCTTGATAGACTAAGTTTTGCATTAATAAAATCAAAGTAGCCAACTATCAAACCTACTAATATAGCAACTGCAAATGTTATATATGGATTGAAGTTTCGTACAAAGTGTAAAATAACATGCCATGAGAATAAGCTGACTAGGAACCACATAGCCCATTGTGGATCAAACGGACTAATGTTTAAAGTATCATCTCTATCTATATAGTAATAATATAACCCATAAAACAATTGGAATATCAGATAAGGTAACAATAGCTTAATGGTAACTTTTTTTATGTAACCAGGTTTACCAACACTTTTTGCGAAAAATCCTGATATTAGAACAAAAGCGGGCATATGGAAACTATAAATAAACATATATAATGCTTTAAATAAATGACTGTCATTAACATATGATCTTGTTAAGTGGCCAAATACAACTAGTACTATTAAGAAAAACCTAGCGTTGTCAAAATAATGATCTCTTTCTTTACCGTTTGCCATGAAAAGTACTCCTCTAAATCGATTGTCTACAGTTTTCTTGAAATGTAGATTATAAATTAAAATTTCTGAAAGTACAAATAAAATTATTTAGAAATAATTAAAAAATCAAACCAATGCCTTAAAAGGCATTGGTTTATTCAGTATTCATTTAAGAATTATGATTTATATTGATCAACATCATAGAATTGACCATCAGTTTGAATTTGTTGATAGAAGTCACTAATACGTTTTGCGTTAGATTTTGAAAAATCTATGCCAGTTGCATATTGGTGTACGCCTGGTTTTTGTGGATTAAATCTCATTTTATAAAGTGTATTTTGTCCTGCTTTAATATAATTGTTTGCTATAAATTGAGCGCCACCGAATATAGCTTTTTCTGGTGTGTTCCATCCAGCTTGTTGTGCATATTTGATACCACCGTATAATGCATTCTTATCGATCGCACCTACACCAAACATATTATAGTATTTAGTTTTTGAGTTTAAATCAACTTTTCCATTTTTATCAATATTTCCACCATTTGCTAATTGACTTGTTCCATTACCAGTCTCTAATAGTGCATGTGAGATTAAATAGATTTCATTAATACCAACAGCTTTTGATGCTTGACTAAATGCATTACCTTGGTTTTCTAAAATTCCTTTACCTCGAAGTAATTCATTTAATTTAGATGGAGAAATATTTTGTGATTTATTTAAATCTAAGAATTGATACTTTTGAACTGGATCATTCACATACTTGCTTGTATCCATTGCATCTTTAACTTCTGCTCTAGTAGCATTTCTAATACCACTTGGTAATACTTTTTTAGGCTCAGATCCATTTCTTAACGCCATTTGAATATCAACAGCTTGATCAAGAGTATATGGACTAGTAGAAATATTTGTAGCCTCTGTTGCTAGTTGTAAATATTTAGAATTAATCCATACTGTTTTACCATTAAGTAAACCTTTATACCAAAGTTCATTTCCAACTTTTTGTGAAGAAATAACTTTAAAGTACGCATATTGATAATTTTGTAGTGACCCTAATAATGTAGATTTAGACACATTCGGTTGACTATAGAAATAACCAGTATTATCAAAGATTAAATAATTAGTATAATTTTCTTTTAAATTCATTGGTTGATTGTTTACAACATTGGATTTAATAGCATTAGTCTTTTTAGGTTGAGCAGGCGTAACTTGTTTTACTGGTTTAGGTTGAACTCTGTTAGTTTGTAATTGTACATCGTTAGCTTTAACCCATCCTAAAGGAATTGCATTGTTATCTTGTAATAAATAATATGTTTGATTATTGTATGTTGATTGTTTACCAATCTTAAATGTTCTACCAGCTTTATTCATAGCAGGTACTGTTTTTTGATCATAAACAGAAGTATAAACGCCAGAAATATTGTTATTAACCTTACCAACATAATTAACTCTAACCGTTTTTGCAACAGGTTTAGTTGCAGGTTTCGCAACAGGTTTAGTTATAGGTTTTGCAACAGGCTTAGTTGCAGGTTTCGCAACAGGTTTAGTTGCAGGTTTTGCAACAGGCTTAGTTGTAGGCTTCGCTACAGGTTTAGTTGCAGGTTTTGCAACAGGCTTAGTTGCAGGTTTTGCAACAGGCTTAGTTGTATTCTGTAATTGAATATCACTAGATTTAACCCAACCTAATGGAGTACCTTTAGTATCTTGTAATAAGTAGAACACTTGGTTATTATATGTTGATTGTTTACCGATATTAAATGTTTTACCAGCTTTATTCACAGCAGGTTTAGTTGTTTTGTCATAAACAGAACTGTAAACGCCAGACGCATTTGTATTAACTTTACCTTTATAGTTAACAGCAACAGTTTTAGCTGTGCTTGCAACAGGCTTAGTAGTTGGTTTCGCAACAGGTTTAGTAGTTGGCTTCGCAACAGGTTTAGGTGTTGGTTTCACAACAGGTTTAGGCGTTGGTTTCGCAACAGGTTTAGTTGTTGGTTTCACAACAGGTTTAGTTGTTGGTTTCACAACAGGTTTAGTTGTTGGTTTCGCAACAGGTTTAGGTGTTGGTTTCGCAACAGGTTTAGGCGTTGGTTTAGTTACAGTCTGTAATTGAATGTCGCTAGATTTAACCCAACCTAATGGTGTACCGTTATTGTCTTGTAATAAGTAAAACACTTGGTTATTGAATGTTGATTGTTTACCAATATTGAATGTTTTACCAGCTTTATTCGTCGCTGGTTTTGTTGTTGTGTCATATACAGAACTATATACACCAGATGCATTAATGTTCACTTTACCTTTATAGTTAACAGCAACAGTTTTAGCTGTGCCTACAACGGGCTTAGTTGGTTTAGGTTTAGTGACTACTGGTTTAGTAGGTTTAGGCGCTGGTTTAACAACAGGCTTAGTTGGCTTTGGTTTAGTTACTATTGGTTTACTTGGTGCAGTTAGAGTACCTGTTTTATACTGATACTTCTCATGCACTAAATCTACAAGTTCATTAAATGTATAGTTGTTTTCAGCAAACCAGCCGTATGGATCACTATGATTTGTACCACCTAAATATTTTGATACAGCATCATGTGACCATAAAGTACCATTACCATCGTATTCAGCACTATCAAATGGTAATCCATAATAAGCTAAATTAGTAGCAATATAATCAGCATAATTATTGATAGAACGTGCGAAGCGATCACCGCCATAAACACGAACAAGTTCAACATGTATGAAACGTTGGTTAGCAACACCACCAGCACCCCAAGCAAGATAGTCTGTTGGAGCAACTTCAATAATGTTATTGTCATCAACGAAAGCATGTACAAATGCACTTTCATAATTATTTTTCATGTATGCAATTTCACCATGAATAGTTGAATTAGGGTTTGCCGTTTCATGAGCAATAACACCTTCAGGTTTGCCAACACCATTACGATAAGGAATTTTAGGAATATGGCTAGAAAAGTCTTCAACATAATTAGGTACAGCATAATTATTATTTCTAATTTGATTATTAATCGTTGAGCTAACAGCGGCGTTGTAAGTACTTCTATATGTTGAAGTAGGGATACTGCGTGCTGATCTAGCTGCAAAAGTTCTAACTTGTGGCTTAACATTAGCACTTTCAAGTTGAACATTTTGATTATTATCAATACTATTTGATTCTATATCGTTAGAAGTGTCATCTTGGTCATCAAAATCAAAATTATATTCATCGTCAGAAGTGTTATCTTCAGTATCTTGAATATCTTCAGTACTATTTTGATTTTCAACATCTTTAGAAGTAGTTTCATCAGAATCTACAACGTCAGAAGTATCTTCAGAAGTGTTGTCTTCTGTATTTTGAGCAACTTCAGAACCATCTTGGTCTTCAACATCGTTAGAAGTAGTTTCATCAGAGTCTACTACGTCTGTAGTATCTTCAGAAGTGTTGTCTTCTGTATTTTGAGCAACTTCAGAACCATCTTGGTCTTCAACATCTTGAGAAGCAGATTCATCAGAATCTACAACGTCTGTAGCATCTTCAGAAGTGTTGTCTTCTGTATTTTGAACAACTTCAGAGCTATCTTGATCTTCAACATCTTGAGAAGCAGTTTCACCAGAGTCTACAACGTCTGAAACATCTTCAGAAGTATTATCTTCTGTATCTTGAATAGCTTCAGTACTATTTTGATTTTCAACATCTTGAGAAGCAGTGTTATCAGAGTTCACATCGTCTGTAGTATCTTCAGAAGTGTTATCTTCAGTATCTTGCACAACTTCAGTACTATCTTGATTTTCAACATCTTGAGAAGCAGTTTCATCAGAATTCACAACGTCAGAAGTATCTTCAGAAGTGTTGTCTTCTGTATCTTGCACAGCTTCAGTACTATCTTGGTCTTCAACATCTTGAGAAGCAGTTTCATCAGAATTCACAACGTCAGTAGTATCTTCAGTAGTGTTATCTTCTGTATTTTGAGCAACTTCAGAACCATCTTGGTCTTCAACATCTTGAGAAGCAGTGTTATCAGAGTTCACAACGTCAGAAGTATCTTCAGAAGTATTATCTACTGTATCTTGCACAGCTTCAGTACTATCTTGATCTTCAACATCTTGAGAAGCAGTTTCATCAGAATTCACAACGTCAGAAGTATCTTCAGAAGTGTTGTCTTCTGTATCTTGAGCAACTTCAGAACCTTCTTGGTCTTCAACATCTTGAGAAGAAGTGTTATCAGAGTTCACATCGTCAGAAGTATCTTCAGAAGTGTTATCTACTGTATCTTGCACAGCTTCAGTACTATCTTGGTTTGTAACATCTTGAGAAGCAGTTTCATCAGAATTCACAACGTCAGTAGTATCTTCAGAAGTGTTATCCACTGTATCTTGCACAGCTTCAGTACTATCTTGATTTGTAACATCTTGAGAAGCAGTGTTATCTGTGTTCACAACATCAGAAGTATCTTTAGAAGTATCTTCAGTTACTTTCGGCTCATCTATTATAGATGGATCCTTATATGTTTTTGTACCTGATACGTTCAAAGATTGGCTTTTTAATTCTTTTTGCTCATCTTGAATTTGACTAGCATTGTTATGTTGCTCAATGATGTTTTTGTTATCTTTGCTTGATGTTTCTTCTGCATTCACCTGATGAGAAACGAGTGTCGTACCTGCTAAAGTCATAGCTACAAGTGCAGGGGTTTTGTAATAGAATTTTTTATCCATAAACAATCTCCTTTGAATAGGTATTTTATTTAATAACATTATAAGGCTTTTTGACAGTAAAGTATGAAAATTATCTAAATTGTAATGTAACTTTAATATTTGAGATGAATAATAATTTAGCTAAAAGTCAGTTTCATATGATAGTGGGGGATGTTTTCTTCTAAAAATTCTTCGCCTTCAGTTATATATCCTAATTTTTCATAAAAACCTTTTGCATGAGATTGGCCATTTAAGACAGTACCTAAGAATCCATCTTCTTTAGCTTTTAAATTTATAAAATCCATTACTTCTTTTCCATAACCATATTTTCTGTATGGTTTTAATACGGCTACTCTTTCAACTTTAGCGTAACCGTTATGATATGTTCTATATCTTCCTACTGCAGCAGGTTCTGCTTCATGATAAAGAATAATGTGCTTAGAAATTTCTTCAAATTCATCAATTTCTGCTTCTAATGGCACACCTTGTTCCTCTACGAAAACTGTTTTTCTTATTGTTAGTGCATCTTGTTTTTCTATATCATTTTCAACTATTTTTATCATGATAGTACCTCCATTAAATTGAATGCTTTTATTATACATTATTAACGTATTCCACTCTAATCAATTAAAAAACTCTCCTAATCCTAGTAAATAAAATTCGGATTGGAGAGTTGTATTTTTATAATTTTTAATTTTGAATTGCTGCTCTTCTTACAATCGCTGTATATTGCCAAAACAATCTAAGTTGATGGATGCTCCAATTGGTAATGCCCATTGTGTATCCACTTGGTGTAAATATTTGAATTTGGCTTGTTTCTAATGCTGCGGCAACGAGATATTGTAAGTGCACACTTAATGATTTCATTTCTTCTGTTAACCCTGTTTCAGTGTATACCCATGAGAATGGAAGGGGATTATCGAAAATGTTAATTGCATTAAATATTTCTGGAATTGCAATAATATAACAAGCACCATCTACAATTGGATCATGGTTTGCTTGATTATAATAAAGCAACAATGCTTCGTAATTTTCATGATGTTCATGATTAACATAGTATAAGTTCTTTCTAAAGTTAGATAAATCTCCAGAATGAATGATTTGATTTTCTAACGCATCAAACATTGTATTGATTTGTTCATACTTTTCATATGTTTTACGTTCAATCATAATATACCTCCTTTCCTAGTAAACATTAGGTTCTTGTTGCTGTTGTACACTAGGGTCTACTCCTGGATTAGTTTGTTCAGGAGCTTGTTGCGGTGTTTCTTGTGGTGCTTGTGGCACTTCTTGTGACGGCACTTCTTCGGTAGGTGGCTGCTCTACAGGCTGTTGTTCAATAGGCTGTTCAGTAGGTTGCTCTGTCGGCTGTTCTATTGATTCACCAGTATCAGGTTTAACTGCTGGTTCTACTGTCTCTGAAGAATCGTCTGTGTTAGTTTCACCACTTTTTAGACTTTTTTTCGAAACTTCGATATATGGCATAAGATCACCATAAGCTTGAGTCATTAAATAATTCATCATTTCTGTCTTTTTAGTTTTAGGTAGTTTTAAATCTTTTCTCAGTTTGTTAGAAAGTTCTAATAAGTTATCTAAATCTGGATTATAGAAATAAACACCATTATAGTTAGCATCTGTACCAGTTATTTGTTCTGTTTTAATTTTCACTTTGCTTGAAGAGTAAGTAGTTGCTAAGTTTTGAATATCATCAAATGTGAAATTATGTTTAGCATTTTTACCAACTATTTTAACTAAATCGTCTAGTTTATTAATTGAATTTGTTTCTTGTGCTTTTTTGATAATGGCTTTTATCATTTCCATTTGTCGTTTACCACGTTCTAAATCTGAGTCTTGTTTTCTTGAACGTACAACTGCAAGAGCTTCATCACCAGTTAAGTTTTGTTTTCCTTTTTTGACTTTAATTCTGCCTTTATCTTCTGTATTAGGTTCATTTAAACTGAATGGTACATCATATTCAATACCACCAAGCTCGTCTACAACTTCTACAAAAGCTTCCATATTAATTCGTGCATAAAAGTCTACTGGCACATTTAATGTAGATTCAACACTTTCCATTGAACCTTCTGGACCATCAATAGCATGTGCATGTGTAATTTTGTCATAGTACTTAACTGCAGGTATATAACTCAAAGTATCACGTGGAATACTTACCATACGTATTTGCTTTTTGTCTCTATTAAATGTAGTGTAAATCATTGCGTCTGTACGAGACTGGCTAGCTTTTTGGCCACCTTTACGTCTAGAATCGCTATCATCAACGCCTAAAAATAATACGGAAACATGATCTAAGCTTGGGTCTACTGGTTTATCTCTTAAAGATGATTTGCTTTTTTTTGAATCTAGAAATGAATCATTTATAGCACCTTTTGTTTCAAGATAAAGCATAAGGCCGAATACTACAGGTAGTATCATAAGAATCATGGACATCAAAAGTAAACCTATCTTTGCGAATCTATTCATATTATATATTTACCCTTCTATTCGTGATTTGATTTAAAATATAAATTTTTGCATATTATACATCATATACGATTATACAAGTAAAATTCAACAATTTAAATGAATTATGTGTATCGATTAACGAATGTTGAATGTAAATTTGTTGTAAATTATGTAGAAATGGTGTAAATTATAGTGAAGAATGTGAGGTGAAACAAATGGCAAAAGTACTAGAAAAAGATTTAAGAAGCATTGGTGAACAAATTAAATTAAATAGAGAGAATTCGTTTGATGTAATTAAACCACAAACAATAAATGTACTTGGTTTGCCATTTGCAAACCTTACAAAGTACGAGATGGTCGAACGAATTAAATATTTTGTTAACCAAGAAACCAATGATAATTTATTTGTTGTTACTGCGAATCCAGAAATTGCTCATTACGCTTATAACAATAACCATTACCAAAGACGAATTAAACATGCGGATTACATTGTACCAGATGGAATCGGTATTGTTAAAGCAGCTAAATATTTGAATACACCTTTGAAAGAACGTATTCCAGGTATCGAGTTAATGGAAGAAATGTTAAATATCGCGAATGCAAGCAGCAAGAGAGTGTTCTTACTGGGATCTTCTAAAGAAGGTGTCAAAGCTACTAGAAAAATTTTAGAAGAACAATATCCTAATATAACCTTTGATCATAAGCATGGATATAAACATGTACTTGATTATAAAGTTACTAAGAAAATTAAGAAATTCGAACCTGATTTTATTTTTGCAGCAATGGGATTTCCTAAACAAGAAGATTGGATATACTACAATCGTCATCATTTTAAACATACAGTAATGATGGGTGTAGGTGGGTCATTCGATGTTATAAGTGGTAATGTCAAACGTGCACCTAACATGTTTATTAAACTCAATTTAGAATGGTTATATAGAATTATAACTGACTTAAAACGTGTGAACCGTGCCCTTAAGATTCCATTGTTCTTAAAAGAAGTACAATTTCAAAAATCAAGTACACCTAAAAAGAATAAATATGAATATATGAAATACAAATAAATTTTAATAGAACAACTTGTTGTTGTGAGCTAATGCTTATCATGACAAGTTGTTTTTTTATTAATCAATATTGTTAACTAAATGATATAATATAGTTAACAATGTGAGAAGGTGTTCAGTTTATGAAAATTTTGGATCTAATTAAAGAACAAGTTAATTTAAAACAAGAAGACAAAGCAATTTACATAGAAAACCAATCGATATCATTTCGTGAATTATGGAATGAATCAGAAATTTTAGCTGGAAAGTTAAAGCAATATCCTGAAAATATAATGGTAGGTATTGCAATAAAGCATCCAATTCAATTTATGAAATGGTATATTGCCACTTTGATGAATAATCAAATTCCATGTGTATTTGATGCAAATTTAACAGATGAAAAGATAAAACATTTGATAGACATATATTATATTGATGTATTCATAGCAGATTCTAATAAAGTAAGTTATTTCAATCATTCTAATCATAACAACATATCAAACGACACTTTACATATTGGATTTACTTCAGGTACAACTGGTACACCTAAAGCATACATGCGCAATAATGATTCGTGGGTTAAGTCATTTAAATACAATGAGAAGTTAATGCAAGACAATACTCAAGTTATAGTAGCTCCTGGCCCTCATGCGCATTCATTATCATTATATGCCATGATTTATGCTTTATGTACCGGTAGAGGGTTCATTGGTCAATGTAAATTTAATGCACAATCTTTAGAAAAAGTAATGAATAAAATTAAAAAGCAAAAAACGATGTTTATTGTGCCAACGATGTTACACAGTTTACTTAATTATAAAGTTAACTTAAAGAAGGTTAATAGTGTATTTTCATCGGGAGCCAAATTATCAAATACGATATTTCAAACTTTCAAAAAAGAATATCCACAAATAGATGTCATTGAATTTTTTGGAAGCTCAGAAGCTAGTTTTATTAGCTATAATATTAATGGAAATGCATCTATTGAATCAGTAGGTAAGTTGTTTCCGAGTGTTAAAGTTAAATTTACAAACCAAGATAAAGACAATGTTGGTATCTTGTATGTAAAAAGTGACATGACTTTTAGTGGTTACTTAAATGATGAGAAATTTGAAGAATGGATTAAAATTGGTGATTGGGCATCCATTTCAGAACAAAATGAATTGTTTTTATATGGAAGGGAAAGTGATCGTCTAATTATTGGAGGGAAAAATATTTATCCTGAAAGTATAGAGCAAAACCTCTTAAACTCAAAAGAAATCTATGAAGCAATTATTATTAGTGAAAAACATAATAAGTTTGGAGAAATAGCTGTTTTAATATATAAAGGACAAGAAAAAATATCTTATTTGAAAGTTAAAGAATTGTTATTAGAATGTGGCTTAAGCAGATATGAAATACCATCTAAATTAATAAAAGTTAACAAAATGATATATACATCTAGTGGAAAGATAGCTAGACATAAGATGAAAATATTATACGACATAGGAGGAGAAGAATGGAACCAGTTATTGTAGCTGCGAAAAGGACACCTTTTGGTAAATATGGTGGTGTATTTAAACATTTAGAACCTGAAATATTATTGAAGCCTTTATATGAATATTTATTAAACGAACATAGTAAAGCGATTGAAGATGTATCAGAAGTCGTCTTAGGTAATGTTGTAGGTAATGGAGGAAATATCTCTAGAAAATCATTGCTAGAAGCAAAATTGCCACAACATATACCTGGCATAACTATAGATAGACAGTGCGGATCAGGAATAGAAGCTGTTACATATGCATGTCGAATGATACAAGCAAATGCTGGGGATATTTATATTGCTGGTGGTGTAGAAAGTACGAGTAGAGCACCTTGGAAAATAAAAAGACCACAATCAGTTTATGAATCCGATGTTCCAAATATTTTTGAAAGAGCGTCATTTGCACCTGATGGAGAAGACCCATCTATGATTGAAGCGGCAGAAAATGTTGCTCAAGTTTACCAAGTAACTAGAGAAGCACAAGATGATTTTGCATATAATAGTCATCAAAAGACAATATCTGCAATAAAAAAAGGACATATATCCCATGAAATATTACCTATTAAAGTGCGAAATGAATGGGTTGATCGTGACGAAAGTATAAAGCCAAAATTGACTTTGAAAACTTTATCTCGATTGAAACCGTTAATTAAGAGTGGGACTGTAACCGTTGGTAATAGTTGTATGAAAAATGATGGAGCAGTATTACTTTTAGTTATGAGTAAAGAAAAAGCAATTTCATTAGGATACGATGAAGGATTAGAATTTGTAGACAGCGTAGTAAAAGGTGTAAATCCAAAAGTATTAGGTATCGGTCCAGTACCTGCAATTGAATCTTTACTAAAGAAACAAAATTTAGATATAGATGCAATTGATGGAATAGAATTTAATGAAGCATTTAGTTCTCAAGTATTAGCATCTAAAGACATGTTAAATATACCTGATTATAAATTTAATATTTATGGAGGTGCATTAGCCATCGGACATCCGTATAGTGCAAGTGGAGCTCAACTTGTAACACGATTATTTCATATGAAGCATATCAATACTTCTATAGCTACAATGGGAATAGGAGGAGGTATGGGACATGCAGCATTATTCAAAAGATGGAACAGAAATAATTGATATAGTCTTTAGTACAGAAGATATAAATGCATATAAATTACTTATACAAAATAATGACCGTAAAGAGACCGTACCAGTCTTGTACTTAGCGAGTATTTGGCCAAAATTTCAAATGTTTGAGCAATTTTTGGAAACAGAAATTTACTTAAGAGAAACGAGTATTAATAAGTATAAAGACTTAATTGTAGATACATGGTATGAAGCGGTCTTAACTAAAGAAAAAAGAACTCATGTAAAATCTTATACAATCTATCAATTTAGCTTAAAGATAAAAAAAGAAGAAGAAACATATGTAACAATCAATCAAACATTTATAGAGAAGTGAGGAACAATATGAAATATGACTTAGAAACAGTTCAAGCTTACTTAATACTTATCAATGACTCTAATCCTATACATGATGAAATTGTTCCTGGACAGTTAGTTTGCGAATGGCTACTAAATGACGTGGTCTGGTATAAATATAAAGTTCAATATAAAAATCCAATTAAGATAAATGAACCTTTAATAAAAGAAATAAATAAAGATAAGATAGTATGTATGAATGAAGATGGAACAGTAAAGATAGTTGTGAGTAGAGTAGAATAAAAATAGGCTGAGACATAAATTTGTCTCAGCCTATTTTTACTTTGGTTATTATATTTAATTACTTAATATAAAAACGAGTAGAATCTAATTCATCTTTAAAAGCTTTTTTGTCTTTAGCAGATTTCTTGTTGAACTCTTTTAAGAATGATTGATATTTAGGTAATACTTCTTCATTAGAGCCAAATTCTTTTAATTTTCCGCCTTCAATCCAAGCGATTTTTGTACAAAAATCTTTAACTTGTCCAATATTATGACTAACGAAGAAAATTGTCTTTCCTGCTTCTTTAAATTCATTCATTTTATCTAAACTTTTTTTAGTGAAAGTTTGATCTCCTACAGACAAGGCTTCATCTATAACTAAAATGTCAGGGTTAACTGTAACATTAATCGCAAAACCTAATTTAGATTTCATACCACTTGAATATTTTTTAACTGGTTGATAGATAAATTCGCCTAACTCTGAGAATTCGATAATTTCAGGAGTTAGTTCTTTAATTTGTTTCTTAGTAAAGCCAAGTAAGAGCATTTTATATTCGATATTATCTACACCATTTAATTGCGTGTTTAATCCTGAATTAATTGCTATAACATTCACATCACCATGACGTTCAATATCACCACCAGTGGGTTGTAAAGAGCCACCTATAATATTACTCAATGTTGATTTACCAGAACCATTAATGCCTACTAAACCTATAATATCTCCTTCATAAGCAGTGAAAGTAATATCCTGTAGTGCAAAAAATCTTTTAGATTGATGTTTTGGTAAAAACACATCTTTCAATCTCTCTTTATTACTTCTAAAAATTTTATATTCTTTTGTTAGATTATTAATGATAACTGATTCTTTCATATGTACTTCATTCCTTATAATTATTAACAATTCTATTATGCATTATTTTAAGAGTTTAGTAAATTTATTGTAAATTTTGTTGGAATCATGTAAATTATATATGTTCTGTAATTATATGATTAACCTAAAGATAAATATATCATCTATTAGTAATTGATGCTATATTATTGATTAAGTAATAAATGTCTAAGCGAGAGAGTGATATTCATGAATGCTGTATTTACTGTGATAAAAGAGCATGTTAAAAACTTTTATCTAATACAAAGATTAGCGATGTTCCAATTAAAAATTTCAAATCATGATAACTATCTTGGTTTAGCTTGGGAAATTATAAATCCTATGCTTCAAATCTTTGTTTATTGGTTTGCGTTTGGATTTGGGATACGACAAAATGCACCAATTGATGGTGTGCCATTTATTTTATATTTATTAGTCGGTATAAGTATGTGGTTCTTCGTAAACCAAGGTATATTAGAAGGTACTAAATCTATATCAACTAAATTTAATCAAGTAGCGAAAATGAACTTTCCATTATCTGCCATACCTGCTTATATTTTAACAAGCAAATTTTATGGTCATCTTATTCTAGTTTTAGCTATTGTTTTAATTTGTATTCCAACAGGTATCTTACCATCGATTTATATTTTACAATTGTTTATATATTTGCCTTTAGTATATGCATTTGCATTCTCAGTATCAATGCTTACATCAACATTAGGTGTGCTTATACGTGATACTCAAATGGCTATGCAAGCTATTCTAAGAATGTTGTTTTATATGTCTCCGATTTTATGGATACCAGAAAAAGGTTCTATTATAGAATTGATCATGAAATTAAACCCTGTATTTTTCTTTGCGGAAGGATATAGAGCGGCAATTCTTTATGATAATTGGTACATAATCGACCATTGGCAATTGGCGCTATATAATATATGTGTAACAGCATTATTCTTTGTTGTCGGTTCTATATTACATGTTAAATTTAGACAAAGATTTGCTGACTTTATTTAAAATAATAATCAATAAAAAAGGATTGCTCGTATGAGTAATCCTTGTTTTATAAAAAGAACTTAATTCATGTTAGGAAGTGTCAAAGTGATTAGAAATGTGATTAAACAAGTTTATCTTTCTTTATTATTCATATTTAATAAATTTTTCAAACACAATATAAAAAGTCAGAATGTTGTTGTATTTATGACTTTTAAAGAAGATGTATTACCAATTATTGAAGAACTTAAAAGAGAAGGCTACTGTATCACAATCATTGCACACCCAAAATGGCTTGAATTTGCTAACAGTTTAGAAGTTGATAAAGTGATAAATTTAAAAAATAAATATGTATTCCAGCAACTTAAAGCAATTAAAAAAAGTAAAACAATTATTATTGATACATATTATTTATTACTTGGTAGTATTAGTAAATCAAGAGAACAATCTGTCATTCAAACTTGGCATGCTGCAGGTGCATTGAAGAACTTTGGACTTGAAGATAATAGTATAAACAAAGGTAATAAACAGCTTATAAAAAATTATTTATCTGTTTATCATTTTACAGATTACTATCTTGTTAGTTCAGATATCATGAAAGATGTTTTTATAAAAAGTTTAGATGCTAAAGAAGAACAAATGTTACCGTTTGGATTACCGAGATTAGATCAATATAAAAATAAACATACATATAATGTTCATTCAAAAAAAATCGCTCTATATGTTCCGACATATAGAGATTATACGAATGAGATACAAACAATTGATAAAGAAGTATTTGAAAAAATGTGTCCTGATTATGAACTCATAACTAAGTTACACCCGAGCATTACAAGTTATGATTCAGACGAAAGAAATATTCAAGAATTGGTTGAAATAGCAGATGTTATTATTACAGATTATAGTTCTCTAAGTATAGAAGCTTCATTGCTAAACAAACCTATAATATTTTATTGCTATGATGAAGAAAAATATGATGAGATGAGAGGGTTAAATAAATATTATTATGAAATGACTAAAGAAAATAAAGCATATAATTTAGAAATGCTTTATAAACTAGTTAATCGATGTAAAGTTAATGAAGCAATTAAGCCAATGTGGCATCAATATACTCATTTTGATGCGACGAAAAAACTAATTGATTTTATAAAAAAAAGGAGTATAAACCTATGGAAGTAAGTGTCATTATACCAATTTATAACGCTGAAAAAACAATAGAAGAAACGATTCGCTCTATAAAAAGTAACTATGAACATGAAATAATTTGTATTAATGATGGTTCCAAAGATTATAGTGCAGATGTTATTAGTAAAATAAACAATCCCAACATTGTTCTATTAAACAGAGAGAATAAAGGGGCAGCAGCAACGAGAAACGAAGGTATAAGTATTGCTAAAGGTAAATACATTATGTTCTGTGACGCTGATGATAAGTTAGGCGAGGGAATAATCGATAAAATGGTTAAAGCTATAAAAGAAAACGGCACAGATATTGTTGTTGGTAAAGTATCACATTTAATTGGAGAAGAAATAAGACCAATTAAAACATACAATGATTTAAAAGCTATCGAGCATACAACATTAAATCGAACACCTGAAATCATTCAGTCAATTGGACCATATGGAAAACTATATAAGAGTGAAATCATACGTGATATAAGGTTTGATGAAGATATAACATTTTGTGAAGAACACACTTTTAACTTAAAAGCTTGGTCGAACAGTAAAATCACTATAATAGATGATCTAGCATATTTATATAATATTGGAATTGAAGATTCTATTGTAGCATCTAGTTATAAACATATTGAAAAGTATTTAAATGATGCCACAGAAGTAAGAAAAAGATCCTTAGTTATTTTAGATGAACTAAAAGAAAAAGTAAGTAATTATTACAGTTATAGAATGGACTATTTAATCATTTATTTCTTAATCCGTAACAATTTTATGAAGGTAGAAAATTTAGATGATTTAATAAACCCAGCTACCAAATATTTAAAAGGCATAGAAAAGATTGAAACAGATAGTGTGAAAGAATTGAAAGAGCTTATATTAACAATCTCTTCAGGGTCACAATATGAAAAGTACGTTGAAGTATCAAAAGAATTGAAATTAGAGTTTAATAAAAAGACATATAGAAATTATCAAATGAAACTTATAAAACTCAAAACAAAAATGAATTTAAGAAGTATAAAAAATAAAAGTAAGAAAATATCTCATTAAAAAAAGAGGGTGGCTCGAACAATTAATTTGTCCGAGCTACTCTCTTTTTTTAATAAAATAAATATCTATGTTAATTCTATTATTTTTGTTTCAATTGTTGTCCCAGTATATTAGTGAATATATGTTGTGCCATCTTCTCAGTTTCTTGATTGTATGGTTCTGGTAATTTATTGCTTGCTATAGATACGATATAGCGATCATTAGAATATGTAACGATATCATTTTTATAAAAAATACCTCTATATCTTTGATAATTTAAATAGTTATAAAAGCCGTATCTATAAGTACCTGGGTATAAATTTAAATCTCCTGTTGAAAGTAAGTTTACTGTAGATGAATGAGATAGGATCCTATCAGATTTAAATTTCTTTACGAGTTTAGCCATATCATCTGTAGAAATATAAATATTACCTGCGCCATCATACTTATCTAAGTTCATGGGTTGTACATAAATATTTTGGTTATGGATAGATTTATATCCTTTTGCCATGTATTGTTTATGCTCAACCGAATCATAACGTGATGTATATTTTAAATGGGCCTTGTTAAGTATTAGTTCGTTGAGATTTTCTTCAAATGTTTTTTTAGTTGCGACTTCAATGATTTTAGCTAGGGTTATATAGTTTGCATCATTATAGTTAAATTGATGATACTGTGCAGGTAATACACCTTGTGACTTAATACTTGCTATAGCTCCGTCTAAGTTATGCAAATTAGGATTTAAATTTATTTTGGCTAATCCACTGCGATGCAACATTAAATCTTTAATACTAATGGGATATTTATTTTGGAAGTTTGGTATATATTTGTTCACATTATCGTTTATATTGATTGTGCCTTTTTCTTCTAACTGGCGTAACATTAATCCGGTTATGAATTTATTAGCGGACCCGATTAAGTACATAGACTTAGAATCATTTTTTATACTATTTTCAAAATCTCTATAACCATATGCATTACTCATCACGAGTTTATTATCTTTATATATTGTGATATTTCCATTGAAATTTGATGTAGTCAAATAATCATTAACGTCTTTAAATTCAGTGAAAGTTTCCTTATCAGAGTTAGCAATATTTTTATGATTTTTACTTTGATGAGAATGTATAAAAGCATCCTTCTTTTTATTAAAATCTTTAAATTGATTAATAAACAATATAATGATTAATCCCACAATAATACATAGGGAAAATTTGTATAAATTTTTCATGTATCTCTCCTAATGTTTTTAACATTATATTACCATAATTACTAAATTTTAACATTTATAACCAAAAAAAAAAGAACACAATTAAGTGTTCTATTCGGTACCATATAATTCTTTTTTAATTTGAGTTGTTGAAATACCTTCAGTTCTTTTAAGGTATATGACTTCACATTCATCTTTTAAGAAGTCAAATTCACCTTCCCAATCATGGCCCATTAAGAATGTATCTACGTTATAGTTTTTAACGTCATCTGTTTTTTGTTCCCAATTATTCTCGGGAATTACAAGGTCTACATATCTTATTGACTCAAGCATCATTTTTCTTTGTTCATAATTATAGTATGATTTTTTGTTTTTAAGTTTATTAAATTCATCAGTCGATAATGCAACAATTAGATAGTCTCCATATTGTTTAGCTCTTCTTAAAAGTTCAATATGGCCATAATGTAGTAAATCATATGTTCCATAAGTAATTACTCTTCGCATTTTTTTCACCTCATTATTTTATATATCAAGCTTAATATATATGCATATCAATGTAAACTATTTGTCTACTTTGTAAATTTTATATTAAGGTATTTTAGGTTATTATTTCATCAAAATCATCATTTTACAATTCTGAAAATGTTTATAATGTATATTTATTACTTATTAGTATATTATACTAGAATATGTTGAGTTTGAGTAAAATGGGATGACCTTTTATCAAAATGAAAACTTTCCAGAAATGTTATAATTATAACAATGAAATTAATTATAAATCTTACATGGATAGACAATGAAGTCAATTTATTGTATTAATTTAATATTATTAGAGGTGTAAAATGATTAAAATTATAGATATTCATGAGCAACCGAACTTAGAGAACTTCATAAATACGCATTGTCGGGAAGTAAGTCATATTATTTTAAAAGATAAATATACTCAAGTTAGAGAAGATATCGTAAAAAGTACAGAGCTAGATGACAATTCTTATATAGTCGATTATACAAACAACGGATATTATACAAACGATAGTAGATATATGGGAAAAGCATTTATAACAATATCTGATTGGTTCAATAATGTAACACTTCAACCAAATATTATTTTTGAAAAAGAAGATTTGAAATGGTTAATCACTAATTTTGAATGGGAAAATATTTTTGATATTACTTTAAATGCTTTAATTCATTTAGATGAAATTAAAATAGATTCTCATGTTGTATTTGATTTTTATGATCAAAACCAACCAAGTATACATGGAATAAAAGCTTTGAAAGAGCAAAATCTTGATTCGGAGTCGAAATTTTATATAAATAAATTAGCGCTGCTTAGCTCTATGAACAGTGTGTTTGAAATGAAAGAAGTCAGCTTACCGTATAATGCTAGAACGATTGACAAGATAATGCTGAAAACAAAGTTTAAATTACCAAAAAGCACCTATCAAAATTTAAATAAAAAAGCTGTACAAAAACAGTTGGAATCTATAAACATTTATGAAAAGGATAAAACAAAATTAAAACCTTATATTGTATTTTTAGGTTTTGATTTTGGATATAGAGGTAATTCAAAGTATTTGTTTGAGTATTTAACAGAACAATATTCGAAATACACGGTATATTTTGTTACCGATGATAAAAAAGGTGATCATTTTATTTCACCTGGTCATATTGAAACAAATGAAATGATAGAAAGAGCTAGTGTCGTGATACTGGAGAGTTATTTACCAGACAATATAAAACCTAATGGAACGATTATCCAATTATGGCATGGTACACCATTAAAACGGTTATTTTTAGATAGTAAAGAACCTAAACAAAATATTGATATTTTTAATTATAGAGCACGTAAGTATAATAAATTAATTAAGCAAGATTATTTTATTACTGATGTTGAATCGATTAACTATGTATTTGAATCTGCATTTCCTATGCAAGACACAAAGATAGTATCTTGTGGTTATCCTAGGAATCAATATTTATTGGAATATAAAAGGGATATGAATGAAATCGAAAGTATTAAACAACTTTTAAATTTAAATAAAGAGAAAAAAACGATTCTATATACGCCAACATGGAGAGATAATAATGATGAAGAATTTTTACTTGAATTTCCTGAAGAAATAAAGTCGAAATATAATATCATATATAAATATCATGAAGAAGATCATTCTAATAAACATAAGAATTATATTGATACAGCTCAATTTGAAACGCAACAACTTATATTAGTATCCGATATTATAATTAGCGATTATTCATCTATTATATTTGATGCGTTAACGATTGATAAAAAGGTATACCTATATACACCTGACTATAAAGTATATGACTACAATAGAGGTTTATATAAACATATTTATGAATTAGTAAATGAGAATCAATACTTTGAAAAAGAGGCTTTATTTAAAGCAATATTGAGTGGGGAATATTACGACATTAACGAAAAATTTATTAATAAAAATAATGAATCATACGAAACTATCACAAGTTTGATAGATGAGTCCATGATCTGAAATAGGTGATTATTATGAAGTCTTTTACATTTTTAGTTCACAATATATATCATATGGGTGGTACAACTAAATCAATTTCTAATTTGGCAAATATTTTAAGTGAAAAAGGACATAAAGTAAAAATTATTTCAGTTTTTAAAGCAAATCAAAAACCTTATTTTGATTTGCATGAAAAAATTGAAATCAAACCAATTATAGAGTATAACAAAACATTTAAAGGTTTAACTAACATATTTATGAATAGAGTGAATAAATTCACACCTTTACTTAAACCGAAAATGATACATCCGTCTGAGCCAGGATTACATCAGTTTTCAAATTATATAGAGAAACAAATTATTCGAGAAATTAAAAATGTTCGTACAGATATAATTGTAGGTACACGTGCAAGCTATAATATACTTGTTGCAGATTATGGTCCAAGTGAGGTCTTAAAAATAGGTATGGAACATATGTATTTACATGCGCATAATGAACAATATCAAAAAAGCATTCTTGAATCTTATAATAAGCTAGATTTGGTAACAACCTTGACGAATGAAGATAAAATGGATTATCAGCAAGGATTGTCAGAAACCAAGGTTATAATAGTACCTAATATTCTTAAAGAAACTAAATATGATATTGCAAAGCAAAATGTTATTACTGCTGCTGGTCGTTTTGAACAAGAAAAAGGTTTTGATTTACTAATAGAAAGTATTAACCATATACAAGAAACTATGAGGAAATACGACTATCAACTTGAAATATACGGTGATGGCCAAGAAAAAGAACATTATAAAAAAATGATACAACAATATGGTATAAGTGATATCGTTCAATTGAAACCAACTACAAATCAACTATCTAAAATTTTAGCATCTAGTAAAATTACCGCAGTTCCATCCAGAGTTGAAGGATTTGGATTAGTCATTTTAGAAGCGATGTATCAAAGTAATATTGTGGTGAGTTATAAAGGTTGCTATGGACCAGAATTTTTAATAGATAATAAAGTTAATGGTTATCTAATAGAACAGCAAGATATAAAGCGTTATGGGAATCAATTGGCATATATTATTGAAAACTATAATAGCGATGAAATACAGAATATTATAAGTTATGGTGAACAAAGAAGTGCACATTTTGAAGGTGACACAATATATCATCAATTTATTAAAAACATAAATCTGCATATGAAATAGTAGAATCCCTAACAATTCAATTGTTAGGGATTCTTTAATTACGTATTAAGATATTGTAAATATTATATATTTATCTTTCTAATGAATATCTAGATAGATATACTAACATTTGTATAATATTAAAAGGAGTTTTTCATATGCAGACACAACCAATCAATATAGAGAGGAAATTTAGACCTGAAATCGAGGGTTTAAGAGTCATTGCAGCATTGCTAGTAGCAATTTATCATATATGGTTTGGAAAGGTATCAGGAGGCGTAGATGTATTCTTCGTTGTTTCAGGATTTCTTATAACGACATCAATCATATCTAGATACAATAGGGAAGGATCATTTAAATTTTTACCTTACATAACAGGTTTAATTAAACGATTATTTCCATCAGTTATCACAGTATTACTTACAACGGTCGTATTAAGCTTTTTCTTATTGCCTGAATCGATATTAGGTAAAACTATAAAAGAAATTATAGCTTCGTTGTTTTACTATCAAAATTGGCAACTCGCTTTATCAAGTACTGATTACTTAAATAAAGATCAAATGAAGACACCAGTAGAACATTTCTGGGCAATGTCTATACAAGGACAATTTTATATTATTTGGTTCTTATTATTTAGTTTGATTTTTGTGATATATAAAAAGAAAGCAAACTTGAAAATCGTAAATATAATGAATTTATTCTTAGGTACTTTATTTATTGTATCTTTTATTTATTCAATATATTTAACACATGTAAATCAACCATGGGCATATTTCCATACATTAACTAGAGTTTGGGAGTTTTCATTAGGTGGGTTATTAGCAATTAACTTATCTAAAATAAAAATATCCAGTGTAGTAGCTAGCATTATAGGTTGGTTAGGTCTAATTGGTTTGATCTTAACAGGTGTTATTTTCAATGTATCAACAATGTTTCCGGGATACATTGCATTATGGCCAATGCTTTGTGCAGTATTTATTTTAGTATCTGGAAACCACGAAACAAAGCTTGGTGTTAAGAAATTTCTAGGTTCTTCCTTTATGGTAAAAGTAGGTGGATTATCATTTGGGTTATACTTGTGGCACTGGGTAATACTTTCATTCTATCAATATCATAACAACGAAAAACCAGGTATTATTTTAGGGATTTGTATGATTTTACTTTCTTGGTTATTATCATACTTAATGACAAAATATATTGAAAAGCCAATTCGAACAGCATCTTCAGATAAAATTTCATTTAAAAAGTTAGGTATTGGTTTAGTAATTAATTTGTTAGCTGTGGCAGCATTATATTTCATTGTATTTAATAATCCATTAGAAAAAGATAAAGTTGCATTAAGTGAGGACTATCCTGGTGCAATGGCTGCAGAAAAACAAGTTAAAGTAAATGATGATGTAGATGTGATACCAGAATTTTCGAAAATTAGAAATGAATCTCCTGATTCTACTAGAGACAAAGTACATCAAAAAATAGGTGAGTCAAAAGTTTTAGTTGGAGAATATGGTAAAAAAGAAGATTATGATAAGACAATTGCATTAGTTGGGAGCTCTCATGCACAACATTGGCTTGGTGCATTACAAACCGCTGCTAAAGAAGGTAATTACAGAGTCTTAAACATGACGAAAAGTGGTTGTGTATTAACAACTAAAGATAGTGAGCAAGATTGTACGGAATGGAATAAAAACTTAATCAAAGAAATTGAAAAGCAAGATATAGATTTAGTTGTAACAACAGCAGATTCAAGTACAGATATAAATGGTAAAATAGATCCATTACAAATTAAACAATTTGAGAATATCACCGCAACTAAGACACCGATAATGGCAATAAGAGATAATCCGCGTTATGAATTTAATGTTCCAGAGACATTAGATAAATTTGGTGAAAAAGAAACAATCAATAAAATGAATGCAAAACAACGCTTACCAAAAGAGGATAAATGGAGTCAACTTGAAGAAAAGCCGAAGAATACAAAATATGTTGATTATACAAAGTACTTTAAAGAAAATGGCAAATTTGTACCGGTTATAGGAAATGTAATTGTCTATATGGATAAAGGACATATATCAAATAGCTATTCAAAAACATTCGGACCTAGATTAAAAACTGATATTGAAAAATATTTAAAAGAACTCAATTAATTTTGAGTTCTTTTTATTATTAAGCAAATGTAAACTATGATAAAAGAATGTAAACCCTTCCTTAAGTATCTGTTAAACAACTGTTTATTGCTTTAATAATAGTTACAATATAATTAATATTACATAAGTAATAGCTTAACAATTAATTATTAAAGGATGGATATAATATGAAATTAACTACTATTGGTTTAGGATACATCGGATTACCAACCTCAATTATGTTTGCGAAACACGGCGTAGATGTTGTGGGTGTAGATATAAATAAAGAAGCAGTGAATAAATTAAATAACGGTCAAATTCATATAGAAGAACCTGGCTTACAAGATGCTTATGAAGAAGTATTATCTAAAAATAAATTTAAAGCTAGCTTAAAACCTGAAAAAGCAGATGCTTTTATAATTGCAGTACCTACTCCAAATAATGATGATCAATATGAATCATGTGATATTTCATTAGTAATGGGAGCAGTTGAATCAATTGTTCCATTTTTAGAAAAAGGAAATACTGTTATTGTTGAATCTACAATAGCACCTAGAACAACGGATGATCACGTTAAACCTTATCTTGAAAGCCAAGGCTTTGAAATTGGTAAAGATATTTTCCTAGTACATTGTCCTGAACGAGTATTACCAGGAAAGATATTACATGAATTAATTCATAACAATAGAATTATTGGTGGTATCACGCCGGAATGTGTTGAAGCAGGTAAAAAAGTTTATGGCACATTTGTACAAGGTGAAATGATTGAAACTAATGCTAAAACTGCTGAGATGAGTAAATTAATGGAAAATACTTATAGAGATTTAAATATAGCATTAGCAAATGAACTCGCTATGGTATGTAATCATTTAGATATTAATGTATTAGAAGTGATTAAAATGGCGAACAAACATCCTCGTGTTAATATTCATTTGCCAGGACCAGGAGTTGGCGGACACTGTTTAGCAGTTGACCCATACTTTATTATTGCAAAAGATCCAGAAACTACACCGTTAATTCAAGAGGGCAGACGTATTAATCGTTCAATGCCTCAATATGTCATTGAAGAATCTAAAAAAATATTAAAAGAATTAGGTGGCAACAAGATTACAGTATTCGGCTTAACTTACAAAGGCGATGTAGATGATGTAAGAGAATCACCTGCCTTTGATATTTATAATGATTTGAGAAAAGAAGACGATCTTATAGTAGAAACATATGATCCACATGTTGAATTAGGCTTTGTTGAGAAAGATATTAAAAAGGCAGTTCAAGATGCATCATTAGTATTAATTCTAAGTGACCATTCTGAGTTTAAAACATTAACTGATCAAGACTTTGAAGGTATGAAAAATAAAATCATATTTGATACTAAAAATGTTGTTCAATCTAAATTTGAACATGTTAAATATTATAATTACGGCAATTTATATACATTCGGAAAAGAAATTGCATATTCATTTAATAAGTAAAGATTGAGGGGTCTTCGTATGATTGATGTAAAAAGTCCATTTATTCAAAGCGGATTAAGTTTTCAAATTATTTTAAGAGAACCAGAAAATCAAGAAATATTTGATGTAGATGACGATGAAATTATTGTAAATCATGTTTCTGATTATTTAAATAAGGCTTTAAAAGTTATTTCAGTAAAAGACATAGAAAGTGAACTTTATGGACTCGTTGTAAGAGGTACCAATATAATTGGATGGACTAAATTGAATAACTCTATCAAATTAATTTCAAAGCCTATAGAAACAATAAGAGTTGATTTAACTCATTTTAATACGCCACAAATAAATAGAGATTTAGGTTTTAAAGTAGATTATAACTTATTATTCCAAGAGAAGAACTATTCTTCTAGAGCTTTATATTTATATGAAGGTGAAATTTTAGAAGCAATATTTAATAAAGGTACATTTAGTGGTTTTGTAAAAACTGAAGATATAGACAGAGCAGTTATGATAAATACTAAAGTATCTATAAAAAATTCTACTTTATTTTATCAAGATAGTGCCAAGAACAAAACAATTGACCTTTCTTTAGATGAAGAACAATTTGACTTTAACAATGTGAATATCGATATGGTATTTTTAAAAGCGAAATCAGTTCGCGTTATTATTAAAAAGAAAAAATATTGGATTAGTCTTTCAGATTTAATTGATAACGAAATGATTGATTCTTTAGAAAGTATAAGTTATGAAAATTATAATGAATTGGAACTAGAACAGTTAGATATTATTACTAATTTTCAAGAAGAAAGAAAAGAATCTAAATCGGCTATTGTTCGTTTGATTAATGAGAATATTAATTTACAAAAAAGTCATAAAAAAGAAGAAAAAGCACAATACGAAAGACTATATCACAATTTAAGAAATTCTAAATTAGGAAAAATTCAAACGAAATACTGGAGTTGGAGAAATAGGAGGAAATCATAATGTCTTCAAATGAACCAACAAAAATCGACAAAAGTAATAAACTTCAAACAGCTAAAGAAGAATTAGTTAACTTTGACGACAAAACAAAAGTTGAACAATTAGAAGAAGTTCTGGATATTGTTGAACAAGATTATATGTATGGGTTGTATAAGCTTAAGAAAGTAAAAGATTATACTAATCATCATAATTATTATAAAAAAGTTGCAGATGAATCAAAATTAGATTTCCTTGAAAATCATCAACAACATATCTCACAACTTAATAGCTCTAACGAATCAAGAGTATTTGTAAAAAATAAATATAAAGTTGGTTTAATCGCTGATGAATTTTTATATAATTCATTTAAAGATATAGGTAATATTGTATATATAGATAGTGAGTTTTCATCATTAAGTGATAATATGGATGTGTTGATTGTAGCAACTGCATGGAGAGGTATAGATGGAAGCTGGACTGGTCTAGCATCAGTCAATAGCGAGAAGAGAAGAATGTTAATAGAAGGTATACAAAAAGCGAAAAATCTTAATATACCAATTGTATTTTACTCGAAAGAAGATCCTGTTAATTTCCATTTATACAAAGATATTGCTACTGAGTGCGACATTATTTTAACTTCTGCAGAAGAGGTTGTTAATGATTATAAAGAATATTGTCAAAATGATAATGTTCATGTACTACAGTTTGGAATTAATCCACATTATCATAATCCTGTTGGTTCAAGAAGCCAATATAATCAAGCATTTAAAAATGATGTTATTTTTGCAGGAAGTTGGACTGAAAAATATCCTGTAAGAAACCAAGAATCAGCAAGAATTTTTGATGAATTAATAAATAATGAAAATGATTTAACGATTATAGATAGAAATTTACCTTTAAGAAGAACGCGTTATCAATTTCCTATGAAGTATATTCCATTTTTAACAATGCCAATCGATCATAATGAACTTATGAGCTTACATAAAGTTTATAGATGGGCAGTAAATGTGAATTCAGTAAAATATTCAGAAACTATGTTTGCGAATAGAATTTTTGAATTACAAGCGTTTGGTAATTTAATCTTATCTAACTATTCAGTTGGCGTGAATAACCAATTTCCTAATGTGTTTATGATTAATCATAAAAGCGATGTAGCACCAATTATGAATCAATATAAAGAATATGAAATTGAAGATATGCAGGCGAAAAGTATTAGAAGTGTTATGAGAGATAGCACAACTTATCATAGATTAGATGAAGTTTTATCGTATATAGATATAGAACCAACTCAAAAGGACAGTAAAGTTTTAGTAATTGTTGATCAATTAACAGATAAAATGAATGATATTTTATCTCGTCAACTTTATGTGCAATTTGATGTAGCCGAAGCTAACCAGACTATAGATGATTATAGTCAATATAAATTCATAACATTTATGAAAGACTCTATTTCATATGAAGAATATTATTTAGAAGATTTATTTTCAGCTTTTAAATATGTAGATGTTGATTTTGTCACTAAGGATAAACAACATGAAGCACATCAATATATTGATGAAGCAAAAAACAAATATTTAACGATGTATCATAGAAATATTGTAGACGAAAACTTAAATATATTGCAATCCAATAATGGCTATAATTTAGATCGATCCGAAATTTACGAATCTACTTTATATGGTCAAAATAAGCAAAACAAAAAGTTGAGTGTAATTATCCCTATACACAATAATGGGACGTATTTAGAAGATAAATGTATGCGTAGTTTAAGAAGATCCTCTATCTTTAGTCAAATGGAGATTATATTTGTAAATGATGGAAGCACAGATTCAGAAACGATTTCTATTATTAATAGGCTAAGAAGAAGATTCCCTGATATTGTGTATTATGAATATGAACAAGGATCAGGAAGTGCATCAAGACCTAGAAATAAAGGTGCAGAGCTTGCTTCTACAAAATATATAACTTATCTTGATCCTGATAATGAAGCAACAGGCGATGGATATGCAACTTTATTAGAAGAAATCGAAACAAATAAAGATGTAGATATGGTTGTTGGAAATATTATTAAAGAAGACAACAAACGTAGAGCATTGTTTAATTATGCTGGAACTGTTAAGAAATACAATGACGGTAACTTATTAATTGAAGATCCTAAGAAATATATGAAGAAATGTGGATTACGAGCACAAAGTATACAAGCTTTAGTTATTAAATCAGCAATTATTAAAGATAATAACATTCAAATGATTGAAGGAGCAGCTGGGCAAGATACATTGTTCTTCCAAGAATTGATGATTAATTCTAAAAAAGTAAAAGCTGTTACTGACGTTATTCATATGTATTATGCAGCTGTTTCAGGTTCTGTAACTAATTCAATTTCCAAAAAATTATTCGATAAATATTATGCTTTAGAAATTGAAAGAATTCCTTTCTATGAAAAGCACGGCTTACTTAGTTCGTATTTAGAACATAGATTTAACTTCTATGTTAAAGGTTGGTATTTACCAAGACTTGAGAAAGTTAAGCCTGAAGAAAGAAAAGAAGCGGTTGAGAGATTTTTAGAAATTTATAGTTTATACGATCAGTATAAGCGTCCAGAAGACCATGATTTAAATCAATATGTTGAAAATCTAAAAAAAGAAGTTCAATAAGTGATGGATAATAGGGGGAGAATATGATGGATAATGTATTGGCTAAGTTTCATAAAGCATATATAGTATTACCTAATCAATTCTCTCTTGATCATACATACTATCAAGAGAATACGAATATTGGAAAGTTTAATGTTTATTACGCTCATGACTTAGCTCAATGTGAAGTAATGGTGAATGAAACAAAAGTCATCTTATTAGGTCATTTAGTTCATACTCAAAATAGTGAATTAAACTATCATGAAATATTCTCTCGCTTATTATCACATGAGTTAGATTCTTATGAATTTCTTGAAGAGATGAGTTTTTATAATGGACGATATGCAATGTTTATTGAATATAAAGGACAAGTGTATTTTTATAATGATGCTACATCATTTTTGTCTTTGTATTATCATAATGAATTATCAATGTATGCTAGTCATTCAGAACTACTCAAGCAGTTGATTGAAGAGTACTATAATATTGAGTGTGAAAAAATAGCTTCTAAATCAAATGGGTTTTTAGACTATAGCAAATATAAAAATATATATAAGTTTAATTCCAATACACGGCTAAATATGACGCAGCATCAAATTAAAAGAATTTATCCAATTAAATCTTTTAAAGTCAAAACTGCTGAGGAAGTATTGAACTTAATAGATAATGAAATAAAAGAATCAGTTAAATATTTATTTAATTTAGATAAAAAAATATTATGCTCTATTACAGCAGGGCATGATTCAAAAGTATCATTATCATATATAAAAGATTTTGTGGATAGTGTTAAATTCTTCACTTATACGAGAAACATAGATGAATTGGAAAACAAACAAGTTTCGAAGATATATAAATTAGATGAATCAATCGCACGTAAAATTGCTTATAATCTTAATTTAAACTATAAATTATTTAATATGGATAATTCGTCTATAAAGCCTGAAATGAAAGTTAAATATGAACAATATGAAACAAGTCATAGCATTAATTTAATCAATTATTATAACGAAAATTATGATTTTCAAAATGCATTACATTTAAAATCGACAATTTTTGAATTAGCGAAAGATATCGTTCCAAAAAGTATTCAAACAAAAGATTCTTTTATTCCTTATACGAATGCTATTAAAAAATGGGCTAAAGACTTTCCGTTTGATGATGAGCATCAAATAGAATATTTATCTCGTTTTATTGAAAGAAATGAATTGAATAAGACGATAGAAATGGGTTATCATCCATATGAAATTTTATACTATGAATCTAGAATGAACGGATGGCATAGTTGTATTATTCAAGAAAGTGATGACTTTTTAGATGTCTTTAGTTTAATTAATACAAGGCATATACTATTTGAATTACTTAAAATAAATGATTCAGATAAAAAAGAAAACAAGCTTCATCAATTGATTGTAAAAAATAATTGGCCAATTTTAAATTATTTTCAAGTAAACAATAGCCAAACTTTAGAAAATAAAGTGGATCAATTGGAACAGCAAATAAATGAACGCAATAGTAACTTAGAAAACATCATAATTGAAACAGATGATTTTTATCAACGTAATAATTTAAATAGCACAAGGTTTAGAGCACTTTCAAATAAGTTTAGCGATGTAAATAAAAAGATATTTACTTTAACTAACAAAACTAATAACGTTCAAAAAATTGAAATAAAAACATTTTATAACAACACTAATGGCAGAGAGATAATATACTTTGATATTGAGGATCATCAAATCGATTTAGTCGATTTAAGTATAAATGGATATGATTTGAATTTTAATCCTCATGAGTCAAAAATAATTTCAGTATATGCAAGTAAAAATTTTGAAAAGTCATCGTGGATAAATGCTTCAGAATTTGAACTTATTGAAAAATAAAAAATCAAGTAGGTCGTTATAATATGAAGATAGTTACTGAAATCTTTAAAGAACAACTTAATAATTTACCTAAAATTTTGAAACTTGCAATTTATAATATGAAAAGTCAATACGCCAATCACTATCTTGGCGTGTTTTGGAATATATTACAGCCAATACTACAAGTAGCAGTTTATTATCTCGTATTTGGTTTAGGTTTAAGAGGAGATGCAAATGCACAAGTAGTTGGTGTACCATTTTTAGTACATTTAATTTCAGGTCTCTTTCCATGGTTATTTATATCACAAGGTATAAATACTGGTGCAACTTCAATACAAGGTAATGTAGGACTATTATCAAAGATGAGATTCCCATCATCAATATTTATTTCAATCGCATTAACTAACAATATGATTAATTTAATGATTACATCATCAATATTATTTGTAATTTCACTTATTAATGGTTATGTACCATGGTGGCACTATTTCTGGTTTATTTATTTCTTAGTAGCATCATATGCAATTATTTTTGGTATTTCACTAATTATGAGTACTTTAATAATTATCATTAGAGATACTAAAAATTTACTTCAAAATATCATTAGAATGTTATTCTTTATGACACCAATATTTTGGGCGATGGAAGAGGCACATGGTATTCTACAAAGATTAGCGAGCTTGAATCCATTTGCTTACTTAGTAGGTGTATACAGAACGGCATTTGTTCATGGAAATGTATCAGTATATGGAGAATGGCATGATCATTTATATTTTTGGTTAATAACAATATTATTATTGTTAATTGGTTCATTAATTCATTCAAGATTTAAAAGGAAGTTACTAGACTACTTATAGGGTGTTTATAATATGACAAAGAAATTATTAATGATTTCCCAAAACTTTTACCCAGAACTCGGATCTGCAGCAAACAGAATGAAAATGATGTTTAAAGCATTTAAAGTCAAAGGCGCAGATCCGACTATGTTAACAACTGAACCAACATATCCAAATCAAAGCTTATTTGATGATGATGCATACTTTACTGATCAATCTTTAAATAAATTAGAAAAAAGTAAAATTATACGTATGAAAATGCATGGTAATAAACAAAATAGTAATTTTATTATGAGGTTAGTATACTATATAGAACAGTACGTTAGATTAAAAGTATTTCTGAATATGCATAAAGAAGATTATGATATTATATACGTTTCCAGTCCAAATATATTTCTTGCTTGGGCGACGCTTTTTTTCAAAAAAGCAAAAAAACCGACATATGTTTTAGAAATTAGAGATTTATGGCCAGATAGTGTAAACGGTTTAAAACATATAAACATCAGTTTATTTATGCCACTTTTAAAATATTTAGAGAAGAAGATGTACAATTCTACAGATAAAATTGTTATAAACAATGAAGCATTTAGAGCACACATACAAAATAAATTAGAAAATAAAACACCAATTTTTTACTTACCTAATGGAATTTCAAAGAGTGAGCTAATAACAGAAGAAAAGTATCAAGATTTCAGTGTAATATATACTGGAAATATAGGGTATGCTCAAGATGTCGATAAGTTAATCTCAATATGCAAAGCATTAAATAATAAAAAAATATACGTAACTGCTATTGTGTACGGTGTACAAGCTGATAAATTTAGAAAAGCTGTCAAAGAATGTGCGTATATCCACGTGAAAAAGCCAGTTGATCGTGTAGCTTGTCTATCAGAAATTTCTAAACATCATGTATCACTTTCAATATTAGAATCGTCAGATGTTTTTATGAATGTTATGCCAGGTAAAATTGTTGATTCAATAGGAGTAGGTACTCCGCCCGTATCCAATATAAGTGGTCCTACTGAAGCGATTATACAAAAATATGATTTAGGATTTGCTCGGAAACAAGCTTCAAATGAAACAATAGTTAATGAGATAGAATCTTTAAAAAATGACAAAAATAAGTTGTTGAAAAAAGAAAACAACGCAAAAAAATACCGAGATGAACATTTAATTTGGGAAGATAATATTGAAAAGCTAATTACGTTTTTAAGAAAAGGTGATGAAGATGACAAAAACATATAAAATTAAATGTGAAAATGTCTCAAAGGTTTATGACTTGAATGTAAATAGAAAAGATAAATTATTATCTTTATTTACTTTTGGCTTAAGTTATAAATCAAAACCTTACTATGCTTTGCACGATATAACATTTGAAGTTGAAGAGGGGACATCTGTAGGTATTATTGGATTGAATGGTTCCGGAAAGTCAACTCTATCTAATATTTTAGGTGGGGTAGTCGAACCGTCATCTGGTACAGTACATACAAATGGAAAACCTTCCTTAATTGCTATTGGTGCAGGTTTGAACCCAGATTTTACTGGTGCAGAAAATATTCAATATAAATGCTTGATGCATGGTATGACACAAAAGGAAATCAATGAAAAATTTGATGATATTGTACAATTTAGTGAATTAGATGAATTTATATATCAACCTTTAAAATCGTATTCTAGCGGTATGAAGTCTAGACTAGGATTTGCTATAGCTATCCATACAGACCCAGATATATTAATTGTTGATGAAGCTTTATCTGTAGGAGATGAAACTTTTTCAAATAAATGTATAGATAAAATGCATGAATTACAAGAGCAGGGTAAGACAATATTTTTTGTATCACACTCAGCAGGACAAATTAAAAAAATGTGTAAGAAAGCAATTTGGATACATTATGGAGAAATGGTTGCGTATGGTGATGTTAATGATGTAGTTGCGAGATATGTTCATCTCATTCAAAAAGTAAAAAAGAAAACTAAAGAAGAACAGTTAGATTATAAACGTATTAAAATTCAACAGCAACGCGATAAAGAAGTTGATGAATCTGTAATTCATAAAGAAAAAAGACCAACAAGCATATTAGCAATGATTGGGCTAGTGAGTGTAGCATGGTTGTATATACTGTTGTTCCAAGTAGGTATACTATAAATCATAAAGAATGAGGTTAGAAAATGAAAAAAGTCACAATGTTTGTTTGGAATCATTTTACAAATGATGCGAGAGTAAATAGAGAATGTACAACATTAGCAGAACAAGGCTATGAAGTAGACTTAATTGCAATCGATGATCCTAAAAATCCTGTCATCACAGCCTATGAAGAAATTTCTAATTCATTTAGAGTCCATAGAGTAAAACGTTATCCTTGGATGTTACAAGCATATCAAGATTATGGAAAAAAATTTTTACTAGTAGTTGCTGGTGTTCAAGTTGCGATTATACCAGGGCTTTTTTACATTAGCTTTACTATAATGGCTGCGTATTTAATGTCACTAGCCCTTGCTGCTGGTATGATTAAAATTAAAAAACTAAGAAAATGGTTCATAAACGGTGCCATTATAACGAGAATGATTGTTAAAGGTTATTTCCAGAATGCAGATATATATCATGCAAATGATTTAAATACATTACCTCAAGCAATCGTTTGCTCGAAATTAAGATTAAAACCAAGACCACTTATATATGATAGTCATGAAGTTCAATCAGATAGAACAGGTTATAATAAAGAAAAAATTAAAAAAATTGAATCATTTATGCTAAAATTTGTTGATCAAATGATTGTAGAAAACCATACAAGAGCAAAGTATAACGAAAAAATTTATGGATTTTATCCAAAAACGCTATACAATTACTCTGAAAAATATGATATACAAGATAAACATAAAATCAACTTACATCAAATAATAGGTATAAATGAAGATGAAAAAATATTGTTATATCAAGGTGGACTACAACAAGGTAGAGGACTAGAATTATTGATTAAAGCAATGGACGATATTGAAGAAGGACACTTATTATTTATTGGCGGAGGAAAATTAACACAACAATTAAAAGATATGAGTAAAAATTCTGCCAAAGCAGATAAAATTCACTTTTTAGATAAAGTACCTTTTCAAGAATTACCATCTTATACTAGAGAAGCTTACTTAGGATTTCAAGTGTTACAAAACATATGTTTCAATCATTACTCAGCAAGCTCAAATAAATTGTTCGAGTATATGATGGCACATGTACCAGTTATAAGTTGTGATTTTCCTGAAATCAAAAAAGTAGTAGACGAAACCAATACAGGTATAGTAGTCGACCCTCATAACGCAAATGAAATAGCTGAAGCGGTTAATAAATTAGTGAGCGATGAGGCACTTAGAAATAGACTTAGTGAGAACACTAAACAAGCTAAAGAAATCTATAATTGGAATAACGAAAAAGTAAAACTACTTGAAATTTACAATCAATTCGCACCATTATCAAATAAAGAAATACAATTGAACTTTAAGTAAAGGAAAAGCTGAGACAAATAAATTGTCTTAGCTTTTTCGTGTGGAGAAAGTGAGGATGGTTGGGGCTTGGGTTCGGGATAACTGGCAGAATTCCGAATTATTCTCCTTAGACACTAGTTCTTACGGACATTACTCAGAATTATGTCCCTAACACTACCTCTTACGGACATTACTCAGAATAATGACCCTAACAGCACCTCTTACGGACATTACTCAGAATTATGTCCCTAACACTACCTCTTACGGACACTTCTCGGAATAATGTCCCTAACAACACCCCTTACGGACATTACTCAGAATTATGTCCCTAACAATACATCTTACGGACATTACTCAGAATTATGTCCTTAGCAGCACCTCTTACGGACATTTCTCGGAATAATGTCCCTAACAACACCCCTTACGGACATTACTCAGAATTATGTCCCTAACAATACATCTTACGGACATTACTCAGAATT